>NZ_JBHVPG010000005.1:0-326581 GCF_042887545.1 Streptomyces sp. NPDC057939
CCCTCGGGGAGGGGCCGGGCGCCGGGAAGTCTGTGGGGGGAGGTGGGGGAGCGGTGGGGGGAGGGTTACAGGCCGTTCACGCGGGCCATGCGGCCCACGCCGAGCGGTCCGAAATCGGTGGCGACGGCGCGGGCCCTGCGGCCGACCCGGGAGTGCTGGCGCCGGACCTGGGCCATGAGGCGGCGGCTGCGCAGGGCCAGTTCCAGTTCGAAGCGGGTACGGGGGTCGCGCAGTCCGGGCCCGAAGAGCTTCTCCAGCTGGCGCATGCGGTAGCGGACCGTCTGGGGGTGCACGCTCAGGGCCTTGGCGGCCTCGGGTGCGCCGCCGCCCTCCAGCCAGGCGAGGAGGGTCACTTCGAGGCGCTCGCTCTGGCGGGGGGTCAGGCTGGCGAGCGGCCGCAGCCAGCGGGCGGCCAGGGCGTGGGCCAGTGGCTCGTCCTGGAGGAGGAGCAGGGTCGAGAGGTGGTCGTCGACGAAGACCGCCCGAGCCTCCAGGCCGGCGCGGGCGGGGGTGAGGGTGAGCAGCCGCAGGGCCCACCGCAGGGAGGACGCGGTGTCCCGTACGGCGACGGGGTGTCCGACGGCGGCGACCCGGCCGCGCAGC
Source organism: Streptomyces sp. NPDC057939 (assembly GCF_042887545.1). Taxonomy (NCBI): domain Bacteria; kingdom Bacillati; phylum Actinomycetota; class Actinomycetes; order Kitasatosporales; family Streptomycetaceae; genus Streptomyces; species Streptomyces sp. NPDC057939. Next base: position 604 of record NZ_JBHVPG010000005.1, read on the forward strand.
ACGGCCTCCAGGGCGGTGCGTGCCTCGGGGTCGGGGCTGGGGACCAACAGGCAGGGCTGGGCGCCGGCCAGGCCGGGGAGACCGTCGTCCAGCGCGGCGGCCAGTTGCTGGACTTCGCCGATGGTGGTCATCGCGATGGCCCGGACCGCCGTGGGGAGGGGCCAGTTGGCCGCCGCGGCGAGTTCGGCCAAAGCTATGTCAGACATGGACATGTCACCCGTAAGGGCGGCGAAGAGCTCGCGCCGGGCACGTTCGGCGGCCGGTCCGGGCCCGCTCGTGGGGACGACGGTCAGCGGTGCGGAGCGTCCGCGCCGGTGCGGCGTTCCCCGGTCCTCCGGCCCGGAGCCCTGGTCGGGGCCGCAACCCCGCCCCTCGTCCGGGTCGGGTTCGGGGCCGGAGCGGGAGTCGGGGCGCACGGGGACGGGTGGGCCGCAGTCGGCGGTGGCCGCCGCGCACGCCGGTTCCTGGCCGGCGCACTCGTCCTCTCCCCCCTCACCGTCCGCCGGCCGGTCGTGGCGCGGTGCCGTGGACTCGCGGTAGCCGAGGGTGGTGAGCAGGCCCGCTTCCACCTGCCGTCTGACCACCTCCTCGCCCACGTCATCCACCAGTTCGGCGAATCCGGGAACGCCTTCCCGGAGTTCCTCCACTATCCCGGCGGCCAGCGCGGGTAGTTCCCTTCGTAGGACGCGGGTCCATTCGCCGCGGGGGCGGGACCAGATGCGGTTCAGAAGTTCGCACATTTGTTACCTCGTTCATGCCGGGGTACGGCCTGTCCGTGGAGGGGTGACCAGCCTCGTGGAAGCTGCCTCCCTCCCCCCGTCGGCGCCAGTGCCGAAAGGGGAGTCCAGCACCTCTACTCCCTCCAGGAGCGTGCCATCCACTTGCAGTCCCGCGACTTTGCCTCGATTTTGCCGACGGGTAGGTGTGGCGGCCGACAAGACGTGAGCCCGGTCGGCACCGCACCGTTGGAAGGGAATCTTCCGGGGGTGTTCGAGCTGATGATGCCGTGGCCGCGAGAAGTTGTCACGATTAGATAAATACTGTGGAGGGATTGCGAACCTCCACGATGCTTCTGCACTCCGGCCCCCGCTCCCGGCCGGCGAGGCATCCATCTCCCGCCCGCCGCGGAGCAGTTCCGACGACTACCCCCGGGCGCCGAGTGCGAGGTGGAGTGCTCGGGCCCGGGCGTATGGGAGAACCCGATGCCCCTGTCCCAGACCCGTATGCCACGCTCTCACCGGGCCCGACGCACCAGACGGCATGCCGGTGCGGCCCCCGCGGAGGCCGGTGGCCGAAGGGCCTTCCGGCGCCCGCCCCTGTTGTCCGCCGCCGGGGGCCCGCACCCCGCGGCCGTGTGCGCCGCGGCCCTCGCGGCCCTGCTCGCCCTCGGCGTCGCGGCCAGGGCGGGCGCGCTGACGCGCCTGTTCGACTTCCTCGACTACGGCGCCGGCGTCCTCTCCCTCGTTTCGCTCACCTCCGCCGTGCTGTGGGGACTCGCGGCCACGGACCGTACGTTGTTGACGTCCGGTCACCGGATCCTCGCCCAGGGCGCCCACCGCGGACTCGCCGTCTCCGGCCTCGGCTTCCTCGCCCTGCACGTCTGGGTCAAGATCGCCGAATCGCAGACCGGGGCGAGCGCCGCGTTCCTTCCTTTCACCGACCGGGAACAGCCCGTGCTCATCGGGCTGGGCACCCTCGCCGGTTACCTCTTCGTCTCCGTCGCGGTCTCCGGCGCCGTGCGCAGCGCCTTCGCCACCAAGGGTCGGTCCATGTGGTGGCGGGCCCTGCACATGGGCGCGTACCCGGCCTGGGGGGCCTCGCTGGTGCACGGGCTGAAGGCCGGACGCCCCGCCAGCGCGTGGGTGACCGTGGCCTACGGGTTGTGCCTGGCCGGCGTCGCGGGCGTCCTCTTCCTACGGATGCGGGCGCGGTTGCGCGCCGCCCCGGCCCGCCCCGCACCGCAGCCCTCCGCTCCGCCGTCCCCCGGACAGGCTCCGCCGCGCAACCCGAAGCCCTTCGTGCGCCAGCCCGCGGAGCAGTCCGCGGAGCGACTCACGGCCCGCCTCGCACGACAGCTGGACCGTCGCTCCGGTTCGCCCGACGCCGAACAGGAAGCCGTACGAGCCGCGTTCGCCGAGGCCGACACGACCCGGATGCCCGCGTTCGTCGAGGTCCCCGCCGGGCGGACCGCCTCCCCACAGGCCCCGTTCTCCCAACCGATACCCGCACAACCGACCTTCTCCCCGCCGATCCCCGCACAACCGGTCTTCTCCCAACCGGTTTTCTCCCCACCTCCCTTCCCGCAACCGGCCTTCGTCGAGCCCGCCTTCGTCCAGAACGCTTTCGGACAGAACGTGTTCGGGCAGGACGCGTTCGGCCGGCCCGGACCCGCGCAGCCCGATTTCGGTCAACCCGATTTCGGTCAACCCGGCTTCGGGCAGCCCGGTTTCGGACAACAACCCGCCTTCGGACAACCCGCCTTCGCGCAGTCGGGGCTCGGCCCGACCGGGTTCGTCCCGCCCCCGGCGGCCGCGCCGGGCGTTCCGCCCTCGTTCGCCGGACAGCCCGTGGGCCGGGAGCAGTTCGCCGTGCCCCCGGTCATCCCGCTGCCGGGCATCCTCTCCCAGGGTGCGGACCCGCTCGCCGACACCCTCCTCATACCGACGGGGGCCGTCGGCCCCGTGGTGGCCGCCAGGGCCACCCCACCGACCGGGCCCGAACGGGCCCCCTACGCCATGATGTTCGTTCCCGGTGGCCCCACCGCCACGAACGACCGTCCCGGCACCCCGTTCGACGGCGGGCGGGGGCGCGCATGACCGGCGTCACGCGGCCGGCCCTCGGCTGCGTCGGACAGCCCCGCCTGCTCGCCGGACTCGACACCGCCACGCGCCTCGACCGCGAGGCCCACCTGAGCGTCCACGGCCCGCTGCCCCCCTACCGCCCCGACGAGCTCACCGACCTGGCCGAGCGCATCGACCTGCGCGGCCGCGGCGGAGCGGGCTTCCCCTTCGCCCGCAAGCTCCGGGCCGTCACCCGGACCGCCGCCGCCCGCGAGGGCCGGACCGCGGTCGTCGTCAACGGCAGCGAGGGGGAACCCAGTTGCCTGAAGGACACCGCCCTGCTGCTGCACGTACCGCACCTGGTGCTCGACGGGGCGCTGCTGGCCGCCGCCGCACTCGGCGCGGAGGACGTGGTCGTCGGCGTCACCCGGGACGACGTCGAACAGTCGCTGCGCGCCGCCGTCGCCGAACGCGGCCCCGTCGGCAGCCGGGTCCGCGTCGCCCGCCTCCCCGAACGCTTCGTCACGGGCGAGGGGACCTCCCTCATCAACGGCATCGAAGGCGGCCCCGCCCTTCCGTCCGGGCGCAAGGTGCGCACCAGTGACCGGGGCCTGGGCGGCCTGCCCACGCTGCTCTCCAACACCGAGACCTACGCCCAGCTCGCCGTCGCCGCCCGCCTGGGCGCCGATGCCTACCGCGAAGTCGGCACGCCCACCGAACCGGGCACCATCATGCTCACCGTCGGCGGCGCCACCGCCGTCGAGGTGCCGACCGGTACTTCGCTCGCCTACGTACTGGAACTGTGCGGGTCGGATCCCGGCCAGGGCGTGCTCGTCGGCGGATACCACGGGCGGTGGCTGAACCCGGCCGCGGCCCGTTCGGTCGCGCTGTCCCGCCAGTCCCTCGCCGCCTACGACGCGGTCCTGGGCGCCGGAGCCGTCCTGCCGCTGCCCGAGGACACCTGCCCGGCGGGCGAGGTCGCCCGGGTCACCCGCTGGATGGCGGACGAATCGGCAGGCCAGTGCGGACCCTGCGTCCGTGGCCTGCCCTCCCTGGCCGACGCCGTGGACAAGATCGTGGGCGGCGGCGGGAGGGGCGCCCTGGAAGCGGTCGAGGCCCGCATGCGCGCCGTTCGAGGCCGCGGCGCGTGCAGCCATCCCGACGGCACGTCCTCGTTCGTCGCGTCCGCGCTCGCCACCTTCCCCGAGGAACTGCGCGACCACGCCCTCGGCAGCGGCTGCGGTCGCCGCGTCCTGGGCGCCCTGCCGCTCCCGGCCGACGAGAACCCCGAACGTCTCGTCGTCGACTGGACGCTCTGCAAGGGGCACGGACTGTGCGTGGACCTGCTGCCCGAGGTGGTGCGGCTGGACGCCGACGGGTACCCCTCGCAGGCCGTCATGCCCGTACCCGGCCGGCTGCGGCCGAAGGCCCTGCGAGCCGTGCGCCGCTGCCCGGCGCTCGCCCTGCGCATCCAGGAATGAGCCCGCTGTGAACGGGCCCCGCGAAACCGCGTTCAGCCGTTAGCGCGATCTGACAAATTCGCGCCCATTCGAATTCGACCGACCCCGTAGGCCCTATGAATGACCGAGGACGCAAAAGCGCCGGGCAGGAACCGAAGGAGTGATCGTGATCAGCAAGCGTCGTGCGATATCTGTCGGATCGGTGGCCGCGGTAATCATGTTCGCGGCGGGCTGCGGAGGCGGTACGAACGCCGCCGGAAACGTGAATTCCGTGCAGCCGGTCGGAGACGGAAAGGCGATCGGAAAGGGAGGCGACTCGGCGTACGGCGCCGGCGGATACGGATCGGACGCCGCGGCAGGGTCGGGTTCCGGGTACGGATCGGAGTCCGGGGGCTCCGCCGCGGAGAAGGCGGGCGCGGCGGGCAAGCTCGCGGTCCGGGCCATCGCCTCGGTGGGCAGCGTGGTCACCGACAGCGCGGGCGCCACCCTCTACCGCTTCGACAAGGACACGCCCGAGCCCCCCAAATCCTCCTGCGACGGGGACTGCGCCACGGTGTGGCCGCCGGTCCCGGCGGACGACGCCACCGCCTCCGAGGGCATCGAGGCGAGCCTCCTCGGCGAGGTGACCCGTACCGACGGCAGCCGCCAGCTCACCCTCGCGGGCTGGCCCGTCTACCGCTACGCCAAGGACACCAAGCCGGGCGAGGCGAAGGGCGAGGGCGTCGGCGGCACCTGGCACGCGCTGGCGCCGGACGGCAAGAAGGCCATCGACGCGAAGGGCGGCGCGGAGGGAGGCACCACCGGCGACGCGGCCAAGCCCGGCACGGGCGGCGAGGGCGGAGCGGGTGACGCGAAGCCCGGGGCCGCCGCCGAACTCGCCGTGGCGACCAACGAAAAGCTCGGCAGGATTCTCGTCGACGGAAAGGGGAACACCCTCTACCGGTTCGACAAGGACAGTGCGTGGCCGATGAAGATCGGTTGCCTCGGAGCCTGCCTCGACACGTGGAAGCCCGCACCGGTCGTGGACAAGACGAAGGTGGCGGGAATTCCCCAGGAATGGATCGGATCGGTGAAACGCCCCGACGGCAGCATGCAATTGACGATCGACTGCTGGCCCGTCTATACGTTCACCGGTGACACCGCTCCCGGACAGACGAACGGACACGGAAAGCAGAACCTCTGGTTCGCGGTGAACGACGCCGGCAAGAAGGTCGCCGTCAAGTAGTCCGTTCCGGAGGTGTCCACCCAGCCCGCGCCGGACCCCAGTGAGGCAGACGTGTCCGACTCAGCCCGCATCACCGCCCGCCACCTCCTGCCGTGTGCCGTCGTCCTGCTCGCCTCCTTGCTGTGCGGCGGGTGCGCCGGCCAGCAGGAGAAGGCGGACCGGGGCGCCGCGGCCGGCCGCCAGGACGTTCCCGGAGAGCTCGGTCCGGTGTCCACCGCCCGTACCGCCACCCTCCAGGAGATCGCCGCCGTCCTCGGTTGCACTCCCGAGGTCACCGTCGACGCGGAGGAACTCAAGGAGGCGGCCTGCGGGTCGGGGCAGGACTCCTACCGCATGACCACCTTCGCCGCCGACCAGGGCCAGCGCGCGTGGCTCGCGGAATCCGCGATGTACGGCGGCACCTACCTGGTGGGGAACCGCTGGGTCGTCACCGCCGCCACCGCCGAAGCCCTCGCGCCGCTGCGCGAACGCCTCGGCGGAACCGTCGCCAACGGCGCCTCGCACGCCGCGTCCGGGCCGACGGAGGGCCACCCGGGGGAGCACGACGCCAAGACCCCCGGTGCCGAGGCGCCCGGCGCGAAGACCCCCGGTGCCGAGGAGCACGACGCCGGCGGCCACGGCGGGGAGGGTCACGACGCCGGAGGCGAAGGCCCCGGCTCCGCCCCGGTGGCGCCCGCCGCGCCCTGAGGCCGGCCCGCGGGGCGCACCCGTACCTCCCACCGGGGTCCTCCTACCGGGACCCCGGTGGGAGTTCTCGGTCCGTACGCGGTGTCGCTCGTCGGCCCGGACGGCGGTCCGGTCCCGGTGGGCCGGCACCGCTGAGCACGCGTTCCGCGCGTCAATGTCGGGCCGGATTTCACTCGGTCGGCTGAACGGCCAATCCGCCGACCGGATGGCGCCGAAGACCGGGTGTGAGGATCAACCGCAACACCTTCGCCCGCACCGCCCCGGCGGCGCTGAGCGGCCTGCTCTCCGGCTACGCGGCCCTGGCGGTCGCCGAGCTGGTCTCGGCCGCCGTGCGTCCCGAGGCCGGTCCGGTCACGGCGGTGGGCGGCGCGGCCATCGACAGCACCCCGGCGGCGGTCAAGGACTGGGCCATCCGCCAGTTCGGGACCGCGGACAAGCTGGTCCTCCAGCTCGGGATCCTCGTCACCCTCGGCCTGCTCGCGGTGGCGCTCGGCCTGCTGGCCCTGCGCCATCGGCGCATCGGAGCTGCCGGGGTGCTGCTGTTCGGCCTGGTCGGCGGCGCGGCGGCCCTGAACCGCCCCGACTCCGCCGGCCCGGCCGACGCCCTGCCCTCCCTGGTGGGGGCGCTGGTCGGCGCCGGGCTGCTGTACCACCTGGTCGGGAGGCTGCCGGCCGTACGGGAGGAGCCCGCCGCGGCGGACGGCTGGAGCCGTCGTGGCTTCCTCGTCGCCGCCGGGGCCGCTGCGCTGGCCTCGACGGCGGCGGGCGCCCTCGGGCGCGGGCTGAACTCCTCCCGGGGTCGGGGCGCCGAGGCGTCCCGGGCCGCGGTCCGGCTGCCCGCCCCCGCCTCACCGGCGGCTCCGCTGCCCCGCGCGGTATCGCTGCGGGTCCCGGGCATCACCCCCTTCACCACCCCCAACGCGGATTTCTACCGGGTCGACACCGCGCTGGTGGTCCCGAAGGTGGACGCCGACACCTGGCGCCTGCGCGTTCACGGAAAGGGCGTGACGCGCCCCCGGACCTTCACCTACGCCGACCTCCTGGCCCGTGACCTGATCGAACGGGACGTCACCCTGACCTGCGTGTCCAACGAGGTCGGCGGTCCGTACGCGGGCAATGCCCGCTGGCTCGGCGTCCCCCTCGCCGACCTGTTGCGCGAATGTGGGGTCCGGCCACCCTCCGGCAAGGGTCCCGCCGACCAACTCGTCGCCCGCTCGGTCGACGGCATGACCCTGGGTTCGCCCGTCGAGGAGGTCATGGACGGCCGGGACGCGATGCTCGCGGTCGGCATGAACGGCGAACCGCTGCCCTTCACCCACGGGTTCCCCGTCCGGATGCTCGTCCCGGGCCTGTACGGGTACGTCTCCGCCTGCAAGTGGATCGAGGACCTCGAACTCACCACTTTCGACGCCTACGACCCCTACTGGGTCAAGCGCAAGTGGGCCCGCAGGGCGCCCATCAAGACGCAGGCCCGCATCGACACCCCCAAACCCTTCGCCCGGCCCGCCGCCGGCGCCGTCACCATCGCCGGCGTCGCATGGGCCCAGCACCGCGGCATCCGGCACGTCGAGGTCCGGATCGACGACGGCCCCTGGCAGTACGCCGACCTGGCCGCGCAGGCCGGTACCGATACCTGGCGCCAGTGGTCCCACTCCTGGAAGGCCACGCCCGGCGGCCACACCCTCACCGTCCGCGCCACCGACGGCACGGGCGCGGTCCAGACCGAGGAACGCGCCCGGACCATACCCGACGGCGCCAGCGGGTGGCACTCGGTCGTCGTCAGCGTCGCCTGAGCCCGGCCGCCCCCGACCATCCGACCATCCTCCCCGTCCCTACCCACCGATCCCTTACCTCCCTGTTCCTTTTCCCTCCACACCGTTCCTTTCCTTCCACACCTTCCTTTCCAGTCGTGAAAGCTCCGAGGAGAACCCTGATGAACACCCGTCAGTTCCGTCGCACCGCCGTTGCCGTCACCGCGGCCGCCGTCCTGCCCTTCGCCCTCGCCGCCTGCTCGGAGTCCGGCAAGGACTCCGCCTCCGGTCCGGCCGCGGACACCACCGCCTCCCAGGCGGCCACTCCCGAGGCGTCCGCCGCGGCGGACAAGCCCTTCGGCCCGGCCTGTGCCGGCGTCCCGAAGGACGGCGCGGGCAGCTTCGACGGCATGGCCAAGGACCCGGTCGCCACCGCGGCTTCGAACAACCCGGCGCTGTCCACGCTGGTCGCGGCCGTCAAGCAGGCCGGACTCGTCGACACCCTCAACAACGCGAAGGACATCACCGTCTTCGCGCCCACCAACGACGCGTTCGCCAAGATCCCGAAGGCCGACCTCGACAAGGTCCTCGCCGACAAGGCCACCCTGACCAAGATCCTCACCTACCACGTCGTCGGCCAGAAGCTCACCCCGAAGCAGCTGGAGAGCGGCTCCTTCGACACCCTGGAGACCGGCAAGATCACCACGGCCGGGTCGGGCGAGTCCTACAAGGTCAACGACAGCTCCGCGGTCGTCTGCGGCAACGTGCCGACGGCCAACGCGACCGTCTACATCGTCGACACCGTCCTGATGCCGAAGTAGCGCTCGCGGCGCTCACGCGCCCTCGGCGGCGCACCCGAACGGACGCTGCGTGGCCCCGGGGAATGGGCGGCGCAGCGTCCTCCGTTCGGCCCCGGGCCGTCAGACGGTCCGGTCGGCGGGCCTCCTGGCGGCCTCGGCCGCCGCGTGCAGGGAGCGCAGGGCGAGCAGCAGGACGCCCACGTCGTCGAGGTACACCGGGTCGGGGACCAGGTCCACCGGCGAGATGGTGTACACGACGGCGACCCAGAACAACGCCTTGTCGCGCAGCGGGATCCCGGCGTCGAGCAGCAGCTTCCGGGCCGCGAACACCCGGACCAGCAGCACCGCGGCCACGATCGCCAGGGCGACGGCGAGGACCGCCGCGATGACCAGCCAGACTTTTCCGTCCATGGGATCCCCTTACCCGCTCAGGCGCCCTGCTCCCGCAACCGGCGGCCGACTTCCCCCAGACCGGCGGAAAGCGCGTCGAGCTGCTCGGGGGTCAGGACGTCGACGAGGATCTCCCGGACCGTGGTCACGTGCCCGGGGGCCGCTTCCTCCAGCCGGGCCAGGCCCGCCTCGGTGAGGACGGCGAAGACCCCGCGGACGTCGGAGGGGCAGCTGCGGCGGCGGACCAGTCCGGCCTTCTCCATCTGGGTCACCTGGTAGGTCAGCCCGCTCTTGGAGTTGATCAGCCCGTTGGCGAGTTCGGTCATCCGCAGCTCGCGACCGGGCGCGGCGGCGAGTCGCACGAGGATCTCGTACTGCGGGTGCGACAACCCGGAGTCGTCCTTGAGTTGCTGGTCGAGGCGCCGGTTCACCAGGGCCGAAGCGGCCAGGAAGCCGTTCCAGGCCCGCATCTCGCGCTCGTCCAGCCATCTCGTCCCGTCCATGGTTCCAGCCTACACGGGTTGTTCCAATTTGAATCAGTGGTTAGGGTCGGGGCCAGCCGGTTCGAATTTGAACTACCAGTGTCGGGCCGGCCCGACCGGAAGGAACCCCCATGACCAGCGCCTCCGCCACCTCGACGAAGGCCCCGGCCACCGCACCGGCCGCACACCCGACCGCCGCCCTCCCCGCGGCCGTCACCGCACCCCAGGACGCCGGACTGCTGCTCCTGCGCCTCGTCCTCGGCCTGACCGTCGCCGCCCACGGCACCCAGAAGCTCTTCGGCTGGTTCGGCGGCGGCGGCCTCAGCGGCACCGGTGGGTTCTTCACCTCCGTCGGCTACCCGGCGGGCGACGCCATGGCCGTCATCGCCGGCCTCACCGAAACCCTCGGCGGCCTCGGCCTCGCCGCCGGCCTGCTCACCCCGCTGGCCGGAGCGGCCGTCACCGGCACGATGATCAACGCCCTCGCCGTCCACGGCACCGGCTCCTTCTTCGCGCCCGAGGGCATGGAGTACGAACTGCTGCTGGCCGTTGCCGCCGCCGCCCTCACCCTCACCGGTCCCGGGCGCCTCGCCGTCGACCGCTTCCTGCCCGTGGCCGCCCTGCGCTCCCACGGCCTGAAGCAGGGGGCGCTCGCCCTCGCCCTGGGTGTCGTCCTCGCGGCCGTGACGCTCCTCGTCCGCAACTGATCGTCCGGACTGATTGACCCCGGGAAATTGGGGGAACAGCGGATGAATGACGCACCCCACACAGGCGATCGAAGACTACGCACTCATCGGCGACCTCATGACCAGCGGACTGGTCGGCCGCGACGGGTCCATCGACTGGCTGTGCCTGCCCCGCTTCGACTCGGCCGCGTGCTTCGCCGCCCTCCTCGGTGACCAGGAGAACGGCCACTGGCGCATCGCCCCGACCGGCGTCGCCGACGGACAACCGTGCACGCGCCGCGCCTACGTCGACGATTCCCTCATCCTGGAGTCCTACTGGGAGACCCCCGACGGCACGGTCAAGGTCATCGACTTCATGCCGCAGCGCGACACCGCACCCGACGTGATGCGGATCGTCGAGGGCGTGTCCGGCCGGGTCACCCTCCGGAGCACGCTGCGCCTGCGGTTCGACTACGGCCACGTCGTCCCCTGGGTCCGGCGCAGCGAGGGTGACCGGGTCGCCGTCGCCGGACCCGACTCGGCCTGGTTCCGCAGCGAGCCCCCCGTCCGCACGTGGGGCGAGGAGAACAGCACCTGCTCGGAGTTCACCGTCGACGCGGGGGAGAAGGTCGCCTTCGTGCTGACCTGGCACCCCTCGCACGAGCCGCGCCCCGAGCAGGTGGACCCGTACACGGCACTGGAGCAGAGCCTCGCCGACTGGCGGGCGTGGTCGGCGCAATGCCACTACGAGGGGCCCTACAAGGAGGCCGTGACGCGCTCCCTGATCACCCTCAAGGGCCTGACGTACGCGCCGACGGGCGGCATCGTCGCCGCCGCCACGACCTCCCTGCCGGAGGAGCTGGGCGGGGTCCGCAACTGGGACTACCGGTACTGCTGGCTCCGCGACTCCACCCTCACCCTCGGCGCGCTCCTCGCCACCGGCTTCCTCGACGAGGCCCGCGCCTGGCGGGCCTGGCTGCTGCGGGCCGCCGCGGGCGACCCGGCCGACCTCCAGATCATGTACGGGATCGCCGGCGAGCGACGGATCCCCGAGACCGACCTGCCGTGGCTGCGCGGCTACGCCTCCTCCGCGCCCGTGCGCGTCGGCAACGCCGCCGTGGACCAGCTGCAACTCGACGTGTACGGGGAGGTCATCGACTCCCTCCACCTCGCCCGCTCCTCCGGACTTCCCGCGGAGCGGCACGCCTGGCAGATCCAGCTCGCCCTCCTCGACTTCCTGGAGAAGAACTGGCGCCGCCCGGACGAGGGGCTCTGGGAGGTGCGCGGCCCCCGCCGCCACTTCGTGCACTCCAAGGTCATGGCCTGGGTCGCCGCCGACCGGGCCGTCCGCACCATCGAACGCGACCCCGCGATCCCGGGCGACGTGGAGCGCTGGCGGGCCATAAGGGACGAGGTCCACGCCGACGTCTGCGAACACGGCTACGACGCCGAACGGGGCACCTTCACCCAGTACTACGGCTCGCGCGAGCTCGACGCGGCGACCCTGCTCATTCCCCGGGTCGGTTTCCTGCCGCCCGACGATCCGCGCGTGATCGGCACCGTCGACGCGGTCCGGGCGGAGCTGGGCGGCAACGGCCTGGTCCGCCGCTACAGCACCGAGGGCCCGTCCGTCGACGGGCTGCCCGGTGACGAAGGTGCCTTCCTGGCCTGCTCGTTCTGGCTGGTGGACGCCCTGCACATGACGGGTCGCGGCAAGGAGGCCCGCGAACTGTTCGAACGGCTCCTGGGCGTGTGCAACGACGTCGGTCTGCTCGCCGAGGAGTACGACCCCGTCGCCGGACGCCAACTCGGGAACTTCCCGCAGGCGTTCAGTCACGTCGGCCTCGTCAACAGCGCCCTGACCCTGGCCGGGAGGGACGTGGCGCGGTGACCCGCCCGCGCCGACGCCGGACGCGGCATCCCGGGGCGGATCGGGGAACCGGGCGGGCCGACCCGGCCGGCCCCCGGGCCCCGCTCCGCCGGGCGTCAAGAGCTCCGAACGGGGGAGGCGCACCCGGTACCGGGGGCCCATGCGGCGGCCCCCGGGATCGTTCCCCCGGACGATGGGCGGCCCCCGCGGGCTCGGAAGAATCGAGGCACAAGGTCGGACGGCGGCTCCGCGAGGGGCCGCCCGCACCCGGGGAGATCCTGTGCCTTCACACCACGGCCGGCGCGGCCGCTTACGCGCCACCACCGCCGCCACCGGCATCGCGCTGGCCCTCCTGGCCGGCGCGGCCGCGACGGCGGCCGCGGCTCCGGCCGAGCGGACCGACGGCCCGGCGGCCGCGTCCCGACACACCGGCCTCGACCGCCGGGCGTTGACCCAGCGGCTCGACGCGGTCCACACGGCCGGCATGTACGGCGCGTACGCGTCGGTGCGCGACGGCCGGGCCCGCTGGACCGGCGCCACCGGCCTCGCGGACGTCGACACGGGCCGCCGCACGGCCCCCGACATGCGTCACCGGGTCGGCAGCGTCACCAAGTCCTTCACCGCCGTCGCCGTGCTCCAGCAGAGCGCCGCCGGGCGCCTGCGGCTCGACTCGCCCGTCGGCGACCACGTACCCGAACTCGTGCCCGGCGAGCGCGGCCGGAAGATCACCGTGCGCATGCTGCTCAACCACACCAGCGGCATCGCGGACTACATCGCGGAGGCCTTCCCGTCGGTCAAGCAGGGATCGCCGAGCAGCCTGGAGGAGTTCCGCCACCGCACCATCTCCCCGGCCACCCTGGCCGGCTACGGGGTCGGCCTCCCGCAACTGTTCGAACCGGGAACGTCCTGGTCGTACTCGAACACCAACTACATCCTGCTCGGCGAGGTGCTCCGCAAGGTCACCGGGCAGGACCCGGAACGCGTCATCACGCGCGACGTGATCCGTCGCGCCGGACTGCGCGACACCTGGTTCCCAGGGACCGACCCGCGCATCAGGGGCCCGCACTCCCGGATGTACGAGGGCTTCGGCGGCGCCCTCACCCCGCCGCGCGACTTCAGCGAGTACAACATGACGATGGCGGGCACGGCGGGCGCGCTCATCTCGACCACCGACGACCTCAACACCTTCTACCGGACCCTGCTCCGGGGCGGCCTGCTGCCTGCCGCGCAACTGAAGGAGATGCGCACGACCGTCCCCTACCGCGACGAGGACGGCACCGTCCTGCTGCGCTACGGACTCGGCATCTACACCGTGGACACCCCCTGCGGCCCGGTCTGGGGACACGACGGAGGCGTCTTCGGCGCCACCACCCGGGCGATGTCCACCGCCGACGGCGAACGGCAGTACGCGGCGGGCCTCAACCTGACCGGCTACCAGCGCACCGACCCCGACGGCAACCCCGTACCGCACCCCGTGGACGCGGCCGAGGTCGCCCTGTCCGAACAGGCCCTGTGCGGCGGCACGGAGCCCACGGCCCGCACCGACGCCCCGCGGACGCTCCCGCGCCTGCCCGACGCACTGGCGGCCCCGGACGCGGCGACCCGACCGGCGGCTTCCGGACAGCGCGCGCGGTAGCCGCCGCGGCCTACCGGGTCCCCGTGCGGGACGCGAGGAGGAGGGCGACGTCGTCCGGCCGGTCGGCGGTGCTGCCGGCCTCGCCGACCAGCCGGTCGGCCGTCTCCGTCAGCGGGGACGGCCGGGCGGCCGCCAGGGCGGCCCGCAACCGCTCCACGCCCGCGTCGATGTCCGTGCCCGGCGTCTCCACCAGCCCGTCCGTGTACAGCGCGAGCACCGCCCCCGGCTCCAGCATCAGCTCGGTCACCGGATACTCCCCGGCCGCGTCGATGCCGAGGACCACCCCACCGGGCAGGTCCAGCACCTCCGTACGGCCGTCCGGGTGACGCAGCAACGGCTGCGGGTGGCCGGCCCGGACGGCCAGGGCGCGGCCGGTCTCCGGGTCGAGCAGGACGTAGCAGCAGCTGGCGAACTGTCCGGGGTCCAGGTCGATCAGCAACTGGTTCGTGCCCCGCATGACCTGCTCCGGCGTGTTGCCGCTGAGCGCGAAGGCCCGTACCGCGCTGCGCAGCTGGCCCATGGTCGCGGCGGCCGACACCCCGTGGCCCTGGACGTCCCCGATGACCAGGGCCAACAGGCCCGCGCCGGTGACGATGACGTCGTACCAGTCGCCGCCCACGTCCATGCCGTCGGTCCCGGGCAGGTACCGGGCCACGGTGTCCACGTTCGCCAGCACCGGCAGCCGGTGCGGCAGCAGGGCCGCCTGGAGCCCGCGGGCCATCGCCGCCTCGTTGTCGTAGCGCCGGGCCCGCTCCAGGGCCTGGGCGATCAGACCGGCCAGCGCGGTGAGGACCGTGCGCTCCTCGGGGCTGAAGCCGCGCGGCGCGTCGAAGCCGAGGATGCAGGAGCCCACCGGGCGGCCGGAGGCGATCAGCGGGAGGAACGCGCGCGCCCCGACGTCCGCGTCCAACGGGATCCCCGGGTAGGCCTCGGCCAGGTGCTGCATCGACTCGAAGAAGATCGGGCGGCCGGAGGTCAGGGTCTCCACACCGGGCAGCCGCACGTCGAGGGAGACCCCGTCGAAACGGTTGAGGAAGCCCTGGGGGAAACCGGTCTCCCAGGCGAGGTACAGGTGCCGCTCGTCGAGGAGGTAGATGGCCAGCTGGCGGCCGCCGAACGCGGGCAGCAGCTCGTCGGTGACCACGGCCGACACCTGGCGCGCGGTGACCGCCTCGGTCAGGGCGATGGCGAGGGCCACCGGCCGGTACAGGGCCGCGGCGCGGTCGGCCGGCGAGCCCAGCCCGGAGCCGGGACTGGCCACCGACCCCGGCGCGTAGGCCGGTTTCTCGGCGGAACCGAGGGTCACCGTCACCCCGCCGGGCCCCGGGAGCAGGCCCACCGACAGCCATTCCTGCTCGGGACCGGCCGCGTCCCGGGCGGCGAAGTGGACCGGATCGCCCGACAGGAACACGGCCCTGAGGTGGTCCTCGTAGGCGGGATGCCCCAGCCACGGCAGCGCCTCCCACAGGATCCGGCCCCGCAGCAGCGTCTCGCCCAGGCCGAGCAGCTCCTGGGCGGAGGTGTTGGCGAAGCCGATCCTGCCCTGCCGGTCCACGGACAGGACGGCCTGGGCGAGGTGGTCCAGCGCCTCCCGGGCGTCCCCGGGAGCCATGGGCGACGGCAGGCAGACCGGGTCCGCGTTCCAGGACACCCGCTCGCCGCGGGCCGCCAGCGCGGCCAGGTCCCAGGCCAGCCGGTCGGCGGCCCTGCGCAGCCGGTCCCGGTCCTCGGTCCCGACCGGCACCCCCGGCGTCGCCGGGCGCATCACCAGCAGCACCCCGTACCGCTCGGGCCCGGCGGTGACGGGCTCGTAGAGGGAGGCGAACGTGAACGGCAGGCCGGCCATCAGCTGGGGGAAGCGCCGCATGGACGCCTCACCGTCGTGCAGGTGCACCGACTGGCCGGAGCGGTAGGACTCGGCGACCGGGTACGGCCGGTTCACGTGCATCCGCCACCAGGGCCGGAACAGCTGCCCCGGCAGCCCGGCGAGCACGGCCATCCGCAGCAGGCCCTCGCTGTCCGAGCGCAGGTACACCCCACCCGCGAACCCGCCCAGGTCCTTCACGGCGCCGACGGTGGCACGCGCCAGGACGCCGGCCGTGGCGTCGGAGGCTGGGCCGCCGCTGTCCGGTCTCGCCGTCACACAGTCAGCATGCGCCCTCGCCACCGGGACCTGCATCCCGGCGCCGCGCGGCCCCGCCCGCCCGTACGCCGTACCGACTGACCCGAACGCCTCCCCCGTCCGAGGGACGCACCCGGCCGCCCGGCCGTCACCCGGGCCGGCCGCGGGGAGGGATGCCGGCATGCACCAGCCGTACGACACCCTCGCGCACCCCGCGCCCGGCGCGGCCTTCTCGGCGGCCGACGCCTTCACGCTCCGCACGGCCCTCGACGCCCTCGGCGGGGTCCGGGACCTCGACACCCTCGACGTCGCCTGCGGCCACGGCGGCTCAGCCGGGCTGCTGGCGAGCGGCGGGGCACGGCGGACCGTCGGCGTCGACAACTGCCCCGACCGCGTCCGGCTGGCCCGGGAACGGCACGGCGCGGGCGCCCCGGGCCCGGTGGAGTACGTCGTCGCCGACGCCGCCTCGATGCCGCAGCTCGGTCCCTTCGACCTCGCCACCGCCGTCTACCTGTTCAGCCACGCCCCCGACCGGACCGCCCTGCACGCCATGTTCCGGGGGATCCGCGCCAACCTGCGGCCCGGCGGCCGACTGCTCTCCCTCGTCCGCAACCCCGGCGCCTTCCCGCGCGTGGACTGGTCCCCGTACGGGATGCGCATCCTCGACCGGGTACCGGACGGGGAGGCGCCGGCGCTGCTCAAGGCGCAGTTCCTGACCGAACCGCCGCTGCAATTCGAATACCGGGAATGGGCGCACGCCGACTTCGCCGAAGCGGCCGTCGACGCCGGCTTCACCACCGTCGGCTGGCAGCCCAGCCGCACTCCACCCGCCGACTCCTCCCGCGACGAGGCCTACTGGACGGCCTACCGGGCCTGGCCGGTCAGCTCCCTGATGACCTGCACGGCCTGACGCGGCGGCACCGGTTCAAGCAGAGCCCTCCGCGGCCGACAGCCGCACCAGTTCCACGATCCGCTCGCGGGCCGCCCGGCCCTCCGGCACCGGCATGAGGGGGTAGCCGTGCGGCAGGCCCGCCTCCTCGTGCCACTCCACTTCCACCCCGGCCCCGCGGGCCCGCCGCAGCAGCTCCCGGCTGTCGGTCGTCAGCACGTCCCGGGTGCCGGTGAACACCGTCATCGGCGCGAGCCCCGCGAAGGAGCCGCGCAACGGGCTCACCCGGGGGTCGTCGGCGGCGAGGACGCCCGCGTACAGCCGGCCGGCCTCCACCAGACCCGGCCGGGCCAGCATCGGGTCGCCCGCCTCGATCGCGGCCTGGCCCGGATGGCTCATGGTCACGTCCAGCCACGGGGAGATCAGCACGATCCGGGATGGCTGCGCACCTGTGCGCTCCCGCAACCGTTGCGCGGCGGCCAGCGCCAACCCCGCGCCCGCGGAATCCCCGATCAGCACCGTCCCGCCCGCGCCACCGTCCTCGATCAGACCGCTCAGCAGGTCGGCGGCCACCGGGACCGTCCGATCGGCGGTGCCGCGCGGGGCGAGGATGTACGCCGGTACGACGACCCGGGCCCGCGCCCCGGTGACCAGGGTGCGGATCATCGACCAGTGGGGCCGGACCAGCTCATTGATGTACGCGCCGCCGTGCACGTACAGCACCCGCGTCACGGGCTCCTCCCCGCGCGGGGAGACGTCGTACACGGGCCAGGCCCCGACGAAGGTCCGCGAGACCTCGGCGACCCGGCCCAGCGACCTCGGCGGCAGGTGCGACGACGGCCGGCGGGCGGATTCCGCGACCCGCGCCCGTACCGCTTCCGCGCTGGCGAACCGTCTTCGCCGCCCCGTCGCGATCAGCGCGGCCGAAAGCGCCCTGCTGCGCAGACTCGGCACGCCCCTCACCTCCCCTTTTCCCCTGCCCCGGACCCCGGTCCCGGGCCCCTGCCCCGTCACCTGAGGAGCATAGGCGTGAAGCTGTGCTGTCGACCCGCTTAAGAAAGTCTCGATGGACTGATCACCGTCCGAATCGGCACATTGGTGCACGTCAACGACGCCACCCGGACCCCACCGGCCCCGGCGCCCCCTTCCGCATGCCTGGAGCCACCCCATGAAGGCACTCGTCAAGCACAAGGCCGAGCCCGGGCTGTTGCTCATGGACGTTCCCGAGCCCGAGTACGGCCCCGGCGACGTGCTGATCAAGGTGCTGCGGACCGGCATCTGCGGGACGGACCTGCACATCCGCGCGTGGGACGGCTGGGCGCAGGGCGCGGTCAGGACCCCGCTGGTCCTCGGCCACGAGTTCGTCGGGGAGGTCGCCGCGCTCGGCGCGGACGTCCGCGACATCGAGGTCGGCGCCCTGGTCAGCGGCGAGGGCCACCTGGTGTGCGGCAGGTGCCGCAACTGTCTGGCCGGCCGCCGCCACCTGTGCCGCAGCACGATCGGCCTCGGCGTCGGGCGCGACGGTGCCTTCGCGGAGTACGTCGTCCTGCCCGCGCAGAACGTGTGGGTCCACCGGACGGCCGTGGACCTCGACGTGGCGGCCATCTTCGACCCGTTCGGCAACGCCGTGCACACCGCGCTGTCCTTCCCGCTGGTCGGCGAGGACGTCCTGATCACCGGCGCGGGCCCGATCGGCATCATGGCGGCGGCCGTGGCCCGACACGCCGGCGCGCGCAACGTGGTCATCACCGACGTCAGCCCGGAGCGGCTGGAGATCGCCCGCAAGGCGGGCGCCACCCTCGCGGTGAACGTCGCCGAGTCCTCCATCGCCGACGCGCAGGCGCAGCTCGGCCTGCGCGAGGGCTTCGACATCGGCCTGGAGATGTCGGGCCGCTCCGAAGCCATGCGCGACATGATCGACAACATGACCCACGGCGGTCGCATCGCCATGCTCGGCCTGCCGGCGCAGGAGTTCGCCGTGGACTGGGCGAAGGTCGTCACCTCGATGATCACCATCAAGGGGATCTACGGCCGCGAGATGTTCGAGACCTGGTACGCGATGACCGTGCTGCTGGAGGGCGGGCTCGACCTGTCCCCGGTCATCACCGGCCGCTACTCGCACCGCGACTTCGAGGCCGCCTTCGACGAGGCCGCCACCGCCCGCAGCGGCAAGATCATCCTGGACTGGACGGCGTAACGCGCCGCACCGGCCCCCCACGGACCATCTCCCTCCGGCCGGGCCCCGCACACCCTCCCCCCTCCGCGGGGCCCGGCCCCCCTTCGCCGCACAAGGAGCACCGCACATGTTCGAGTCCGTCCGCGACGACCTCCGCACCACCCTCGACGAGATCCGCGCCGCCGGCCTGCACAAGCCCGAGCGCGTCATCGGCACCCCGCAGAACGCCGCCGTCGCCGTGACCGCGGGCGGCGCCCCTGGCGAGGTCCTCAACTTCTGCGCCAACAACTACCTCGGTCTCGCGGACCACCCCGAGGTCGTCGCCGCCGCGAAGGACGCACTGGACCGCTGGGGCTACGGCATGGCCTCCGTCCGCTTCATCTGCGGCACCCAGGAGGTGCACAAGGAGCTGGAGGCGCGGCTGTCCGCCTTCCTCGGCCAGGAGGACACGATCCTCTACTCCTCCTGCTTCGACGCCAACGGCGGCGTCTTCGAGACCCTGCTCGGAGCCGAGGACGCGGTCATCTCCGACGCCCTCAACCACGCCTCGATCATCGACGGCATCCGCCTGTCCAAGGCCCGCCGCTTCCGCTACGCCAACCGCGACCTCGGCGAGCTCGAAGCCCGCCTGAAGGAAGCCACCGAGGGCGGCGCCCGCCGCAAGCTCGTCGTCACCGACGGCGTCTTCTCCATGGACGGCTACGTCGCCCCGCTCGCCGAGATCTGCGACCTCGCCGAGCGGTACGACGCCATGGTCATGGTCGACGACTCGCACGCCGTCGGCTTCGTCGGCCCCGGCGGCCGCGGCACCCCCGAACTCCACGGGGTCATGGACCGCGTCGACATCATCACCGGAACACTCGGCAAGGCCCTCGGCGGCGCCTCCGGCGGCTACGTCGCCGCCCGCGCCGAGATCGTCGAGCTGCTGCGCCAGCGCTCGCGCCCGTACCTCTTCTCCAACTCCCTCGCCCCGGTCATCGCGGCGGCCTCCCTCAAGGTCCTCGACCTGCTGGAGTCGGCGGGCGACCTGCGCGAGCACCTCGCCGCGAACACCGCGCTGTTCCGTTCGCGGATGACGGAGGCGGGCTTCGAGATCCTGCCCGGCGACCACGCCATCGCCCCCGTCATGATCGGCGACGCCGCCGAGGCGGCGAAGATGGCGGAGCTGCTGCTGGAGCGCGGCGTGTACGTGATCGGCTTCTCCTACCCCGTCGTCCCGCTGGGCGCCGCCCGGATCCGCGTACAGCTTTCGGCGGCCCACTCGACGGCCGACGTCGAGCGCGCGGTGGCCGCCTTCGTGGACGCCCGCGCGGCTCTCGCCGCTGCTCAGGGCTGACATCATGGGGGAGTGATCGACCCCCGCCGGCTGCGCATCCTGCGGGCCGTGGCGGACCACCGTACGGTGACCGCCGCGGCCGCAGCCCTCTACCTCACCCCGTCCGCCGTCTCCCAGCAGCTCGCCGCGCTGGAGCAGGAGACGGGACACGTCCTGCTCACCCGCAGCGGACGGGGCGTGCGGCTCACCGCCGCCGGGGAGATCCTGCTGGGGCACGCCCACGAGGTGCTGGCCCAGCTGGAGCGCGCCGAAGCCGAACTCGCCGCGTACGCGGGCGGCGCGGCGGGCGAGGTCACCGTCGCCGCGTTCGCGACGGGCATCGCCGAGGTCCTGGCCCCCGCCATCGCCCGGCTGGGGCGGGAGCACCCGGGCATCAGGCTCCGCGTGCGGGACGCCGAGGGCGACCAGAGCCTGCCGATGCTGCTCGACGGGGAGGCGGACGTCGCCCTGGCCGTCGAGTACCGGGGAGGACCCGGCGCCGACGACGCCCGGCTGTCCGTCCTCCCGCTCTACGCGGAACCCTTCGACGCGGTCCTGCCCGCCGGGCACCCCCTCGCCGACCTGCCGACCGTGGCGCTGGCGGACCTCTCCGACGCCGACTGGGTGGGCCAGTACCCGGGCAACCCCTGCTACGACGTGACCCTGCTGGCGTGCGAACTCGCGGGCTTCCAGCCCCGGTTCGTCCACTCCTCCGACGACTTCCGCGCCGTCACCGCCCTGGTCGGGGTCGGGGCCGGGGTGGCCCTCGTGCCGCGTTCTGCGCTGCGCGGCATGGACCTCAAGGAAGCCCGCGTGCTGCCCGTCACCGGGGCCGCCGCCACCCGCCGGGTGTTCGCCGCCACCCGGCGCGGCGCCGAGGCCCACCCCCTGATCGCCCCGGTGCTCGCCGCCCTGGTCCGCGAGGCGGAGCGGCTGCCCGCGCACTGACCCACCCCGGCCGCCGGCAGGGACCGCGCGACCGGCGACGCCGACGTTGACCAGGTACGGACCGGCCGCACGGCCCGCACGGCCCGCACCGCGCGGATCCGGGCCCCGGCGCCGGCGACCCGGTCACGCCACGGCCGTCACTCGGACTCCGTCAGGGTGTGGAACGCCTCGCGCCGCACGTCCGGTCGCGGGTGCCGGCGCAGCGCGCGCAGCAGCACCCGCCACTCCTCGGGCCAGCTCAACACGGTGCCCATCCCGGCCACGAGGGCGGCGGCCAGCAGGCCCGTGCCGTCCCGGCCGTCCCGGGTCAGCCGGTCGGCCACCGCCAGCAGGGACGCGGCACGCGCCGGCAGCGCGCGGTGTCCCCAGTTGGGCCGCAGTCGCCCCGCCACCTGCCCCGCGACGACCACGCCGGCGTCCTCCAGGGCCCCCGCCAGGTCCTCCAGGCGG
This sequence comes from Streptomyces sp. NPDC057939, assembly GCF_042887545.1. Taxonomy (NCBI): domain Bacteria; kingdom Bacillati; phylum Actinomycetota; class Actinomycetes; order Kitasatosporales; family Streptomycetaceae; genus Streptomyces; species Streptomyces sp. NPDC057939. The sequence goes on from NZ_JBHVPG010000005.1 coordinate 22,250, forward strand.
CGCGCGAGGTCATCGGGTTCGGCATGGAGGTCCACCAGGGACCGCAGCAGGTCCGCGCGTTCCGGGGCGAGCAGCGGATGCCCCGCCAACTGCCCGGCGAGCGACTCCGGCAGTTCGGGCCCGCTCTCGTGCACGGCGGACGTGTACACCAGCGAGCGCAGTCGTTGCAGGGCCGGCAGGTCACGGTCGCCGGTGGCGTCGAGGCCGCCGACGGGGCCGTCCAGCGAGACCAGCAACTCGGCGATCGCGCCGTGCAGCACGCTGCCGGGGGCCGCGCCGCCCAGCGGGTGCGGCAGCGTCGAGGAGGCCAGGTCGCGCAGTACCGAGGCCGCGCCCGCCCAGTGCGCCCGCCGGTCGAGGTCGCGGACCGTACGCGAGAGTCGTTCGGCCAGTCGGGGGGCGTGCGCGGCCCAGTCACCCAGGCTCCGCATCGTCGAATGGCCCCAGAGGCCGGTCGCGGTGTGGCTCAGCACGGCGTCGTACAGCGAGTCGACGAGAACGGCCCAGCGGGCGCGGTGCTCCCGCGGCAGCTGTCGGGGGCCGACCGTCACCAGGGCGGCGATCACGGCGGGGTCGCCCTCGTGGGCGGCCTCGTCGAGCAGCTGCCACGCCTCCGGGGCACCGAGCAGCACGGGCAGGGCCCGCACGACGGTGGAGCGGACGTCCGGGTGACGGTCGGGAGCCCGGAACGCGTGCGCCAGCAGGGCCGCGGCGCGCCGCGGGGGCAGGTGCAGGGCCGCGAGACGGATCGCCTCCTTCCTGGAGGTCACCTTCGCGGGCTGCTCGCCGGTCAGCAACGGCCCCAACAGCAGGGCCAGTTCGGAGGGGGCGGTGTGGTCGGCGGCGCGCGCCGCCGCGTACACGGCGACCCTGGCCCGGTCGGTGCCGGCCCGCTCCAGCAGGACCGCCGCGGCCTCCCGCGGCCGGTCGGTCCAGGGCAGGGCGCCGAGCGCGGCCTCGGCGAGGACCACGTCCGGGGCGTCCGTGTGGGCCGTCACCGACGCGTACCCAAGCCCCGGAACCGGGGCGGCGGCCCGGATCGCCGAGGCGCGGGCGGCGAGGGGGAGGGAGACGTCCGCGGCCGCCGCGGCGGCGATCCGTACGGCCGCCGCCTGCTGGCGGGGCAGCCACCGGCCGCTGTGGTCGAGGTCGGGGAGCGGGGGCGGGGAGCCGGGCAGCAGGAACCGGCCGCGGGGCGGGGCGTCGTCGAGCAGCGCGTCCAGCAGGTCCGTGCGCGACCGGGACACGACGTCCAGTACGGGAGGCAGGACCACCGCCGAGGGCTCCAGGGCGATGATGGCGGCCACCCGCGGTCCGCGGGTCCCGGGATCGTCCAGCCGTAGTTCCACCGCTGCCCGGAAGGTGGCGTCATCACCCCGTTCCAGCGCGGTGACCAGCATGTCCTGAAGGTCGGGCATCCGTCGGGCCCGGGGCCCGAGGGCGCGGGCCAGGCCCAGCAGCAGGCGGAAGTCGGCCCGCGCGGCGGCGGCTTGGAGCCAGGGGCGCAGGGCGTCGAACACCTGGTGTTCCTGACCGCGGCGCAGGACCCGGTACAGGGGGCCGAAGGAGGGGACGCCCTCCAGGCCCGTGATCCGGCCCAGGGTGTCCAGGGCCCAGGACGCAAGCGCCGTGTCGGGGCCGGTCGCGTGCCGGACGAGCACGCGTTCGGCGAGCGTGCGCAGGGCCGTCCGGCTCCGGTCCGAGCCGTCCGGAGCCTCCAGGGCGTCGGTGGCGATCCGCTCCAGCGCCGCCACGTCATCGGTGTGGAGCACGCGGGGCGCCTCCGCGGCCAGGGCCCGGAGCGCCGCGGACCGCACGGGGTCCCGGTCGTTGCGCAGGCGCCGCGTCGCCTCCAGCATCTCGGCGACCGCCGCGCGGCCGCCGTCGCGGGTGGCTCCCGCGACCAGCAGCGGCCAGGCGGTCTCCCGGTCGTCGGCGCCGGACCGCAGGACGGCGGCGAGCAGGGCGGTCCGCGACCTGGTGAACGGGCCGTGCCCGAGCACGTCCAGGTCGTCCCACCAGCACTCCTCGGCCGGGTCGAACTCGGCTTCGGCCCGCCGTACGGCGGCCCACCGCTGTTCCCGGGGCAGCAGGGCGAGCACGTCCACGTGCGGCCACGTACCCGGCGCGCCGGCGGTCACCTCCGCGTGGAAGGCCTGCCGGGAGCCGGGGGGCAGGGCCTTCAGGAGCGCGGTGTAGTGCCGGTCGCGGTGTCCCCAGTGGCGGCCCAGCGCGCGCAGCGACACGGGAGCGGCCCGGACCAGCCGGTGCGTCACCCGTGGCGGCGGCACCCTTTCGTAGCGCTCCTCCCGGCGGTCGGGGGAGGTGATCCAGCGGATGACCCGGTCGGCGTCGATGTCGATCAGGGCGCCCAACCCGTCGTACAGCGGGTACGGAAGGGCGGCGGGCCCGTACCGTTCCAGCAGGTCCAGCACCCCGGTGGGGCGCTGCGGCGCCAGGGCCGAGACCGCCGTGGCGTGCACCCGCCACCACGTGTCCCGCTCGTGGCCGGGGGACCGCTCCGCCAGGGCGGTCCCGAAGTGGTCCAGCACCGCGTCGGGATGACGCCGGGCGAAGCCGGGCCAACCGCCCACGGCGTGCGCGAGGGAGGGCAGGTGCCGTGCCACGAAGGGCGCCGAGCAGGCGGGCAGCAGCCGTGCCGCCTCGGCGTCGCCCCATTCGCCGCGGAGCCGCTCGACCAGCCGCTCGGTGAGCGCGGTCCGGCCGCCGCAGAGCAGCAGCCGGGCCAGCCGCTGCCGCAGGGCGGTCGGCGCGTCCTCGTACGCGGTCTCGATCGCGGCGTCCGGGACGGGCAGGCGGCGGGCCGCGCGCAAGGCGTACGAGGCGACGCACCGGTCGGGGTCGGCCAGGCGCGCGGCGAGGAAGTCGGTATCCCGCCCGGCGAAGGCGGCGAGCGCGGCGAGCCGCCGCTCGTACGGCCCGAGCGCGTCCAACTCCGCCAACAGCGGGCCGAGTTCTCCCGTGGCGGCGAGCCGGTGGGCGGTCTGCGCGGTGAGGGTGAGGCGCGCGGGGAAGGGCAGCGGTTCGAGTACGGAGAGCAGCTGCTCCGCGGTGGTGGGCATCCGGAGATTGTGCCCGCGGAGATCCGTACGCGCGATCGATTATGGAGTGGCGGGTGGCGGGTGGCGGGTGGCGGGTGGCGGGCGTCCGGGAGGGGCGTGGCGGTCGGCCCAGGGTTCCCGAGGTCAGACGCGGACCACCTGGACCCCCGCCGCCTCGAACCGCGCGGCGACCTCGGCCGCCAGGCCGGTGTCCGTCACCAGGACGTCCACGGCGGCGGCCGGGCAGATGCGGGCGAACGCGCGGACCCCGAGCTTCGAGGAGTCCGCCGCGACGACCACGCGGCGCGCCCGCTCGCAGAGCAGGTGGTTCACCGCCGCCTCGTCCTCGTGCCGGGTGGCCGCCCCGTCCGCCGGGTCGAAGGCGTCGACCCCGACGACCGCCGTGTCGACGGTGAGCTGACCGAGCGTCTGCTGGGCGAGCGGTCCCGTGAGTTCGTACGACTGGGGACGGGCCACCCCGCCCGTCAGCACGATCTTGAACTGGGGTCGGATGACCAGCTCGCCCGCGATGTTCAGGGCGTTGGTGACCACCGTGAGCGCGGGCGAGCCCGTGGCCAGGTCAGGTCGGGCCGCCAGCGCGCGGGCCACCTCCGTCGTCGTGGTGCCGCCGGTCAGGCCGACGACCTCGCCCGGGGCGACCAGCGCGGCGACCGCCTCGCTGATCCGCTGCTTCTCGGCGGCCCGACGGGTGGACCGGTAGCGCAGGGGGAGCTCGTACGACACCCCGTGCGGCACCGCCCCGCCCCGCGTGCGGACCAGGAGCTGCTGCTCGGCGAGCTGGTCCAGGTCGCGCCGGATCGTCGCGGCGGACACGCCGAGCGCCTCGGCGGCCGGCTCCACCTCCAGCCCGCCCCGCTCCACCAGCAGGTCCAGCAGTCTCTGCCAGCGTTCCTTGCGGGTCATGGCGCCCTCCCGAGTTCTCCCCTGGCCGCCGCTTCGGCCCAGTCGTCGAGATTAACCCAGGCCGCCACCCCGAAGATGCTTGAAGTTGCGCGAAAAGGCCCGCTACCTTGCAGGAACACGCACCCAACGCGCAGGGAGCCCGCATGAGTCACGTCGCGAACGAGTTGGCCACGCAGCCCGAATGCTGGGAGCGGGCCGCCGAACTGGCCCCGTCCCGGCGGGCCGTACTGCCGAAACCCGGGGAACGCACCGCCATCGTCGGGTGCGGCACCTCCTACTACATGGCCCAGGCGGCCGCCGCGCTGCGCGAGGAGACCGGCCAGGGCGAGACCGACGCCTTCCCCGCCTCCGAGTTCCCCCGCCACCGGCGCTACGACCGGGTGGTGGCTCTGACCCGCTCCGGAACCACCACCGAGGTGCTCGACCTCCTCGCCGGGCTGAAGGAGGCCGGGGTGGCGACCACCGCCGTCATCGGGGACCCCGACACCCCGGTGATCGCCCTCGCCGACGAACTGGTCGTCCTCGACTTCGCCGACGAACGCTCCGTCGTCCAGACCCGATTCGCCACCACCGCCCTCACCCTGCTCCGGGCCCACGTCGGCGCGCACACCCCGGCCGCCGTCGCCGACGCCCGCACCGCGCTCGCCGCCCCGCTGCCCGCCGGCGCCGAAACCCGGGGCCAGTTCACCTTCCTCGGCCGCGGCTGGAGCGTCGGCCTGGCCCACGAGGCCGCCCTCAAGATGCGCGAGGCCTCCCTCTCGTGGGCCGAGTCCTACCCGGCCATGGAGTACCGGCACGGCCCCGTCAGCGTCACCGGACCCGGCTCCGTCACCTGGTCACTGGGCGGGACCCCCGACGGCATCGCCGAACAGGTCCTCGGCACCGGCGCCGCCTGGGTGGCCGGAACGCTCGACCCGCTGGCCGAACTGGTCCGCGTGCACCGCCTCGCCGTAGCGGTCGCCGAGCACCGGGAGCTGGACCCCGACGCACCCCGCAACCTGACCCGTTCGGTCGTCCTCACGAACACCGAGGGAGTCCTCCGATGACCCTCACCACCACCGGGACCCTCGTCGCGGACGCGGCCGGCGCCGGCCGCGCCGTGGCCGCCTTCAACATCATCACCCTGGAGCACGCCGAGGCCGTGGTCGAGGGCGCCGAACGGGCCGGACTCCCCGTCATCCTCCAACTCAGCGAGAACGCGGTGAAGTTCCGCGGCGGAGCCCTGCTGCCCATCGCCCGCGCCGCCGTCGCCTGCGCCGAGGCCGCCCGGGTCCCCGTCGGCCTGCACCTCGACCACGTCAAGAGCCCCGACCTGCTGCGCCGGGCCGTGGACGCCGGATTCGGGTCGGTGATGTACGACGCCGCCCACCTGCCGTACGCCGAGAACCTGGAGGCCACCCGCTCGGCCGCCGACTGGGCCCACGTCAACGGGCTGTGGATCGAGGCCGAACTGGGCGAGGTCGGCGGGAAGAACGGCGCCGCCCCGCTGGACCCGCACGCACCCGGCGCCCGCACCGACCCCGACGAGGCGCGCAGATTCGTCGCCGACTCCGGGGTGGACGCCCTGGCCGTGGCCATCGGCAGCAGCCACGCCATGACGCGCCGCACCGCGGCACTCGACCACGCCCTGCTGGCCCGGCTCGCCAAGACGGTCGACGTACCCCTGGTCCTGCACGGCTCCTCCGGCCTGCCCGACACCGAACTCGCCGCGGCGGTGGCCGGCGGCATCCGCAAGGTCAACATCGGCACCGCCCTGAACGTGGCCATGACCGAAGCCATCCGCACCCACCTGACCCCCGCGGACCCCCGGCCCTACCTCACGGCCGCCCGGACGGCCATGGCGGACACGGCCGAGGCTATGATCAGCGCCCTGAACTGACGGGACGCGACCGGCCACGGGAGCGAGGGCCCGGCGCCCGCGACGGCCGGCGGCGGGGGAGCGGGGGCGGACCGTGGACGACCGGCGCCCCCACGGCCGCACCGACCGCCGCCGGTTCCTCGCCCTCACCGGCGGGGCCGCGCTGCTGCTCACCGCCGCCGGCGCGGCCGCCCTGTGGCCCGACTCGGAACCGGAACCGGAATCGGAGCCCGACCGGCGGCGCGTCCGTACCGACACCGAACCCCTGAACAGCCGTTTCGAGCAGGCCCTCGGAGCGCTCTCCGACCCCCACTGGCTCGGCTACGACATCGACGCCTCCTCCGCCGACCGCTTCCTCCCCGGCCCCGATTCCCGCATCCGGCTCGTCGGCATCGCGCGGATGCGGCCCGGAGCGGCCGCGGGGATCGTCGAACGCTCCGGCCACGCCTTCGTGCCCGCCGCCCTCCCCGACCCGCCCTCCCCGCTGCGGAGCCACGTGCCGGCCGGGGCGCGGTGGCGGACCAGCCCCGGGTTCGACACCGCCGCGAACCGGCCCGGTCCGGCGGTCGTGCCGTCGGGCACCCACCATTTCGACGCGGCCCTCGACCTCGTCTGGTTCGACGTGGTCCTCCTCCACACCTGAGCGGCGGGCACCCCGGGACGTCCCACCGAGCGGCGGACACCCCGGGACGTCCCACTCAGCGGGAGGACGTCCGCCCGGGCATTGAAGGCGCGGGACGGGCGGTGTTTCGTCGGACGGCCGGGACTTCGCCGACCGAAGGGCACCGCCCATGCCGCAGCCGTACCTCCCCTCCCGTTTCGGGGTGTTCCTCGCCCCCTACCACCGCCCCGACCGTGACCCCGCCCTCCAGCTACGCCGCGACCTCGACCTGGTGGAGGCGCTCGACCGGCTCGGGTACGAGGAGGCGTGGGTCGGCGAACACCACTCCGCCGGCTACGAGATCATCGCCTCGCCGGAGCTGTTCCTCGCCGCCGCTGCCGAACGCACCGCACGGATCACCCTCGGAACGGGAGTCAACAGCCTCCCGTTCCATCAGCCGTTGATCCTCGCCGACCGGATCTGCCAGCTCGACCAGCAGTCGCGCGGCCGGGCCGTGCTCGGTGTCGGGCCCGGACAGCTGCCCTCCGACGCCTTCATGACGGGCGTCGACCCGCTGCGCTCCCGGGCGATGATGTCCGAGTCCCTCGACGCGATCGTGCGGCTGCTGCGCGGCGAGACCGTCACCGCGGCAACCGACTGGTTCACCCTGGACGAGGCCCGGCTCCAGCTCGGGCCCTACCGGGGCCGCGAGTTGGAGGTCGCGGTCGCCTCCGCCGTATCACCGACCGGAGCCGTCCTGTCCGGCCGGCACGGGGTCTCCATGCTCTCGCTCGCCGCCGCCGACCCCTCCGGATTCGCCACGCTCGACACCAACTGGGCGGCGCACGAACGGGCCTGCGCCGAGGCCGGTCACGTCCCCGACCGGTCGGGCTGGCGCCTGGTCACACCCGTACACCTCGCCGAGACGCGCGAAGAGGCCCTGAGACAGGCCGAGTTCGGCACGCCGGACCTGGTCGCCTACCTTGAGGCGCTCGGCGGCAGCCGGCTCGAAGGCTGCGCCACCCCCGGCGGGACCGTCGAACGCTGGACCGAGGAGGGCCTGCCCACCTTCGGGCGGGCCGTCATCGGCACCGCCGACGACGCCGTCGAGAGGATCGCCGAACTCGCGGCGAAGACCGGTGGCTTCGGCACCTTCCTCATCCTCCAGACGGACATCGCCGAACCGGCCGCCGCGCTGCGCAGCCTGGAGATCTTCGCCGAACGCGTCGTACCCCGACTCACCGGCGCCGCCGAGGCGCGCCGCGCGAGCCTCGACTGGGCCGCCCGCAACAGCGAACGCTTCGTCGGCAGCCTGCGCCGGGCCACCCGGGAGGCCGTCGCCCGCAAGGGAGAGGTCCGATGAGGGCCGCCGTGTTCCAGGACGGCCGGTTCGCCGTGCGGGAGCACCCCGACCCCGTACCCGGACCGGGGCAGGCCCTGGTCGAGACCCACGCCTGCGGGATCTGCGGCTCCGACCTCAGCGCCGTCGAGCACACGGCCGAGTTCCTGCGCGCCTCCCGCGACAGCGGAACCACCGGCTTCCTCTTCGACCCGGCGCGCCCCCTGGTGATGGGCCACGAGTTCTCCGGCCGGGTACTGGCCTACGGCCCGGGCGCCGGCGGACCCGAACCGGGCACCGGGGTCGTCGCCCTGCCCTGGGCACTCGACCCCGGCGGGGACGTCCGTACCGTCGGCTACAGCAATGACTTCCCCGGCGGGTTCGGCGAACGCGTCGTCGTCCAGGCGCAGGCCCTGCTACCGGTCCCGCCGTCCCTCGACCTGACCCTCGCCGCGCTCACCGAACCCCTGGCCGTCGGCTTCGGCAACGTCGCCCGCAGCTCGGCGGGACCGGGCACCCCGGCCGTCGTCATCGGCTGCGGGCCCGTCGGACTGGGCGCCGTCGCCGCGCTCCTGGAACGCGGAGCCGGCCCCGTCGTCGCCTCCGACCCCTCGGCCCTGCGGCGTGCGGCCGCGGCCCGGCTCGGCGCGCACGCGGTGACGGACCCGTCCGCGGCCGGCGCCGACCCGATGGCCCGCTGCGCCGAGCTCGCGGGACCCCGGTCGCTGCCACCGGTGGTGGTCAACTGCGTCGGCGTGCCCGGCATGCTCGACCGGCTGCTGCACACGGTGCCCCGGGGCACCGAGATCCTCCAGATCGGAGCGGTCATGACGCGCGACGTGATCCGCCCCGTGGTCGGCATCTACAAGGACGTCACCCTCCGGATGTGCCTCACGTACCCGCCTCGGGAGTTCGGAGCCACCCTGGACCGCCTCGCGGACGGCTCCCTCGACGCGGCGTCCCTGGTCACCGGCGAGGCGGGGTTCGCGGGCCTGGACGCGGCCTTCGCATCGCTGCGGCGGCCCGAGGAGCACGTCAAGGTCCTGATCCTGCCGGGCCGCACGGGCCCGGCCGTCACCGCGCCGGCCCGCGACAGACCGGGAGCGGAGCGCGGCGGGGCCGGTGCCGGTGCCGGTGCCGCCGAGCCCGGCGGGTCCTGATCGGAGGGGGCTCCGACCCTGTCCCCGGCTCGTTCGGGAGGGCGCGAGCGGGCCGGAGTCGCGGGCGGGGCGAGGATGGGGCATGGACACCGACCGCCTGCTCCTCCTCGCCCCCCGCCCCAACGACACCGCGCCCCGACTCGGCGCGGCCGCCGCCCGCCGGGGGATCCGCGCCCTGACCGCCGAGGACTGGAAGGTGCCGGCCGGGACGCCGGACGGCGTACGGGCGCACCTGTACGGCGGGCCGCTCCTCGCCGATTCCGTGGCCGGGGAGCTCGGCGTCCTCGCGCTGGAGCCCCCGGCCGACTGGTTGGCCCGGCTGCCGCGGGCGCTGTCGGGGCGGCAGGTCGAGTCCCTCACGCTCGCGCAGGCCCGCCGGTTGCGCAGGCCGGCCTTCGTCAAGCCGCCGACCGACAAGCTCTTCCCGGCCCGGATCTACCCCGACGGCTCGCGGCTGCCCGGCCCCGACGCCTTCGACGACGACCTTCCCGTGCTGGTCAGCGACATCGCGGGCTTCGCCCGGGAGTACCGGCTGTTCGTCCTGGACGGCAGGGTGCACACCGGCAGCCGCTACGCCGTCGGCCCCGCCCTCGATCGGCTTCCGCTCGACGAGGATCCGTACGCCGCCGAGGCGCGGGCCTTCGCGGCCGAGCTGCTCGCGGATCCGGCCTGCCGGCTGCCCTCGGCCGCGGTCGTCGACGTGGGCCTGCTCCAGGGCGGCGGCTGGGCGGCCGTGGAGGCGAACCCGGCCTGGGCCAGTGGTGGTTACGCGTGCGACCCGGAGCGGGTGCTGGACGTGGTGTGCCGCGCGGCGGGACCCGCCGTCGAGGCGGCGCAGGCCGACGTGCCCTTCGCCCGGCCGGTACCCGGCGGGAGCCCCGCGAACCCGTGAAGGGCGTGCGCGGTGCCTGCCGGCCTCCCGGGCCTTCCGAATTCTTGTAACGGGTTCTAGTCTGACCGCCGCCACCACAGAGACCGGCTGGACCGCGAGACTCCCGGAGGGGCCGTGCACCTCGAATACACGCCTGAGCAGCAGCAGTTGCGCACCGAACTGCGCGCCTACTTCGCCGAGCTCGTGCCGCAGGACGTCTACGCCCGCTACGAGGACCCGGCCGCGCAGAAGCGCTTCTACCGCGAGACCATCCGCCGGCTCGGAACGGACGGCTGGCTCGGCGTCGGCTGGCCCGAGGAGTACGGCGGGCGCGGCATGTCGCCCATGGACCAGTTCATCTTCTTCGACGAGGCGGCCCAGGCGGTCGTCCCGCTGCCGCTGATGGCCCTGAACACCGTCGGTCCCACCATCATGCAGTTCGGCACCGAGGAGCAGAAGGCGTACTTCCTGCCCCGGATCCTGGCCGGGGAGATCGACTTCGCCATCGGGTACAGCGAGCCCGACGCCGGCACCGACCTGGCCGCGCTCAAGTGCAAGGCCGTACGCGAGGGCGACGAGGAGAGCGGCACGTACGTCGTCAACGGGCAGAAGATCTGGACCACCAACGGCGACACCGCGGACTGGGTCTGGCTCGCCGTCCGTACCGACCCGGACGCTCCCGCGCACAAGGGCATCACCATGCTCCTCGTGCCGACCGCCGACCCCGGCTACTCCTGCACCCTCATCAACACCCTCGCCTCGCACGACACCACCGCGAGCTACTACGAGGACATCCGGGTCCCCGCGAGCCGTCGCGTGGGCCGGGAGAACAAGGGTTGGCGCCTGATCACCAACCAGCTCAACCACGAACGGGTCACCCTCGCGGCCCACGGCACCATGGCCATCCGAGCCCTGCACGACGTGCAGCGCTGGGCGGCCGGGACGAAGCTCGCCGACGGCCGCCGGGTCATCGACCTGCCCTGGGTGCGGGGCCGGTTGGCCCGCACCCACGCCCGCCTGGACGCCATGAAGTTGCTCAACTGGCAGATGGTGAACGCCGTCCAGTCCGGCACGCTCACCCCGCAGGACGCCTCCGCCGTCAAGGTATACGGCTCCGAGGCGCGCAGGGACGCGTACGCCTGGCTGATGGAGGTGGTCGGCGCGGCCGGCTCCCTCAAGGACGGCTCCGCCGGAGCGGTCCTGCACGGCGAACTCGAACGCGGCTACCGCAGCGCCGTGATCTTCACCTTCGGCGGCGGCAACAACGAGATCCAGCGCGAGATCATCTCCTGGATCGGTCTGGGCATGCCCCGGGTCCGCCGCTGACCCGACCGGCGACCGCGGAAATCCGTTTCGAGGCCTGTCGGGGCGCCCTACTGTGGCGCGGTGATGACTGAGGTGATCGTTCTCAACGGTGGTTCCAGCTCGGGGAAGTCCGGGATCGTCCGGTGTCTGCAGGAGGTCCTGCCCGGTCCGTGGCTCGCGCTCGGGACCGACGCGCTGGTCGACGCGATGCCCGCGTCCATGCGGGCTTCGGACGCCGGGATCGAGTTCGCCCCGGACGGCGAGGTGATCGTCGGGCCCGGGTTCCGGACGCTGGAGGCGGCATGGATCGCGGGCGTCGCCGCGATGGCCCGGGCGGGTGCCCGGGTCGTCGTCGACGAGGTCTTCCTCGGCGGAGCGGAGTCGCAGCGGCGGTGGCGACGGGCCCTGGACGGCGTACGGGTGCTGTGGGTCGGAGTCCGGTGTGACGCGGCGGTCGCCGCGGGCCGCGAGGTCGCGCGCGGTGACCGGGTCGTCGGGATGGCCGCGTCCCAGGCGGACCTGGTCCACCGGGGCGTGGCCTACGACCTGGAGGTGGACACCACGCACGCCGAGGCGATGGAGTGCGCGCGGGTGATCGCCGCGCGCGTCGGGTGATCGATGACGGCCCGGCGGATCCGGTGACGGCCCGGCCGACCCGATGCCGGCCCGGCCGAATCGATGACCTCCCGGCCGCCGGTGACGGCCTCCCGGGCGCGCGTTCGCGCATCGGGGGCGTTCGGTGGTCGGGTACGGGTGCCCCCGGCGGCGTGAATGATGCGGTCCGCTTCGCCGGGCCGTGGTGTTACGTGCGTATATGTCCGTGATCGGGCCCGCTGCGCAAAGGTGAAAAGCACGGTTATGAAGGCGCGCAGCGGCCGTCCGGGCCGAAAACGCGCGCTCCCGTGGGTCAGGATTCAGGTGTGGGGGAGCTGATGCCCTCACCATCCGACGCCACCCCGACGACCCCCTGACCAGGGGTTTCGCTGTCGACCCCCCGTACCCGCCGCGGCTTTGCCATGCCCCGGTGCGGGTGGGGGACGGGGCCCACCGACCCTTCCAGGAGACATGACCGTGTCCACCACCACCGCGGCCGCCTTCATCGCCGACACCCACACCGGCCTGCCGATCCCGGCCGACCCGGTCTTCGCGTCCGTCGCGGACGAACGCCGCCACCGCAAGCAGCGACTCGCCGCCGCCATGCGGTTGTTCGGCAAGGCGGGCTACGCGGAAGGCATATCCGGCCACATCTCCGTACGCGACCCCGAGGAACTCGACACCTTCTGGGTCAACCCGTTCGGCGTCTCCTTCAACCGGGTCCGGGTGGCCGACCTGATCCGCGTCGACTCCGAGGGCCGCGTCGTCGACGGCACCGGCAAGGTCAACCCGAGCGCCTTCACCATCCACTCCAAGATCCACGAGCGCCCCGAGGCCAACGCCATCGCGCACGGCCACACCGTCCACGCCCGCGCCCTCGGCGCCCTGGAACGGCTCCTGGAGCCCTACGACCAGGAATCCGCCGCCTTCTACCAGGACCAGGTGCTCTACGGGGACTACGAAGGCCCGGCCATCAGGATCGAGCACGGCTCGGACATCGCGGACCGCCTCGGCGCGAAGCGCGCCATGCTGCTGCGCCACCACGGCCTGATCACCGTCGGCGGCTCCCTGGAGGAGGCCGTCCACTGGTTCTTCACCTACGAGAGCTGCGCCCAGGTCCAGTTGCTCGCCCTCGCCGCGGGCCGCCCCGTACCCATGTCCCACCAGCAGGCCCTGCTCGCCCGCGACGGCTTCGGCGACGAGCAGCTCGGCCGCTACAGCTTCCAGATCATGTGGGACGAGATCACGGCCGAACAGCCCGACCTGCTCGACGAATAGCACCGGGCAGCGACGCGCAGACCCGCCGGCCGCACCAGATCCCAGGAAGCAAACATGAGCTCAACCGCCTCACCGCGCGCCGAAGCGCGCACCATCCTCATCATCGTCGCGATCGTGCAGTTCGTCATCGGCGGCTGGTTCTCGTGGTCGGCGTCCCACGCCGCACCGCGCGACCTGCCCGTCCTCGTGGTCACGGCCCCCGGCTCCGACCGGCTCACCGAGCGGCTGCTCGCGAGCGCACCGGGCGCCTACGAGGTCGAGGAAGTCGCCACCGTCGAGGACGCGGACGCCGCCCTGCGCGAACGCGAGGCCTACGGCGCCCTGCTGCCCACCGCGAACGGCGGCCTGGAACTCCACCTCGCCTCCGCCGCCTCGCCCACCGTCGCGCAGAACCTGACCGGCCGGGCGCAGGAGCTCGCCGCGGGGCCGGTCCGCATCACCGACGTGGTGCCCGCCGACCCGGACGACCCGCACGGCGCGGGCCTGTCCATGGGCTTCCTGCCGCTGCTCATCACCGCCGTCATCGCCGGTCTGCTCTTCGTCCTCAAGGTGCGTTCCGCCGCTGCCAAGTTCATGGGCGTCATCGGGTTCGCCGTCGTCTCCGGCCTGCTCAGCTCCCTCATGCTGACGCACCTGAGCGGGGTCCTGCCCGGCGGCTACCTCGTCAACGCCGGCGTCATCGCCCTGCTGGAACTCGCCATGGTCGGTGTCATCACCGGTCTCGGTTCGCTGATCGGCCCGCCCGGCATCGCCGTCGGCGCGGTCCTGATGTTCGTCATCGGCAACCCGCTCTCCGGCCTCGCCTCGGCCCCGGAGATGCTGCCCCAGCCGCTGGGCACCCTCGGCCAGTTCCTTCCCGCGGGCGCCGCCGCCGGGCTCCTGCGCACCGCCGGACCCTTCGACGGGGCGGGCGCCGGTCGACCCGTACTCGTCCTCCTCGTCTGGGCGCTGATCGGCCTGGCCCTCCTCTGGGCGAGCTCCCGGCGCAAGCCCGCCGCGCCGCCGCAGGGCGCCGCCCGCGACTCCGCCGGCGAACCGCGGCCGACGGCCGCCCCGGCGCACTGAACTCCCGGCGCCCCAGGGGCGCCCGCCTCCCCACCACCTCATGAAGGTCGACATCACCATGAACGCAACTGACCGCCCGCCGACGCGCATCGGCCTGGTCGGCGGAGGGGCCGCCGCCGTGTGCCTGCTCGACCGGCTCTCCCGCAGCCCCGGCCGAGGCCTCGGATCCATCACGGTCTTCGAACCCTCGGAGAACCTGTGGCGCGGCCGCGCCTACCAGCACGACGCCGACTCGGTCCTCGCCAACATCATCCCGGCCGAGATGAGCGCCCGCACCGGGGCGCCCGACGACTTCCGGCAGTGGCTCGACGCGTCCGGACTGCCCTACGGACAGGGCGACTACGCGGCCGACGGCTACTTCCCGCCGCGTCGGGTGTTCGGCGACTACCTGGAGCGGACCGCCGAGAACGCCGTCGGAGAGCTCTCCCTGGGCGGTTGGCCGGTCCAGCTCGTCCGCGAGGCCGTCGTCGCCGCCCGGGAGGCGCCCGGCGAGGTGGTCCTGACCAGCGGTGACGGTCGTACGCACACCTTCGACTACGTGATCTGCGCCGTAGGCGCCGGCCGCCCCGCCGACCACTACGAACTGGCCGGCAACCCGGGCTACTTCGCCGACCCGTACCCGCTGAGCACGACGGTCGCCGGCATTCCGCGCGACGCCGACGTCACCGTCCTGGGCACGGGGCTGGCCGCGGTGGACGCCGTCGTCACACTCGGGGCCCACGGGCACCGCGGCCGCGTCACCATGGCGTCCCGCAACGGCGCCCTGCCGGCCGTCCGCCAGCGGCCCGTCTTCCCGGAGATGGCGCACTTCACCCCCGCCGCCCTGCACGCCGCCGCGGCTCGCGGCGACGACGGCCGGATCGGCCTGGGCGACGTACTGGACCTGCTGGTACGGGAACTGGCGGAGCACGGCTCCGACCCGTCCGTCGTGCTCGCCGAACTGTTCTCCCTCGGCGTGGAGGCACCACTGGACCGGCTGCGCCGCCAGTACGACTGCATCGACGCGGCCGACACCGGCATGCGGGTCATGCAGCACGTCGTCCCGGAGAGCGGCCCCGACGCGTGGACCCTGCTGCGACCGGAGGACCAGGAGTTCATCCGCGAGACCCACTACCGGGCCGTGATGAGCCTGTGCTGCCCGATGCCGCCCGCCAACGCCCGCAAGCTGCTGGAACTGCACGAGGCCGGCCGGCTGCGCATCCTGCGCGGCCTGTGGAACGTCAAGCCGCTCCCCGACTCCGGGTTCCACGTCGGGGCCGACGGCGACGACTACCGCACCGACGTCGTCATCAACGCCGTCAGCGCCCCCTCCCACCGGGTGCCCGCCCAGGCCCGCCCGTTCGTCGACTCGCTCGTCGAGGACGGCATCGGCGAGTACCACCCGTACGGCGGCCTGCACATCGAGCCGTCGACCAGCCGCGCCATGGGCGCGGGCCGGGCCCACCGGCGGATGCACGCCATCGGCGACCTGGGCGCCGGGACGCTGTTCTTCACCTCCGGCATGCCCTCGGTGCTCGAACGTGCCGACGACATCGTCCGCGCGGTCGTCGAGGACATCACCGCGACGAGGGCCGGGGAGGAGTCCGCGTGAACACGATCACCCGCAGGGACGTGGTCAGGGCCGCCATGACCACCGCCGTCGTCCTCGGCACCGGCGCGGCCGTCGCGCCCATCGTCCTGGCCGACCCGGCCCCCGCCAGCGGATCCCGCGCCGACGCCGATCCGGTCCCGCCCACGGGAACGTTCGACGAGGTCTACCGCGGCCGCCGCATCCAGGGCGGGCCGACGCCCGTACGGTTCGCCTCCTCCCGCAGGGGCGCCCCGACCGGCGGACCCGGCATCGAGGTCAGCATCGACGGCCGCTCCCTGCACGTCATGCGGCGGGCCGACGGCACCTACCTCAGCCTGGTCAACCACTACCAGTCCTTCGCGACCCCGCTGGAGGTGGCCCGGGCGGCGGTCGACGAGATCGGCACCGCGCAGCTGTCGACGGCGCGACTCCACCAGCACACGGCATGAAGTCGAGGAACGAGCACACGTGTACACGCGCAAGAACCAGAAGGACCTCACGGCCGACGAGCGCGCGGCGTTCGTCAACGCGGTCCTGGAGATCAAACGCCGTGGCGTCTACGACGAGTTCGTGCGGCTCCACGGCCAGTACTTCGTGTCCGACGGCGAGGGCGGACAGCGGGTGGGACACATGTCCCCGTCGTTCTTCCCGTGGCACCGCCAGTACCTGTTGGAGTTCGAACGGGCCCTCCAGCAGGTCGACCCGAAGGTGACGCTGCCCTACTGGGACTGGACGGTCGACCGGTCGACGACCTCGGGACTGTGGGCCGACGACTTCCTCGGCGGCAACGGCCGCCCCGGCGACCGTCGGGTCATGACCGGGCCCTTCGCCCACGACGCGGGCCGCTGGCCGGTGACCGTGGGGGTCACCGAGGAGAAGTACCTGATGCGCGACTTCGGCCGGCCGGCCGACCCGGTCGAGCTCCCGACCCCCGCCGAACTCGCCCGTGCCGTGGACGACCCGGTGTACGACGCCTCCCCCTGGGACTCCACCTCCACCACCGCGGGCTTCCGCAACAAGGTCGAGGGCTGGACGGTCGGCGAGGCGGAGGGCTGGCACAACCACAACCGGGTCCACCTGTGGGTCGGCGGCCAGATGACGGGCGGGACCTCGCCCAACGACCCGGTCTTCTGGCTCCACCACACCTTCATCGACCTGATCTGGGCCCGCTGGCAGCGCCGACACCCGGGCTCCGGCTACGAGCCGAGCCGGCCCGTGCCCGCCGGCGACCCCCAACACGGCCGGGTCATCAGCCTCGACGAGCCGATGTCGCCCTGGCAGGTGCGGCCCTCGGCGCTCCTCGACCACACCCGCTTCCACCAGTACGCCGAATGACGCCCCGCCGGGTCCGAACCCCGGCCGGGCGCACCACCACCGACCACGACAGCCCCATCACCGACCGCACACACGGAGGAACCGTCATGCGCATCCGTCACACCGTCCCGGCCCTCGCCGCCGCCGCCCTGATCGCCCTGGCCGGGGCACCGGCCGCGCAGGCCGCCACCGCGCCCGCGCCCGCCACCGCCGAAGCGGGGGCCCGCGCCGAGGTCCCGGCGTTCGCGGGCCACACGTACGTCCTGACGCTCGACAACGGCGCCGTCCTGCGCAACACGTACTCCGCCGACGGCTCCACGCTGGACTGGACCGCGTCGGCCGGCCCGATGGCCGGGCACAGCGGGCAGGAGCGGCTCTCCGTCCGGGCCGTCGGCGCGGGCCTGTACTTCGTCAACTGGGTCGAGGCCTCCGGCATGACCGTCAGCCACGTCATGGACCTCGGTCGCGGCACGGTCAGCGTCTACTGGACGTACGCGACCCCCGACGGCGGACGCGCCGGCGAACTGCACACGGCGACGCTCGAGCGCGCCTCTTCTTGACCGGCAAGGCGAGGCGGGACCGGCCCCGCGCGGGGCCGGTCCCGCCCGCACCCGTTCCCAGGGGGGAATCCGTACACATGCCCGCTCCACTCACCACGGCGCCCGAACCACGCGCCACGCCCGTACCAACCGCCACGCCCGCGCCCCCGCCCACCGAGACTCCCGCTCCCGGGGCGCAGCCGGCGGGTTCGTTGCGGCCGCGCCACCTGACCATGCTGGCCCTGGGCGGCGTCATCGGCGCCGGGCTGTTCGTCGGCTCCGGCACCGGCCTGCGCGTCGCGGGACCGGCCATCATCCTGTCGTACGCGCTCGCCGCCGCGCTGGCCCTGCTGGTGATGCGCATGCTCGGCGAAATGGCCGCCGCGATGCCGGCCGGCGGCTCCTTCTCCGTCCACGCCGACCGGGCCCTGGGCCGCTGGGCGGGCTTCACCTCGGGCTGGCTGTACTGGGCGGTGACGGCCATCGCGATCGCCATCGAGCTGATCGCCGCGGCGACGATCCTGCACCAGTGGATGCCCGGCGTCCCGCGGTGGCTGATCGCGCTGGTCGCCCTGGCCGTGTTCACCCAGTCCAACATGTTCTCGGTCTCCTCCTTCGGGGAGGCCGAGTTCTGGTTCGCGGGCATCAAGGTCGCCGCCATCATCGCGTTCCTCGCGCTGGGCGTGGCCGCGTTCTGCGGGGCGGTACCCGGCGTCGACTCCCCGGGCATGGCCAACCTGACCGGTCGCGGCGGGTTCCTCCCGCAGGGCTGGAACAGCGTCGTCGCGGGACTGCTGACCGTCGTGTTCGCGTTCGGCGGGATGGAGGTCATCACCATGGCCGCCGCCGAATCCCGGGATCCTGCCCGGTCCGTCACCAAGGCGGTGAGCAGTGCGATCTGGCGGATCAGCCTGTTCTACCTCGGGTCGATCGCCGTCATCATCACGTTGTTGCCGTGGGATTCCGCGACGCCGGGCCGCAGCCCCTACGTCGCGGTGCTGGACGGCCTGGGCATCCCCGGCGCGGGGCGGCTCATCGAGGTGGTCGTGCTGATCGCGCTGCTGTCGGCGATGAACGCCAACCTCTACGGTGCCTCGCGGATGGCGCACTCGCTCGCCGCGCGCGGCGACGCGCCCCGGGCGCTGGCGCGGACCTCGCGCCGCGGCGCCCCGCGGGCGGCCGTGGCGGCCTCGGCGGCCTTCGCGTTCGTCTCGATCGGGCTCGACCACCGCTGGCCTGACCAGATCCTGCCCTTCCTGGCGAAGGCCATGGGCGGCTCCATGCTCTACATGTGGCTGACGGTCGCCGCCGCGCACCTGGTGCTGCGCCGGCGCCTGGAGCGGGAGGCGCCGCACCTGCTGGTGGTGCGGATGCGCGGGTTCCCGTACCTGTCGTGGTTGGCGGCGGGCGGGATCGTGGGCGTACTGCTGCTGATGGCCCGTGACCCCGGGACGCGCGGCCAGTTGGGTTGGTCGTCGCTGCTGGTCCTGGTGCTGCTCGCGGCCGCCGGGGTGCGGGCGGTCGGGGACCGTCGCGGGGGCGGTCGGTGAGGCCCGGCCGGGGCGGGGTGCGCCCGCCCCGGCCGGGCGTTCGGGGGCCGGTCAGGCCGACAGGCGTCCGCAGTCGGGCTCGGAGTGTTCGTCCCCGAGCATCCCGGTGGTCGCGATGAGGTAGCCGAGTTGTGCGCGGCTACGGCTCTGCAGGCCGGCGGCGATGCGGCTGACGTGGGCGGCGACCGTGCGCCGGCTGGTGCCCAGTCGGCGCGCTATCGCCTCGTCCGTGTGTCCGGCGACGAGCAGGCGCATGACGGCCCGCTGGATCTCGTCGGCGATGTCGGGTTCCACGGTGCGCGAGGTGCCGGGGTCGATCGAGGAGCCGCGTTCCCAGGCCTCCTCGAAGACCTGGACGAGGAAGGAGACGATGGAGGGCTGTCTGATCTCCAGCGCCGAGGTGCGGGCTTCGCTGTGGCCCGGTACGTACGCCACGGTCCGGTCGATGATGATCAGCCGGTCGAAGACGTGGTCGAGGGTGCGGACCTCGCAGCCCGCCCCGATGAGGCGCTCGATGTGGCGCAGGGTCGCGGCGTGGGTCCGTACCGCGTGTTGGTAGAGGGTGCGGTGCCGGGCTGGTCCGCGGACGTGGTCGAGCCCGTCCAGGTCGTAGGACAGCCGGGAGCCGCCCGGCTGCACGGTCATCAGTTCCTCGCGGCACTCGCGGACCGCGTGGGCCAGCGTGGAATGGATGACCCGTTCACCGTCGATGGCGGTGGCCCAGCCGGTGTGTTCGCGTTTCGCCGCCGTGTAGATGGCGCTGACCGGTACGAAACTTCCCGCGATGGCCTGGGCGTCCAGGCGCTGTTTCTCCAGGGACTGTTCGATGGGCCGGACCAGTTCGGCCTTGGCCACGTCCGGTGAGACGGGCACCAGCACGGTCGGGTCGTCCGGCGGAGCGACCAGCAGCCCCATCCGCAGGAGACAGGCCGGTGCCCCTTCCCTTTCCGTACACCCCTTCACCACGGCCTTGCGGTAAACCGTCAGTCCTACGGCGCATACGCCGCTTCCTCGGTCTGCAGAGTCGTCACGATTACAACATTCCCCCGGGTACTGCCTTGCATGATCCTGCATGGCTCAATTATGCACTTCGAAATCTAGCCAATGCAGCGGGATTGACTGGCATCCTGATGTCTTAATGTCATCTTGACCATGGAACCGGAGGTAACAGGAATATGGCGAGCAGATTCGGCGTACTGGCCGACATCCTGGAGGAATGGCGTGCCGCATTCGACGCGCGCAAGGTCGACGAGATCGTCGCCCTCTTCGCCGAGGACGTCCTCTTCCAGGGCCTTTCCCCCCAACTCCTCGAAGGGCGCGCACGGGTCAGGACCTATTACGAGAACGTCCCGCCCGGCACGACGGCCGCCGTCGAGGTCCTGCACTCCCGCCCCGTCGCCGCCGACGCCCTCGCCGGATTCGCCGACGTCACCTTCACCGACGCCGCCGGGACCCCGCTGCCCGTCCGCCTCTCCGTCGTCGCCCAGCACCTCGGCGGCGCCTGGCGGATCCGCCAGTACCACGTCTCACGCCTGAGCCCGGCCCCCGCCGGGTAGGCTCCCAGCCCCGGAACGAGCAGGGCGGCCGCAGCGGGAGGCGGACCATGGACACAGCTCCGTACGGCGACGCCGACCCCGGCCTCTACGGGCCGGACTCCGTCACCTGGCAGTGCCACGGCGACCCGGTCATGTGGATCGCCGGTGTCCGCGCCCTCTACCTCCAGGCCCTGCACCCCCGCGCGGTGCGCGGCGTGTTGGCCAACAGCGCCGCCTTCGACAGCCCGGACGGCCGCGCGGACGCCTGGGGGAGGCTGCTGCGCACCGCCGACTTCGTCGGCACCCTCACCTACGGCACCACCGGGGCCGCCGAAGCGGCCGGAGCGCGGGTCCGCGCCATCCACCGCAGGCTCTCCGCCACCGACCCCGTCACCGGGGAACGCTTCCCCGTCGACGACCCCGCCCTGCTGCTCTGGGTGCACTGCGCCCAGATCGACAGCTTCCTGCACGTCCTGCTCCGCTCCGGCGCGCCCCTCACCCCCGCCCAGGCCGACCGGTACGTGGACGAGAACCGGGTGAACGCCCGCCTCGTCGGCCTCGACCCGGCCGAGGTGCCCGCCGACGCGGCCGGCCTCGCCGCGTACTTCGAGGCGGTCCGCCCCGAACTCGCCGCCGGCGCCGACGCCCGCGCCGTGGACGACTTCCTGCGGGCGCCACCCGTCCACCCCCTGCTGGCGCCTGGCCGAAACCTGCTGTGGGGTCCCCTCGCGGCCCTCGCCTACGGCTCCCTCCCGCCCTGGGCGCACGCCCTCTACGGCAGACCCGCCCCGCCCCCGCACGTCACCACCCGACGCCTGCGTCGCACAGGTCGCATGCTGCGCAGCATTCCCGCTGGTCTGCGCTGGCAGCTGCCGCCAGGTCACATCTTGAAAGCGATGCGTCGGCTGGGCCCCGGGAGTCGCCCCTCCGCGTACACACTGCGTACATCAGCGGCCATACTGGACCGGCCGGGGAGGGCGTGGCACGACGACGGGGGCGGCTTCAAGACATGGCGGAGTCCAGACTGATCCAGGGCCGGTACCGGTCGCTCGATCTGATCGGGCGCGGTGGCATGGGCGAGGTGTGGCGCGCCCGTGACGAATCGCTGGGCCGGCAGGTCGCCGTCAAGTGCCTCAAGCCGGTCGGGCACGACCAGGACGCCCACTTCACCCAGGTCCTGCGCGAGCGCTTCCGCCGCGAGGCCCGCGTCGCGGCCTCCCTCCAGCACCGCGGCGTCACCGTCGTCCACGACTTCGGCGACGACAGCGCCGCCGGCGGCCCCCTCTACCTGGTCATGGAACTGCTGGAGGGCCGCAACCTCAGCCAGCTGATGGAGGACAACGAGGCGCGCCCGCTCCCCGTCGACGTGGTCCTCGACATCGCCGAGCAGATGGCCGCCGCCCTCGGCTACACCCACGACCAGGGCGTCGTCCACCGCGACCTCAAGCCCGCCAACATCATGCGGCTCACCGACGGCACGGTGAAGATCTGCGACTTCGGCATCGCCCGGCTCGCCCACGACATCGGCTTCACCGCGAAGCTCACCGGCGGCGGCATGGCCATGGGCACCCCGCACTACATGTCGCCCGAGCAGATCGCCGGCGGCGAGGTCGACCACCGCAGCGACCTGTACTCCCTCGGCTGCGTCCTCTACGAGATCGCCACCGGTGCCCCGCCCTTCGACCTCGGCGACTCCTGGTCCGTCCTCGTCGGCCACCGCGACAACACGCCGGTACCCCTGCGCGAACACCGTCCCGAACTGCCCGCCCACTTCGAGCAACTCGTCCTGGAACTCCTCGCCAAGCGCCCCGAGGAGCGCCCCGGCGACGCCCGCCACCTGCACCGGCGCCTCGTCGAGGCGCGGTACGGCGCGGTCGGCCCGGCGCCCCGGGCCCCGCTGCCCGCGTGGGCCTCGGGCATGACGGCCGGCCGCAAGGCCGGCATCGAGGCCAGGCCGGCCAGCGGCGCCTGGGCCGTGCTCACCGGCTCCTGGACCGCCGCCCGCCCCGCCGGACGGACCGCGCACGCCTCCGGGGAGCAGCGCATCATGCGGCCCGCCCCCGCCGAGGACCCCCGGCTGACCAGCGTGTACGGGCTGCCGCGCAGCCCCCTGCCCGAGCCCGGCGACCCGGGGCACCCCGACGCGCTCGCCGCCGGGCACACCCGCGCGTTCGCCCTCAGCCGGGCCGGGCGCAACGAGGAGGCCCTCGCCGTCTACGCGGCCGTGGCCCGGGGCCGGGCCGCGGTGCTGGGCCCGGACCACCCTGACACCCTCGCCGCCCGCCAGGAGGAGGCGTACGAGCTGTCGCGGCTGCAACGCCACCGCGAGGCGTACGAGATCTACGGGGCCGTGCTCGCCGCCCGCACCCGCACCATGGGCCCCCGCCACCCCGACACCCTGCGCTGCCGGCACAACCTCGCCTGCGCCCTGGGAGCCCTCGGACGCCACGCCGACGCGCACGCCGCCGCCGTCGAAGTGGCCGCCGACCGGGCCGCCGTGCTCGGGGCCGAGCACGCGGACACCCTGCTGACCCGCTACGAGGCCGCCTACGCCCTCGGCCGTCTCGGCCGCTGGGAGGAGGCGCTGGCCGGGTTCCGGCAGGTCGCCGCCGCCCGCGAACGCGCCCTCGGCCGCGACCACCCGGACGCCCTGGCCGCGCGCTACGAGACCGGCATCGCGCTGGGCCGCACCGGACGGTCCGCCGAGGCCCTCGACGTCTTCCGCGCCCTGGTCGCGGACCGCACCCGGGCCTACGGCGCCGCCGACCCGGAGACCCTGCGCGCCCGCCACGTCCTCGGCGTCAACCTGGGCCGCCTGGAGCGCTGGGAGGAGGCCGTCGCCGAGGCCCGCGAGGTGGGCGCCGCCCGGGCCTCCGCCCTGGGCGCGGAGCACACCGACACCCTGGTCAGCCGTCGGGAACTCGCTGTCGGTCTGGGTCGGCTGGGCCGCTGGGACGAGGCGCTGCCCATCTACCGGGAGCTCTCGGGCATCCGCGAACGGTCCCTCGGCGACGAGCATCCCGACACCGCGCTGGCCCACGCCGACGAGGCACACTGTCTGGAGCGACTGGGCCAGGTGTGTTACCAAGAGCCATGACAGCCACCACGGGCTCCACCGGTTTCGCGCACGACGTGTACGACGCGGTCATCGTCGGAGGGGGCCACAACGGCCTGGTCGCCGCCGCCTACCTGGCCCGGGCCGGCCGTTCGGTACTGGTCCTGGAAAGACTCGGACACGCCGGCGGGGCCGCCGTCTCCACCCGCCCCTTCGTCGGTCTCGACGCCCGACTGTCGCGCTACTCCTACCTCGTCTCCCTGCTCCCCGCGAAGATCGTCAAGGACCTCGGCCTGCGGTTCGCGGTGCGGCGGCGCACCGTGTCCTCGTACACGCCCGTCGAACGCGGGGGCCGCCCCGACGGCCTGCTCGTCGGCGGCGACGAGTCGCGCACCCGGGAGTCCTTCGCCCGGCTCACCGGCTCCGAGCGGGAGTACGAGCGCTGGCGCGCCTTCTACGGAACCACCACCGAGGTCGCCCGCAAGGTCTTCCCGACCCTCACCGAACCCCTGCCCACCCGAGACGCGCTACGGGCCCGGATCGGGGACGACGACGCGTGGCGGATGCTCTTCGAGGAACCGCTGGGCCGGGCCGTGGAGCGGCACTTCGAGGACGACCTGGTCCGCGGGGTGGTCCTGACCGACGGCCTCATCGGCACCTTCGCCGACGCCCACGACCCGTCCCTCGTCCAGAACCGCTGCTTCCTCTACCACGTCATCGGCGGCGGCACCGGCGACTGGGACGTGCCCGTCGGCGGCATGGGCGCGCTCACCGACGCCCTGGCCGACGCCGCGCGGACCGCCGGCGCGGAGATCGTCACCGGGCACGAGGTACTGCGCATCCACCCCGACGGCTCCGCCCCCGCCGAGGTCACCTTCCGCACGGAGGCGGGCGAGGGCAGCGTCGCCGCCCGTACCGTCCTGGTGAACGCCTCGCCCCGGGCGCTGGCCGAACTGCTCGGCGAGGACCCCGGCACCGGACCGGCCCCGGAGGGCGCCCAGCTCAAGGTCAACATGCTGTTGAGCCGCCTGCCCCGGCTCAAGGACACCGCGGTCGACCCCCGCGAGGCGTTCGGCGGCACCTTCCACATCGCCGAGGGGTACGAGCAGCTGCGCCGCGCCCACGCGGAGGCGGCGGCGGGCGAACTGCCCTCCGTACCGCCCTCGGAGATCTACTGCCACTCGCTGACCGATCCGTCGATCCTCGGACCGGAACTGGTCGAGCAGGGCTACCAGACGCTCACCCTCTTCGGACTGCACACCCCGGCCCGGCTGTTCGAGAAGGACAACCGTCAGACGCGCGAGGTCCTGCTGACCGCGACCCTGGCCCAGCTGGACGCCCACCTGGCCGAGCCGATCACCGACTGCCTGGCCTTCGACGCCGACGGACGGCCCTGCATCGAGGCCAAGACCCCGATCGACCTGGAACGCGAACTGCGCCTGCCCGGCGGGCACATCTTCCACCGGGACCTGTCCTGGCCGTACGCGGACGCCGGTGCGCCGGGCCGTTGGGGCGTGGAGACCGCCCACCCCAACGTCCTGCTGTGCGGCGCGGGCGCCGCGCGCGGCGGCGGCGTCAGCGGCATCCCGGGCCACAACGCGGCGATGGCGGCCCTGGGCCGCTGACCCGGCGCGGTCGACCGGGCGGGCGGACGGACGGCGGTGGGGAGGGCGGACGGTCGCGCCGACGGTCGCCCCGGCGTCAGGCGGACGGTTCGATCACGACGATCGGGATCTCGCGGTCCGTCTTGGCCTGGTACTCGTCGTACGCGGGCCAGTGCCCCACCATGACCGGCCAGAACGCGGCGCGCTCCTCCGGGGTCGCGGTGCGGGTCGAGGCCTGGAAGACCTTCGGGCCGACCTGGACCCGGACCTCGGGGTGCTCGGTGAGGTTCCGGTACCAGAGCGGGTGCGTCGCGTCGCCCCCCTTGGAGGCGACCACCAGGTAACGGCCCCCGTCCTCACCGTAGATGAGGGGCGTGCGGACGGGCTTGCCGGAGACCCGGCCGAGGGTGGTGAGCAGGAGGGTCTGGGTGCCGTTCCACTCCCGACCCTCCTGCCCGTTCGAGCCCACGTACAGCTTCACGTGGTCCAGCTGCCAGGTGCCTTCCCGGGGGTCGGTCGGGTGGTCCCAGTCGATGTCCGTCGTCATGGGGCTTCGCCTGCCTTCGTGTGATCGGTCGATGAGCTCGACAACTGATCGGTCGACGAGCTCGACAACGACGGTCAACGCCCCCGGGCACGCCGGTTATGCCGGGTGCTCCGCAAGGACGCCCGGAAGGGTGAATCCGTCGAAGAGGTCGTCCAGGGCCCGCCGCGCTGCCCGGGCGGGGGTCGCCCGGAGGGCGAGGTCGCGGGCGGCCACCGCCAGTGGGTGCGTCAGGGCTGCGATCCGCCCGGCGCGCCGGGCGCGGACCCGGATGGCGTCGGTGCGGGCCAGGCGGGCCCGGGTGTACGCGGCGAGCGCCCGCGGCGCCGGCAGCGCGTCCAGCAGGTGGGCCAGGACGACGGCGTCCTCGACGGCCTGGCAGCCGCCCTGGCCCAGGTTGGGGGTCATGGCGTGCGCGGCGTCACCGATCCAGGCGATGCGGCCGTGGTGCAGGCGGGGGAGCGGGGCGGCCAGGTCGTACAGGTCGTGCTGGAGCACGGCCGCGGGATCCAGGCGCTCCAGCAGGGCGGGGATCGGGTGGTGCCACGTCCCGTGGTGGCGGAGCAGCTCGGCGCGGACGTCCTCGGGCCGGTAGCCGGCGGGGACGACGGCCGTGGCGTAGAGGTAGGTCCGGCCGTCGGCGAGCGGAACCGTTCCGAAGCGCCGGCCGCGCCCCCAGGTCTCGGCCGCCTCGGTGACGGCGCCGCCGGCCGGCAGCACGGTGCGCCATGCGGTCTCCCCGCTGTAGTGCAGGCCGGGGTGGTCGGGGAAGTACCGGTGGCGCAGCGGGCTGTGGATGCCGTCGGCGGCGATCACCACGTCGGCGGGGAACTCCCCGCAGGGGGTGCGCACCACGGGCCGGTCCCCGTCGGCGCCGGTGACCTCGGTGACGGCGGCCCCGTACCGCAGGGCGTCCCCGGGGAGGGCCGCGGTCAGGGCGGCGGCGAGGTCCGAACGGTGCACGGCGAGCGGCGGACGGCCGTAGCGGACGGTCATGGCCGCGGTGTCGGCGCGGCTGAGCCAGGCGCCCGTCGGCCGGCGCAGCCCCATCCCGGCCGCCGAGGCCCCGCCCCCGGCCCGGGTGGCGTCGAAGCCGGCGGCGTCGAAGGCGCGCAGGGCGTTGGGGGCGAGGACGATGCCCGCCCCGACGGCGGACGGCCCGTCGGCCCGTTCGCAGACGGTGACGTGCCAGCCCTGGCGGTGCAGGGCCAGGGCGGCGGTGAGGCCGCCGATCCCGGCCCCGGCGATGACGGCCTGGCGTCGGCGTTCCGGCATGGCACGGCCTCCTGCTGTTCGAAGCTCCCCGACCCTCTACATCCGTAGAGGACATGCCGTCACTCTACAGCTGTAGAGTGACGGCATGTCCACCCCCGCCGCCCGGCCGCCCGCCCCCGACCGCAGGACCCTCATCGCGGACACCGCGATCGACCTGGTGGCGGCCGGTGGGCTGCGGGGCCTCACGCACCGCGCCGTCGACGGCGCCGCACGCCTGCCGGCCGGTAGCACCTCGTACTACTTCCGTACGCGGACGGCCCTCATCGGCGCCTGCTACGGGCGGCTCGCCGAACTGGACCTCGAAGACCTCGACGGGGACACCCCGCCCGGACCCCTCGACCGGGAGAACGCCGCGCGGGCGCTCGGCGCGCTGCTCCACCGCTGGCTCACCGAAGGCCGCGCACGCCAACTGGCCCGCTTCGAACTGAGCCTGGAGGCCGCCCGGAACCCGGAGCTGGAACCCGAACTCCACCGGGCCGGCCTGTTCGCCCGGGCCCGCGCGGCCGCCGTCCTCACGGCCCTGGGCGCCGCCCGGCCGCAGGAGGCCGCCGAACTCCTCGTGGCCTGGACGGACGGCCTGCTCTACGACCGCCTCGCAGGCTCCCTGGCCCGCTCCCGCCCCGCCCCGGACCCGGCCGAACTCGCCGCCACCGTACGGCGGATGCTCGACACCGTCCTCGCGCCGTGACCCGGTGGGCCCACGGCGGACAGCCTAGGATTCCGTCATGATCGCTGAACTGCAGTGCGTGGTCCTCGACTGCCCCGATCCGCTGCGACTCGCCGAGTTCTACGCGGAGTTGCTGGGCGGCACCGTCAACCGGCCGGACCGGCGGTGGACGGTGGACGAGCGGTGGGCCACCCTCCACACCCCGACCGGAGCCGTCCTCGCCTTCCAGCAGGCCCTCGACTACCGGGCCCCGGCCTGGCCCGACCCCTCCCGCCCCCAACAACTCCACTGGGACTTCGCCGTCCCCGACCTCGCCCGCGCCGAGGAACAGGTGCTCGCCGTCGGCGCGACCCTCCTCGACGCGAGCCACGACGCGGAGGGCTGGCGCGTCTACGCCGACCCGGCCGGACACCCCTTCTGCCTGATCAGCGACTGACGGGACCGCTTCCCGGCGGACGGCTGCCCTGATCCGCCCGTCGCGGCCCTGACCGACCTGACCGATCCCGCCGACCTGACCGACGCGATCCGAAGGGGACGGCCCAGGCGTATTGATCACGAGGGTTGTTGACATCGACGGGTCTTGAACATGGCGAAGACCTCCGGCGTGGTGGGAGCTGTCTAGGAACCCATTGCGCAACGGAGGTCTTCGTGTCCCACCATAATGCCCGTCTGACCGTCCTCGGAAGGCAACCACTGGTCGAACGTGTCCGCTCAGGGCGCCCGGTCGCCCACGTCGCGGCCGAGATGGGCATACCGCGGGCCACCGGCCACTAGCGGATGCGGCGGTGGCGCAGCGAGGGCGAGGCCGGCCTCCACGACCGCTTCAGCCGGCCCCGCACGACTCCGCACCGGACCCCAGCCGCCGTCGAGGCCAAGGTCTGTGACCTGCGTCGGGTTCGCAAGGTCTGCCCGGCCCGCATCGGCCCGATCCTGGGACTGCCCTCCTCGACCGTCCACCGGATCCTGACCCGCCACGGCCTGCACCGCCTCGCGTTCATGGACCGTCCGACCGGCACCGTGATCCGCCGCTACGAACACGACCACCCGGGCGAACTCATCCACGTGGACGTGAAGAAACTCGGCCGGATCCCCGACGGCGGCGGCCACCGCGTCCGAAAGCGGCCGGCGAGGATGAGCTTGGGGCCAGGCGTCCTACCAGTGGCGCCAGACTTCTGAGGGTGCAATGTCCCAGGACGTGCCGGCGATCTCTCCGGGATTGCAGAAGAGCGCCCAGGACACCACAGCGTCTCCGGCACGCTGCGCGCCCAGCTCAATCTCGAAGCCATCGACGAACAGGTCGCCTCCTGGGCTGGACCGAAGCCCCACATCGTGCTGGTCCGCGTAGGACTCCATGTCCTCGAAAAGCTCCGACGGGCGGCGGCCGATCAGACGGATCCCCTCGTGGGTGACCTGTGGACCAAGCCGACCGTCGACCAGGACGCACGTCAATCCCGTGCCTTCGACGAAGTAGCACTTCACCGCCGGCCGACTCCAGGCCGACTGTGGCTTGGAGAACTCGACTCGCCACTGCGTACGGCCTGTCGAGTGCCAACCGCCCATGTTGTGCTGTTCTGCGGTGAAGCCCTGCTTCGCCATGGTGGCGACGGCGCCCTCACGACTCATTCCAAAGTGCAGTGGTCCAATGGTCTTGAGTGGCACGTACCGCCACTGGTCCCGCTCGGAGTCCCCAAGAACCGCCCAATAATCCGTGCTCACGACCCAATGATCGTCCACGCGGCTCTACTCACCACAATCAGGCCGGAAGATCCGAAGGGGACGGCCTAGTCCGCCGATCGGGTCCATCCGACGGCCTCGACGCGGGCCGCGTCGGCGGGGCGGTCCTCGGCGAACAGCAGGCGAGCCGGTTCCGCCACGCGCAGGACGTCCACGTACACCCCCCGCCCGACGTAGCGTCCGGTCGCCGCGTGGCGGAACCGGAGCCGGACCTCCTGGCCCGGCCGGGCGGGCAGGGGTGCCTCCAGCCGGTGCCACACGCGCCCCGACCAGCCGCCCGCGGAGCCCAGCGGCCACTGCTCGGGGGTACCGCCCGTGGTCCGTACGGTGCTGAAGGGCAGCGGCTCCCAGGTCTCCCCGTCCGCGCACGCCTCCAGGTGGAACGCGCCCGCGCCGGGAACGGTGTCCCACCACACGGCGCAGCGCAGCCTGGCGCTCCCGGTGGTCGGGGTCAGCGGTGGCAGCGTCAACGTGCCCGATCCGCCGGTCTCCATGCCCGAGTACCAGGCGGGGCCGCCGTGCTTCGTGCGGACCGGCACGGCCCGGGCCAAGCGGTTGCCGACGGCGACCCGGGGCGCGCTGCCGGCCCGCCACGTCCGTACGGGGTGCACGGAGTTGCCGAGCAGGATCAGGAAGGAGTCGGTGGACGGGTCGAGCACCAGGGAGGTGCCTGTGAAGCCCGTGTGCCCGGCGGAGTGCGGCGTGGCCATCGCGCCCATGTACCAGTGCTGGTACAGCTCGAAGCCGAGTCCGTGGTCGTCGCCGGGGAAGGCGGTGTTGTAGTCGGTGAAGAGCAGTTCGACGGAGGCGGGACGCAGGATCCGCCGGCCCGCGTAGACCCCGCCGTCGAGCAGGGCCCGGGCGAGGACGGCCAGGTCCCAGGCGGTGCCGAAAACCCCGGCGTGGCCCGCGACCCCGCCGAGGGCGTGGGCGTTCTCGTCGTGCACCTCGCCCCACACCAGCCCCCGGTCCAGCCCCGACCAGGGCGGGCGCTGCACCTCGGTCGCGGCGGTGACCCGGCGCCAGGAGAGCGGTGGGTTGTAGCGCGTGCGGTGCATCCCGAGCGGAGCGGTGATCTCGTCGTGGAGCAGGACGTCCAAAGTGCGGCCGGTGATCCGTTCCAGGAGCAGTTGGAGCGCGATCAGGTTGAGGTCGGAGTACCGGTACACCGTCCCCGGCGTCTCCTGCGGCCGCACCGACCACAGCAGCCTCAACCGCCCCTCGCGGGTGGGCTCCTGGTAGAAGGGCGCCCATGAACGCAGCCCCGAGGTGTGCGTGAGGAGCTGCCGGACCGTGACCGCCTCCTTGCCGCCGCCGGTGAACTCCGGCAGGTAGCGGTCCACGGTCGCCTCCAGGTCCAGGCGGCCCCGCTCCATCTGCTGCACGGCCAGGACGGAGGTGAACAACTTGCTCAGGGAGGCCAGGTCGAAGACGGTGTCCTCGGCCATCGCGATCCGTTCACCGGCGGGGAACTCCTTGGGCCGGTCGGTCCGTCCGTCGTAGTCCGCGTACCGGACCGCCTCGCCCACGGCCCGGTGCAGCGCGATCGTGCGACCCCGTCCGGCGAGGACCACGGCCCCCGCGTAGTAGGGGTGTTCGGGGGAGGGGCCGAGGAAGCGGCGGGCCTCGTCGACGGCGCCCTCCAGGTGCTTCTCCAGCAGCCCGGCCTGCCGGGCGGACCCGTAGCGCAGCCGCAGCCCCTGTAGGGCGCGCCGTTCGGCGGGGTTCCCCGCGGCCCCGGCGCCCGCGCCCGGCAGCGCCGCGTGCAGGACCAGGACCCCGCCGAGCGCCAGCAGTCGCGCCCCGAGCCGCCGTCGGCTCAGCCCGCCGCCCCCGGTTCCGCCGCCGCCCCCGGTTCCGCCGCCGTCACCGGTGGCGGCGGCGGGCTCGGCCGCGTACGTCCCCCGTGCCCCAAGGGGTCGCGCCGAGGCGGCGGTCGGGGGCCCCGCGGGGGGTGGCACCCGGCCCGTACCGTCATCGCGATCCGCGTCCCGTGGAACCGTGCCACGAGATGCCCCGCCACCCGTCCCCGTACCGCCCATGTCCGGCCTCCTGTTCCTGCCCGCGCACGCTACTGGGTATCTGCCCGCCCACCCCGCACCCTCCGCACCGACCGACCCGCAAAGAATCTGACACTGCATCAGAAAACCTCTTCCCTCGGTCGCCGCCCTGCGGCATCCTCACGCCCATGGAGACGGAGCTGAGCAAGAAACTGGGAGTCGAGCACGCCATCTTCGGCTTCACGCCCTTCCCCGCGGTCGCCGCGGCCATCACCCGCGCGGGCGGCCTCGGCGTGCTCGGCGCGGTCCGCTACACCGCCGCCGACGACCTCAAGCGGGACCTCGACTGGATGCAGACGCACACCGACGGCAAGCCCTACGGCCTCGACGTCGTCATGCCGGCCAAGAAGGCCGTCGACGGCATCTCCGAGGCCGACATCGAGGCGATGATCCCGGCGGGACACCGCGAGTTCGTCCGCGAGACCCTCGCCAAGCACCACGTGCCCGAGCTGGCCGAGGGCGAGGCCTCCGGCTGGCGGATCACCGGCTGGATGGAACAGGTCGCCCGCAACCAGCTCGACGTCGCCTTCGACTACCCCATCAAACTCCTGGCGAACGCCCTCGGATCGCCGCCCGCCGACGTCATCGCGCGCGCCCACGACCACGGCGTCCTCGTCGCGGCCCTCGCCGGTAGCGCCAAGCACGCCCGCCGGCACGCCGAGGCGGGCATCGACGTCGTCGTCGCGCAGGGCTACGAGGCGGGCGGCCACACCGGCGACATCGCCACCATGGTCCTGGTCCCCGAGATCGTCGAGGCGGTCGCCCCGCTACCGGTCCTCGCCGCCGGCGGCATCGGCAGCGGCGAACAGATCGCCGCGGGGCTCGCCCTCGGCGCGCAGGGCGCCTGGCTTGGTTCCCTCTGGCTCACCACCACCGAGGCCGACCTGCACTCCCGCGCACTCACCGAGAAGCTCCTGGCCGCCGGGTCCGGCGACACCGTCCGCTCCCGCGCCCTCACCGGCAAGCCGGCCCGCCAACTGCGCACCGAGTGGACCGACGCCTGGGACGACCCGGACGGCCCCGGGGCGCTGCCCATGCCGCTCCAGGGCCTGCTGGTCGCCGAGGCCGTCTCCCGGATCCAGAAGTACGAGGTCCAGCCCCTGCTCGGCACCCCCGTCGGGCAGATCGTCGGCCGGATGAACAGCGAACGCGGCGTGCAGGCCGTCTTCGACGAACTCACCGGCGGCTTCGAGCGCGCCATCGCCCGCATGAACCGGATCGCCGGCCGCACCTGACCGTCCGGCACCCGGGCCGGGCACCCCATCGGCCCGACCACCGGGACGGGACAGGACCCACCGGGACGGGACAGGACCCACCGGAGTGAGCAGAGGAGCGAGCAGCAGCATGACCGACCAGCAGCACGGCCAGCCCCCCAACGGCTTCTGGGCCCAGGCAGCCGCCGATCCCGACCGCATCGTCCTCGTCGCCCCCGACGGCGAGGAGTGGAGCGCGGGCCGGCTGCACGCCGACGTCAACCGCCTCGTCCACGGGCTGCGCGCCGCCGGGCTGGAACGGGGGGACGTCTTCGCCGTCGTCCTGCCCAACGGCGTCGAGTTCCTCACCGCCTACCTCGCCGCCTCCCAGGCCGGCTTCTACCTCGTCCCGGTCAACCACCACCTCGTCGGCCCGGAGATCGCCTGGATCGTCTCCGACTCCGGGGCGAAGGTCCTGATCGCCCACGAGCGGTTCGCCGACGCGGCCCGCGCGGCCGCCGACGAGGCCGGGCTGCCCGCGGAGCGCCGCTACGGGGTCGGAGCCGTCCCCGGCTTCCGCCCGTACGGCGAACTCCTCGACGGGCGGCCCGCCTCGGCGCCGGACGCCCGCACCCTCGGCTGGGTGATGAACTACACCTCCGGCACCACCGGCCGCCCGCGCGGCATCCGCCGGCCGCTGCCCGGCAAGCTCCCGGAGGAGACGTACCTCGGCGGGTTCCTCGGCATCTTCGGGATCCGTCCCTTCGGCGACAACGTCCACCTCGTCTGCTCGCCGCTCTACCACACCGCCGTGCTCCAGTTCGCGGGCGCTTCCCTGCACATCGGGCACCCGCTCGTCCTGATGGACAAGTGGACGCCGGGGGAGATGCTGCGCCTGATCGACGCGCACGCCTGCACGCACACCCACATGGTCCCCACCCAGTTCCACCGCCTCCTCGCCCTCCCGCAGGAGACGAAGGACGCCTACGACGTCTCCTCGATGCGGCACGCCATCCACGGCGCCGCCCCCTGCCCCGACCACGTCAAGCGGGCGATGATCGAGTGGTGGGGCCACTGCGTGGAGGAGTACTACGCGGCGAGCGAGGGCGGCGGCGCCTTCGCGACGGCCGAGGAGTGGCTGAAGCGTCCCGGAACCGTCGGCAAGGCCTGGCCCATCAGCGAACTGGCGGTCTTCGACGACGACGGCAACCGGCTGCCTCCCGGCGAACTGGGCACCGTCTACATCAAGATGAACACGGGCGGCTTCAGCTACCACAAGGACGAGGGCAAGACGAGGAAGAACCGCATCGGGGACTTCTTCACCGTCGGCGACCTCGGACTGCTCGACGAGGAGGGCTACCTCTTCCTCCGCGACCGCAAGATCGACATGATCATCTCGGGCGGCGTGAACATCTACCCCGCCGAGATCGAGTCCGCGCTCCTCACCCACCCGGCCGTCGCGGACGCCGCCGCCTTCGGCATCCCCCACGACGCCTGGGGCGAGGAGGTGAAGGCGGTCATCGAGCCCGCCGAGGGGTTCGTTGCGGGCGACGCGCTGGCCGCCGAGATCCTGCACCACTGCGAGCGGCGACTGGCGGGCTACAAGCGCCCCAAGTCCGTCGACTTCATCGAGACGATGCCCCGCGACCCCAACGGCAAGCTGTACAAGCGTCGGCTGCGCGACCCCTACTGGGAGGGCCGCGACCGGGCGCTGTGACGGCGCGGTGCCGACACCGGAGCCCCACGGGCGTCGGCGACCGACGGACGCCGACACCACCGCGACGGGCTCCCCTCAGATGCCCACGGCCCCGTCGATCCGCTCCCGGAGCAGATCGGCGTGGCCGTTGTGCCGGGCGTACTCCTCCACCATGTGGATCAACACCCAGCGCAGCGACACCGTCCCCCGCCACCCGTCGTACCCCTCGACGTCCAGGTGCGGCGCCTCCTCGGTGAACCGGTCGGCGAAGGCCACCTCCTCGCGCCAGGCCGCCCACGCCTCCTGCACGGCCCCGGGCCCCTCCCGCGCACCGTCGAAGTCCCCGTCGGGATCCGTCGCCGAGGAGAAGCGCGGCGCCGCGTCCCCACCGGCGAGCACCTGCCGGAACCAGCGGCGCTCCACATCGGCGAGGTGACGCACCAGACCCAGCAGCGACAGCGTCGACGGTTCCACGGAACGCCGGGACGGCTCGGCCACCCCGGAGCACTTCAGCTCCAGGGTCGCGCGCTGCGCGGCGAGGACGCCGACCAGCACCGCCCGCTCCGCCCCCGTCGCGGGGGTGCTGAACCTCGGATCGTCCTCGGCGCCGGTGAACAGCCCCGCTCTCCTCTGCACGCTCTCCATGCCCGGATCATGGACCGCGGGGGCTCCCGGGTGGAACCCCCGCGCGCCCCGTCGACGCCCGCCACGCCCAAACATTTCGTGAGAAGTGCCACGTAGGGCCCCTTGATCCGCGCCGCACACCGCACCGGGGGAACAGTTCTGGCAACTTGGCACATATGAGTACGGCAACCCGCAGATCCCCCCTGACCGACTGGACCGTCGTGGTCCCCGTGGTGGCGCTGGTCGCGCTCGTCCTCAGCTGGGGACGTGACCTGCCCGGACTCGCGGTTCTCCTCGTGTCCCTCTGCCTGGCGGGCGCGGTCCTGGCGGCCGTCCACCACGCCGAGGTCGTGGCCCACCGCGTCGGCGAACCCTTCGGCTCCCTCGTCCTCGCCGTCGCGGTCACCGTCATCGAAGTGGCGCTCATCGTCACCCTGATGGCCGACGGCGGCCCCAAGACCTCCTCCCTCGCCCGGGACACCGTCTTCGCCGCGGTCATGATCACCTGCAACGGCATCGTCGGCCTGTCCCTGCTCGTCGGAGCCCTGCGCAACCGGGTCGCCGTGTTCCACGCCGAGGGCTCCGGGGCCGCCCTGGCGACCGTCGCGACGCTCGCCACGCTCAGCCTCGTGCTGCCGACCTTCACCACCAGCAAGCCCGGCCCCGAGTTCTCCACCGCCCAGCTGACCTTCGCCGCCGTCGCGTCGCTCGCCCTCTACGGACTGTTCATCGCCGTCCAGACGGTCCGTCACCGGGACTACTTCCTGCCCGTGGACACCCACCGCATCCGCAAGGAGGCCGCCCGGGCCGCGGCCGCGGCCGCCGCCGGCGAGGACGACGAACACGCGGAACCGCCCACCTCCCGGGCCGCCCTGATCAGCCTCGGTCTGCTGCTCGTCGCACTCATCGCCGTCGTCGGCGACGCCAAGGCCGTCTCCCCGACCATCGAGAAGGGCGTTGCCGACGCCGGCCTGCCCAACGCCGTCGTCGGTGTGATCATCGCCCTGCTCGTGCTGCTGCCCGAGACCCTGGCGGCCGTCCGGGCCGCCCGTCGGGACCGGGTCCAGACCAGCCTCAACCTCGCCTACGGCTCGGCCATCGCCAGCATCGGCCTCACCATCCCGGCCATCGCCCTCGCCTCGGTCTGGCTCTCCGGACCGCTGCTGCTCGGCCTGGGCCCCATCCACATGGTGCTGCTCGCCCTCACCGTGGTCGTCAGCGCCCTCACGATCGTCCCGGGCCGCGCGACCCTCCTCCAGGGCGGCGTGCACCTCGTCCTGCTGGCCGCCTACCTGTTCCTGGCCGTCAGCCCGTAGGCAACCGGCCCGCGCACGCGACCCCGGTGGGGCCGGACCACCGGCCCCACCGGAGGCACCGCGTCGGCGGTCAGCGTCGCTCGCGCGGCCACACCACCTTCAGCTTCGGCGAGCTCAGGATGTCCCGCTCGCAGAACCGTGAGGTCACCCAGCGTTCCTGGGAGAACAGTCGGGTCTGGTCGGCGAAGAACGGCGAATTCGGGTTCGCCGACTGGCCGTACGTCAGCAGGGTCCGCGCCACCGGGCAGCGGCTGCCGTCCCAGCCGACCGCCTGCATGTGGCTGGAGCCGTGCAGGACCTCCGGGTACCCGCCGGCCGCCGCGTTCCAGGGCGCCTCGATCTTGTTCCAGACACCGAGCGCCTCCGAGCCGCCGCCCACCGGCAGTTTCCGGCCGCCGCGCACCACGAACTGGTGCGCGCCGAGCGGGGCGTCCAGCGCGATCCCGGCCGCCCGCAGTTCGGTGACCGTGTCCGCGAGGGCCCGGCCGACGCCGGGAGCCGCCCGGTTGAGCGTACGGGGCGTGCGGACGGGGTCCGCCGCCGAGAACGGCACCAGCCACAGGTCCTTGGCCACCGTACCCGCGGTCAGCTTCCGCCAGAACCGGTCGAAGAGCAGGGCGCCGCGGCTCGTGGTGTCGACCGTCCGGTCCCACGACGCCAGCACGCCGCAGGCCGCCGAAACGTCCACCGGTACCCCGTTGCTGCCGACCGCCGCACCGCCGGGCAGGGCCGCGCAGGCCTTCGCCGCGTCGGCGGCCGCCAGGTCACCGGCCGGGACCCTGTTCGCGTACTGCTGCCGCTCCAGGTCACCGACCGTCAGCCGGCCCCGCGCGGCCATCGCCGACACGTCCTCGACGGCGCCGCGCGTGCGCAGCGAACGCGGCGTGCCGATGTTGCCCCAGACCCGCTCGTAGCCGGTCAGCGGGCGGTCCGCGTTGGCCAGCCAGGCGCTGTCGTTGGAGTTCTCCGCGTACGGGGCTCCCCGCAGCGTCGGCGCCCTGCCCGGGCCGAACACCCCGGGCTGCACCGCGTCCGGGTCGCTGCCGAGGGCGCAGTCACCGCGCGAACCGTCCAGCACCGCCAGCCCCGATGCCGGGTAGGTGGCCCGCCCGAGCGGGGTGGAGCAGCGCGCGACGAGTTCGTCCGTGATCCTCGGCAGCACCTGGGACTGGGTGAACAGGGTGTCGCCACCCGCGTCGGCGGCGACCGTGTTGACCCAGGGCAGGCCCTGGGTGCGCTTCAGGGCGTCCTGGATCCCGGCGACCGAGCGGGCCCTGCCCATGGCCAGCGCGGTGTCGGAGCCGCGCAGGTTCGCCGCGTTGGGGTCCGCGAGCGCGTAGGCCGTCGCGGCCGTCCAGGGCAGCGGCAGGGACGGGCCGAGGTCGGTGACGACCGGCCCGTAGCGGGTCCACCACTGGCTGCGGACGACGGGTGTCCCGCCGCCCGCCACCGGCACGACGACCTTGCGCTCCGTCATCCGCTCCGGCCTGCCGTCGACGAGGTAGGCCGTCGGGTCGGCCGGGTCCAGGGCGAGCTGGTGCAGGTTCAGGGGAGTGCCGGTGGCCACGGTGTGGCTCCAGGCGACCTTCTCGTTGAAGCCGATGTTCACCACGGCCGTACCGAGCAGGGAGCCGCCCGAGACGTTCAACTCGCCCGGGATGGTCTGCTGGGACTGCCAGAAGCGGCGTCCGCCCTGCCACGGGTAGTGCGGATTGCCCAGGAGCAGGCCCCGGCCGTTCGCCGCGGTCGACCCGGCGAACGCCACCGCGTTGGAGCCCATGTCGTAGCGGGTGGTGTCGAACAGCTCCCGGGCCGCCTCGGCGGCCGAGCCCGGATCGGGTGCCGGGGGAGCGGTAGGTCCGGCCGGGGCCGGAGGCCGCGCCGACACGATCCCGTCGACGCCGCGTCCCTGACCGCCCAGGACCGACACGGCGAACCCTCGGGCGGCCACGTCGGTCACGGTGACGGGCCGCACCCAGGCGGCCCCCTTGCACGCCGGGTCCGTGATCCTGTTCTGGGCGAGCCAGGCGTTGTACCCGGCGGCCCAACCCCGCATGAGCTCGCGCACGTCCTTGCCCGGACCGGCCGGCGCGGGCGTGGCCAGCAGCTTCTCGACGGTCCCGGCCTCCCGCACGCCCTTGAAGTACAGGTCGCTGGAGAGGTTCTTCGTGGCCGACGAGAGGGAGCCGTCGGGCGCCGCGTCCGGGCCGAACCAGCGCGAGCGTTCCCCGGCGACGGTCAGGAAACCGTCGGCGAGCACGCAGACCTGGTCGGCGGCCTGCGCCCAACCGGTGCCGAAACCGAGGTGCGCGTAGTCCCGCGCCAGGATGTGCGGGATGCCGTTCTCGGTGTACCGGATGACGGCGGACAGGCCCCCGCCCGAGGGGGCGGCCCCGATGTCGGGACCGGCGCCGGCGGCTCCGGCCTGGGGCATCGCCGCCGTCGCCGCGAGCAACGCGGCTCCGATGACGGCGACGCGGCGCAGGAGCGGGCGGGTACGGCGGTGACCGTGCGACAAGCGCGGGACCGAGCGCTGGACCGAGCTCAAATCTGACCCCCAAATTCCCTGCGGGAGGCTGCACTTGCCCGTGGTGCGGGCCGAGCCCCCGTGTCCCCACACTCACGCAGGTCGGCCGACGGTCTGTCAACATGCCGTTCGGTATCCCGGGGCGCGGTGCTGTTGACCGCACCCGCGCGCCGGGTGAGGATCACGCCATGACGGCAGTGCGGGACAACACGGTCGACGGGCTCCTCGCGGACAGCGCACGGCGGGTACCCGACCGCGTCGCCCTCCGGTACCGGGAGCGGAGCTGGACGTACGCGGAACTCGACGCGGCCGTCTCCACCGGCGCCGCCGTGCTGCGCGGCCGCCACGGTCTGGCGGACGGCGACCGGGTCGCGACCTTCGCCCACAACAGCGACGCCTACCTGATCGCCTTCCTCGCCTGCGCCCGGGCCGGTCTGGTCCACGTGCCGGTCAACCAGAACCTCACCGGCGAGGACCTCGCGCACATCCTCGACAACTGCACCGCCTCGCTCGTCCTCGCCGATCCGGACCTGGCCGCCCGGATCCCCGACGGGACGCCCGTACGGCCGCTGCGGGACGGGCCGGGGTCGTTCCTCGCCGAACTCGGCGACCCGTCGCCGGTCCACCCGTCGCCGGTCGACGGGGTGCCGTTCGAGTCGGAACGGGACCCGTCCCGGCTGGTCCAGCTGCTCTACACCTCGGGGACCACCGCCCTGCCCAAGGGCGCGATGATGACGCACCGGGCCCTGGCGCACGAGTACGAGAGCGCCATCGAGGCCCTGGACCTGACCGAGGACGACCACCCCGTCCACGCGCTGCCGCTCTACCACTCGGCGCAGACGCACGTCTTCCTGCTCCCCTACCTCGCGGTGGGCGCCCGCAACACCGTGCTCGACGCGCCCGCCGCCGAAACGGTCTTCGACCTGGTGGAGGCGGGCCGCGCCGACAGCCTCTTCGCGCCGCCGACGGTGTGGATCGCCCTGGCCAACCATCCGCAGTTCGCGGAGCGGGAGCTGGGCGCGCTGCGCAAGGCGTACTACGGGGCGTCGATCATGCCGGTGCCCGTACTCGAACGACTGCGGGAGCGGCTGCCGGGGCTCGACTTCTACAACTGCTTCGGGCAGAGCGAGATCGGCCCGCTCGCCACGGTGCTGCGGCCGGAGGAACACGAGGGGCGGATGGACTCGTGCGGCCGACCGGTGCGCCACGTGCGGGCGAAGGTCGTCGACGAGGACGGTGCGGACGTCCCGGACGGCACGCCGGGCGAGGTGGTCTACCGGTCCCCACAGCTGTGCCTCGGCTACTGGAACGACCCGGCGGCCTCCGAGGAGGCCTTCCGCGACGGCTGGTTCCGCTCCGGGGACCTCGCCGTACGCGACGCCGACGGGTACTTCACCGTCGTCGACCGGGTGAAGGACGTCATCAACTCGGGTGGCGTCCTGGTCGCCTCCCGTCAGGTCGAGGACGCGCTGTACACCCATCCCGGGGTGGCGGAGGCCGCGGTGATCGGACTGCCCGACGAGAAGTGGATCGAGGCCGTCACGGCGGTGGTGGTGCCGCGCGGTGAGGTGACCGAGGCCGAGCTGATGGCCCACGCCCGCGAGCGGCTGGCCCACTTCAAGGCGCCGAAGCGGGTGGTGTTCGCCGAGGCCCTGCCCCGCAACGCCAGCGGCAAGATCCTCAAGCGCGAACTCCGCGACCGCCTCGCGCCCCCGACGGACTGAAGGCCGGTCGCGCCGGGCCGCGCCGGGCCTCGGTGGCCGTGCGGGCCGCGCGATTCGAGTACGGCAGCTCGGGCACCCGGCGGCAGGCTCCCGCGACGAGCGGGATCCCGCCCCACGAGTACGGCCCCGGTCGCTCCGTACGCCGCGACGCGGCGGCGTCCCCGTCGACGTGGTGGGCGTCGGGGCCGACCGGACGGGCGTGGGGGAACAGGCTCGTGGGGACGGGCGTGCGGTTCGTCGAGCACTGCCTTGAGTCGACACCCGAGGACCTGGCGGGCTTCGCCCGACTGGTGGACCACGCGGGCGTGCGCCCGTCCGTCGAGCGGACGCTGCCCCTGACGGAGGCAGTCGAGGCGCACCGGCTCAGCGAGAGCGGGCGCGTCGGGGGAGTTGTCCTCGCGCCCTGACGTACCGCCCTCACGGCCGTCGCGAAACGATCAGTCCGCGGGTCGTTCGGGATCCGGTGCCCCGTGGTCGGCGGTGAGGACGCCGCCGCGGCGCAGGCGGCGCAGGGTGAGGTACTCGTGGACGAGGCGGCCGACGAGGGCGCCGCCGTAGACGACGAATCCGACGCCGACCAGCCAGGACTGGACGACGAGGAGCGTCCCGAACGGCCCGTACGTGACGGCATTGGACGCGATCAGCGGGGAGAACACCAGCTGGGAGAAGACCCGCAGGCCGAGCAGACCGAGGCTGGTGGCCACCGCTCCCGGCAGCAGCGCCCGCCAGCGGACCCGGCCGCCCAGCAGGAGCCGCCCCGATGTCCAGAAGAACAGGCACGTGCCGACCACGTCGCCGATGGTGCCCAGGATCGCGCCGATGGCGTCGTCGGAGGGGGCGGGGATCCCCACGAGCAGGGCGAGGTAGCAGACGAGCAGGGCCAACCAGACGACGTGGCGCCACATGGTGTGCCAGCGGGCGGTCGGTACGTCCCAGACCTTCTCGTAGCCGGTCTGTACGGCGGAACCGAAGGTCAGGCCGAACACCGCGAGGGCGGCCAGACCGAAAGCGGTGGTCCGCTCCAGGGCCAGGTCGGCCGCGCCGAACAGCGCCTCCACTCGGGCGCGCGAGGAGGCGGTCACCCCGAGGGCCTGCCCCAGCCAGCGGCCGAAGCCCGAGCCGCTGCCGGGCGCCGCGGCCGACACGACCACCAGCAGCGGCACCAGGGTCAGGAAGCCGAGCGCCGCGAAGCCCATGGCACGGTGCATCAGCTCGATCTCCCGGCCGCGACTCCAGGCCAGCCCGGCGGGGGAGCCCTGGAGCCGGTCGTAGAGCCGCCGGAGGATCGAGGTCACGCCTCATGCACTACCCGGGCAGGGCGGCCCGCTCCCGGGAGCGGCACCGAAGTGAGCCCGAAGGGGTGGTTTCGGACGTCCGTCAGCGCGGCGCGGCCTCCCCTCCCTGTCCGGCCTCGCGGAGGTCCTTCAGCCTCTTGATCTTGCCGACCGAGCGCTCCAGGGTCTCCGGATCCACCACCTCCACGGCGACGGACACCCCCACGGACTCCTTTACGGCCCGGACCACCTCGGCGGCCGCCGCTTCGCGCTGCCCGGGCCCGGACTCCCGACGGGCCTCCACCCGTACGGTCAGGGCGTCCATCCGGCCCTCACGGGTCAGCCGGAGCTGGAAGTGCGGGGCCAGGGCGGGGGAGCGCAGCAGGATCTCCTCGATCTGGGTCGGGTACAGGTTCACCCCGCGAAGGATGATCATGTCGTCGCTGCGGCCCGTGACCTTCTCCATCCG
Organism: Streptomyces sp. NPDC057939; assembly: GCF_042887545.1. NCBI lineage: Bacteria > Bacillati > Actinomycetota > Actinomycetes > Kitasatosporales > Streptomycetaceae > Streptomyces > Streptomyces sp. NPDC057939. The sequence goes on from NZ_JBHVPG010000005.1 coordinate 64,577, forward strand.
CCGGAAGGCCGGGCGGGCCGTTCCGGGCAGTAGCCGTGTGAGGTCCCGGGTGCGGTAGCGGATGATAGGCATGGCCTCCTTGGTCAGTGAGGTGAACACCAGCTCACCGGTTTCGCCGTCGGGCAGCACCGCCCCGGTGAGGGGGTCCACGACCTCCGGGTAGAAGTGGTCCTCCCAGATGTGCAGGCCGTCCTTGTGGGAGGCGAACTCCTGCGCCACGCCCGGCCCGATCACCTCCGAGAGCCCGTAGATGTCCACCGCGTCGATGCCGAGCCGGTCCTCGATCTCCCGGCGCATCTCCTCGGTCCACGGTTCGGCGCCGAAGACGCCCGTCCGCAGCGAGGTCGAGCGCGGGTCGATGCCCTGGCGCTCCATCTCGTCCAGCAGGGTGAGCATGTAGGAGGGGGTCACCATGATCACCTCCGGGCGGAAGTCCTGTATGAGCTTGACCTGGCGGTCCGTCATGCCCCCGGAGGCGGGGACGACCGTACAGCCAAGGCGTTCCGCGCCGTAGTGGGCGCCGAGGCCGCCGGTGAAGAGCCCGTACCCGTAGGCGACGTGGACGATCTGGCCGGGCCGGGCGCCGGCCGCGCGCAGGGAGCGGGCGACGACATCGGCCCAGGTGGACAGGTCGCCGTCGGTGTAGCCGACCACCGTTGGGCGGCCGGTGGTGCCGCTGGAGGCGTGGATGCGGCGGACCTCGGAGCGGGGCACGGCGAACATCCCGAACGGGTACTGCCCGCGCAGGTCGGCCTTGGTGGTCAGCGGGAAGAGGGCGAGGTCGGCGAGGGAGCGGCAGTCGTCGGGATGCAGGCCCGCCTTCTCGAAGGCCTTGCGGTAGAAGGGCACCCGCTCGTACGCGCGGTGCAGGGTCGCCCGCAACCGCTTCAGCTGGAGCGCCGCCAGCTCGTCGGCGCCCAGCCGCTCGCCTTCGTCGTGGAGATCCGCGTACGCCGTCATGCCGTCACCTCACCGAGAGCCAACCGAACGTTCATTCGGTAGAGTGCCGGACCTGGCGAGGTAAATCAATGACTCGAACGAGTGATCGTTACGGGAGGCCTCCTGAGCGGCGGCCGCCCGGGTGGCGGCGTACGGTCGAAGGAGGTGCCCCCGCCGGAGGAGGCGCGAAGGGAGGCGGCGGCCATGTCCGTCATCGACCCCGCGGTATCGGTCCGCCTCAGCGCGTCCGAAGCGCGCCGCCTGGCCGGGTTGCTGGCCGAGGTGGCCCACCTGCTGGAGGATTCCGGTCCGCACCGGCTCGCGGACGCCCAGGCCGAGACGCTGGGCCAGGGCGCGGGCCGCCCCGAACTCGCCGGCTGGGCCCGCGGAGTCGCCGCCGAACTCCGCGCGCAGGTCTGACGCCGTCGACGCCGCCCGCGCCGGCGGAAACCGGCAGGGCGACCCCCGTCGGTACGCGCCGATTCGCTGCCGCGCGTACGTGGACGCATGCGACGGGGCGCCCCCGAAGTCGCGCGGGCGCGGCGCCGAATCGCGGAGGTCCTGCGCATCGCGTTGCCCGGCGCGCACGGCGGGGCCGGGCAGGTCGCGGGCCGCGGAACGCCGCAGCCCGAAGGCGCGCGCCCAGGCGCGCACGGTGCCGGATCGCACCACCGGGGAACGCCCGGTCCCTGGCCGGCCGGGCCCGGCGCCGACCGCATCGAATCACCCGGCCCGGCACTGACAGCCCAGAATCTTCCGGTCCCGGAATCGGTGTGGCACCGAGTCGCGCGGCGGCGCGGACGGTGCCGAATCGCCCGGCCTCCGCACGCGCGGCGCTGAACCTCCCGGCCCCGAAAACACGACCCGAACGCATGGCCCCGAATCGCGCTGCCCGGTGCGTGCGGCCCGGAAAGGTCCGGCCCTGGAGTCACGCGGCCCGGCGCGTGCGGTGCCGAATCGCGCGACCCCGGAAACGCGCGGCGGACCGTGCGCGTCGCGGGGCCCGTGGAGCGTCGTCGCCCCGCGGGTCCGCGACGTGCACGGTCCGTTTCGTCGATCGGCGTCGGCCGCCCGTACGCCGTCCACCGGCACGCCGCCGACCGTCCCGTCCGCCGCCGCCGTCCGGCGGTGTCGGCGGCGTGTCGGTGCCGGCGGCCGCCCGCTTCAGTTCGCGGAGTCCGCCTCCGTCGCCACCGTCCGTGCCCAGCGGTAGTCCGCCTTGCCGCTCGGCGAGCGCTGGATCGTGTCGGTGATGACCAGCTGGCGCGGGATCTTGTACCCGGCCAGCCTGGTCCGGCAGTGGCTCTGGATCGCGTCCAGCGTCGGCTCGGTCGCACCCGTCCGTACCTGCACCACCGCGGCGACGTGACTGCCCCAGGTCGGGTCCGGGACGCCCGCGACGAGGGCGTCGTACACGTCCGGATGCGACTTGAGCGCCTGTTCGACCTCCTCCGGGTAGACCTTCTCGCCGCCCGTGTTGATGCACTGCGAGCCGCGGCCGAGGACCGTGACGATGCCCTCCTCGTCGACCGTCGCCATGTCGCCGAGCAGCACCCAACGCTCCTCGCCCTTGCGGAAGAAGGTCTCGGCGGTCTTCGCCGGGTCGTTGTAGTACCCGAGCGGGACGTGGCCGCGCTGCGCGAGCCGGCCGGGGACGCCCACCGCCACCGGTTCGTACGTGACGGGGTCCACCACCCGGGTGCGGTCGTTGACCTCCAGTCGGAATCCCCGCTCGGGCCCGGAGTCGTTCGTCGCCCTGCCGTTGGATCCGGACTCCGACGACCCGAAGTTGTTCAGGAGCAGCGCGTTCGGAACCAGCCGCTGGAACTCGGCGCGCACCGTCTCCGACATGATCGCCCCGGACGACGAGACGCTGAACAGGGAGGAGAGGTCCGTCCCCTCCATGGGGCCGTTGAGGGCGTCGATGAGCGGCCGCAGCATCGCGTCGCCCACCAGCGACACGCTCGACACCTTCTCCTTCTCGATGGTGCGCAGGACCTCCTCCGGGACGTACTTGCGGTGGATGACCACGCGCTGCCCGTAGTTGAAGGCGATGAACGAGGTCAGCGTCGAGGTGCCGTGCATCAGCGGGGGAGCGGGGAAGAAGGTGAGGCCGGCGCCGCGCGAGGCGACCCGCTCGGCCAGTTCCTCCGGCCGCTTCACCGGTTCCCCGGTCGGCTCCCCGCCGAAGAGCCCCGCGAAGAAGAGGTCCTCGGCCCGCCACATGACGCCCTTGGGCATGCCGGTCGTGCCGCCGGTGTAGATGATGAACAGGTCGTCGGCGCTGCGCGCGGGGAACCCGCGACCGGGGGATCCGGCCGCTTCCGCGTCCTCGTACGCGACGGGTTCGATCGCCGGTCGCGGGGCCCCCTCGGTCACCTCGCCGACCCGGATGAGGTGTCGGAGCCTCGGCGTCTGTGGCAGTGCGGCCGCGACCCGTTCCGTGAACTCGCCCTCGAAGACCAGCGCGGCGAGGTCGGCGTCGTTGTAGAGGTAGACCAGCTCCTCCTCCACGTAGCGGTAGTTGACGTTCACCGGCACGAGTCGGGCCTTCAGGCAGGCCAGCACGGTCTGCAGGTATTCGACGCCGTTGTACAGGTGCAGGCCCAGGTGCTCGCCGGGCTCCAGCCCGCTGTCCAGCAGGTGGTGTGCCAGGCGGTTGGCCGCCGCGTCCAACTCGGCGTAGGTGAGCCGGCGCTCGGCGCCGGTACCCGGGTGGTCCACGTACACGAGGGCCTCGCGGTCCGGGACCACGTCCACGACCGACTCGAACAGGTCGGCAAGGTTGTACTCCACCGTTCCTCCTGACCCTGGTGACATCTGGTGCCGGGCCCTCGTCCGGGTCCGGTCCGGTCCGCTTCGGCGGTCATTACAGCGCCGCCGCACGGAAGTGGGAAGGGAGTCGCCCAAGAAAACTGACTGTGTGTCAGAAAACTATTGAACTGCACCCGCCCCTACTGCAACCTGTTCTAGGTCTTGAGACGGGAGGACGGCAATGGGTGGGACGGAACACCTGACCGTGGAACGCCACGGAGCCACGCTGGTGCTCACCATGAACAGGCCGGAAGCGAAGAACGCGCTCTCGCTTCCGCTGTTGGTGGGGCTGTACGACGGCTGGTTGGAGGCGGACGCGGACGACGAGATCCGCTCGGTGGTGCTGACCGGGGCGGGCGGGGACTTCTGCGCCGGCATGGACCTGAAGGCCCTCGCGGGCAAGGGCATGGCGGGGGACCACTACCGGGACCGGCTGAAGGCCGACCCGGACCTGCACTGGAAGGCGATGCTCCGCCACCACCGGCCCCGCAAGCCGGTGATCGCGGCCGTCGAGGGGTACTGCGTCGCGGGCGGCACCGAGATCCTCCAGGGCACCGACATCCGGGTCGCCGGCGCCGGGGCCACTTTCGGGCTCTTCGAGGTCAAGCGCGGTCTGTTCCCGATCGGCGGCTCCACGGTGCGGCTGCCCCGGCAGATCCCGCGCACGCACGCCCTGGAGATGCTGTTGACCGGCCGCCCCTACCCGGCGGAGGAGGCGGCGCGGATCGGGCTGATCGGACGGGTCGTGCCCGACGGGACCGCCCTGGAGGCGGCCCTGGAGATCGCCGGACGCATCAACGCGTGCGGGCCCCTCGCGGTCGAGGCCGTCAAGGCGTCGGTCTACGAGAGCGCCGACATGACGGAGACGGACGGCCTCGCCGCCGAACTGACCCGGGGCTGGCCGGTCTTCGACACCGCCGACGCGAAGGAGGGCGCCCGGGCCTTCGCCGAGAAGCGACCGCCGGTGTACCGCCGGGCCTGACCGGGCCGCCCGGGAGCGACCCCGACCGGTCCGACCTGTCGCGCCCGCCCCGTTGCGCCGGACCTGTCGCGCCCGACCCGCCCCGTACCGCCCCGACCCCTCCCGCCCCGACCCGTCCCCCGGAGAATCGGAGACCCCCATGACAGCCGCCGCGTCCCCACCCGAGGTGCTGCGCGCGCCCCTCGTCGTCGAGTTCCCCTTCACCCGGTCCCTCGGCCCCGTCCAGAGCGCCTTCCTCACCGGCCTGCGCGAAGGCGTCGTCCTCGGCGTGCGGACCTCCGACGGCAAGGTGATGGTGCCGCCCACCGAGTACGACCCCGTCACGGCCGAGGAGATCCGCGAGCTGGTCGAGGTCTCCGCCACCGGTACCGTCACCACGTGGGCCTGGAACGGAGAACCCCGTCCCCAACAGCCCCTCGCCACGCCCTTCGCCTGGGTCCTGGTCCGGCTCGACGGCGCCGACACGGCGATCCTGCACGTCCTCGACGTCCCCGGCCCCGAAGCCGTCACCACCGGCATGCGCGTCCGCGTCCGCTGGGCCGAAGGGCGGACCGGCGCCATCACCGACATCGCCTGCTTCGAGCCGGACACGGGACCGACCGACGGGCGGCACACCGCTCCCCGGCGCGAGGCCACCCCCCACGACGGGCTCTTCGCCGACGCCGTCACCGGCATCGTCGCCGAGGCCCGCTTGGACTACACGTACAGCCCCGGCCGCGCCCAGACCGCCTACATCGGCGCCCTCTCCGAGCGCAGGACCGTCGGCGAGCGCTGCCCCTCCTGCCACAAGGTGTACGTCCCGCCGCGCGGCGCCTGCCCCACCTGCGGGGTCGCGACCACCGACCGCGTCGAGGTCGGACCGGCCGGCACGGTCACCACCTACTGCATCGTCAACATCAAGGCCAAGAACCTCGACATCGAAGTCCCGTACGTCTACGCCCACATCGCCCTCGACGGAGCCGACCTCGCCCTCCACGGCCGGATCGGCGGCATCCCGTACGACCGGGTCCGCATGGGCCTGCGCGTCGAACCCGTGTGGACGGACGGCGGCCGCTACCCCGACCACTACCGCCCCACCGGCGAGCCGGACGCGGACTACGACGCGTACAAGGAGCTCATCTGATGCCCGCCACGCCGAGGACCCCGCGGTACGCCCGCGAGGTGGCCGTCATCGCCTTCGCGCAGAGCGACCACCTGCGCCGCACCGACGAGTTCAGCGAAGTCGAGATCGTCATGCCGGTCATCCACCAGGTACTGGAGCGGACCGGCCTCAAGGCCAAGGAGATCGGCTTCACCTGCTCCGGTTCCAGCGACTACCTCGCCGGCCGGGCCTTCTCCTTCACCATGACCCTCGACGGAGTCGGTGCCTGGCCCCCGATCTCCGAGTCGCACGTCGAGATGGACGGCGCCTGGGCCCTCTACGAGGCCTGGGTCAAGATCCAGACCGGCGAGGCGGACACCGCGCTCGTCTACTCGTACGGAAAGTCCTCCCCGGGCCCCCTGCGCGACGTCCTCACCCGACAGCTCGACCCCTACTACCTCGCCCCGCTCTGGCCCGACTCCGTGGCCCTGGCCGCCCTCCAGGCCCGGGCGCTGATCGACGCGGGCGACACCGACGAGGACGCCCTGGCCGCCATCGCCGCCCGCAGCCGGGCCGCCGCGGTCGACAACCCGCACGCCCAGCTCACCGGCGAGGTCCCGCAGGGCGACCACCTGGTGGCGCCGCTGCGCACCGGCGACTGCCCGCCCATCGGTGACGGCGCCGCCGCCGTGATCCTGGCGGCGGGCGACGCGGCCCGGCGGCTCTGCGAACGCCCCGCCTGGATCACCGGCATCGACCACCGCATCGAGGCCCACGGGCTCGGCCTGCGCGACCTCACGGACTCCCCGTCCACCCGTCTCGCCGCCGAACGCGCCGGGGTCTTCGAAGCCCCCGTCGACACGGCGGAACTCCACGCGCCGTTCACCTCGCAGGAGGTCGTGCTCCGCAAGGCCCTCGGCCTCGGCGACACCGTGAACGTCAACCCCTCGGGCGGCCCGCTCGCCGCCAACCCGGTCATGGCCGCCGGCCTGATCCGGATCGGCGAGGCCGCCGCCCGGATCCACCGCGGCGAGTCCGACCGGGCCGTCGCCCACGCCACCTCCGGACCCTGCCTCCAGCAGAACCTGGTCGCCGTCCTGGAAGGAGACCCCCGTTGAGTACGACGAGCACGACGGGCAAGGAACCGGTGGCCGTCGTCGGCATCGGCCAGACCAAGCACGTGGCGGCCCGCCACGACGTCTCCATCGCCGGACTGGTCCGCGAGGCCGCGAGCCGGGCCCTCGCGGACGCCGAACTGACCTGGGCCGACATCGACGCGGTCGTCATCGGCAAGGCCCCCGACTTCTTCGAGGGGGTGATGATGCCCGAGCTGTACCTGGCCGACGCCCTCGGCGCGGTCGGCAAACCGATGCTCCGCGTCCACACGGCGGGCTCCGTCGGCGGGTCGACCGCCCTCGTCGCCTCCAACCTGATCGCCGCCCGCGTCCACCGGACCGTCCTCACCCTCGCCTTCGAGAAGCAGTCCGAGTCCAACGCCATGTGGGGCCTGTCCCTGCCCGTCCCCTTCCAACAGCCGCTGCTCGCCGGCGCGGGCGGGTTCTTCGCCCCGCACGTGCGCGCCTACATGCGGCGCACCGGCGCACCCGACGCGGTCGGCTCGCTCGTCGCCTACAAGGACCGGCGCAACGCGCTGAAGAACCCGTACGCCCACCTCCACGAGCACGACATCACCCTGGAGAAGGTCCAGGCGTCGCCGATGCTGTGGGACCCGATCCGCTACTCGGAGACCTGCCCGTCCTCCGACGGCGCCTGCGCGATGATCCTCACCGACCGGGCGGGCGCGGACCGTTCGCCCCACCCGCCGGCGTGGCTGCACGGCGGCGCCATGCGCAGCGAGCCGACCCTGTTCGCGGGCAAGGACTTCGTCTCCCCGCAGGCCGGCAAGGACTGCGCGGCTGACGTCTACCGGCAGGCCGGGATCACCGACCCGCGGCGGGAGATCGACGCGGTGGAGATGTACGTCCCGTTCTCCTGGTACGAGCCGATGTGGCTGGAGAACCTGGGCTTCGCACAGGAGGGCGAGGGCTGGAAGCTCACCGAGGCCGGGGTCACCGAACTCGACGGGGACCTCCCCGTGAACCCGTCGGGCGGGGTGCTGTCCACCAACCCGATCGGCGCCTCCGGCATGATCCGCTTCGCGGAGGCGGCGCTCCAGGTGAGGGGCCGGGCCGGGGAGCACCAGGTGCCGGACGCCCGCCGGGCGATGGGCCACGCGTACGGCGGCGGGGCGCAGTTCTTCGCGATGTGGCTGGTCGGCTCCGAACCGCCGACCACCTGACCGGCGCCGCCCGCGCACCGACCGGGAGCGCGCCGGGAGCGGCTCGGAGCGGGGGCCGGCGGTGGTGACGGCGGTGGTGATGGCCGTCGGGCTGCCGCGCGGTGGCCGCCCGGTGGCCGCCCGGCGGCGGATCGACGTCCGGTCGCCGGGTGCCGCGGGTGGCCTGTGCGGCCCCCGTCGCGATGGCTACCCTGGGCGGCCGGACGACGTACCGGGAGGAGCACGCACGTGGCCGAGAGCATGATTTCGCGACCCCTCGCAGGCTGGGGCAGGCCCGACCTCGATCTCAGCGGCGCGGACTGGCAGCCGGGCGGTCGAGGGGTGGGCGACGTCCAGATCGCCTTCGTCGAGGGGTTCATCGCGATGCGCGACGGCGAGCGCCCCGACGACCCTTCGGTGATCTTCGCGCCGGACGAGTGGCGCAAGTTCGTCGTACAGGCACGGGTCGGCCGCTTCGGCCCCACCTGACCCGTCGGCCCCACCTGACCCGTCGGCCCCGGCCCCACCGGCGGCCCCGGCCCCACCGGGCGGACCCCGTCCGACCTGCGGAACCGATCCGATCCGACCTGCGACCCGGTCGGATCGGATCCGGTCCGACAGGCCCTGGGATCGCCGCCATGGGACGCACCACCATCGACGGCACACCCGTCCACCGGATCCCCTCGACGGGCCCGCTCCGGTTCGGTCTGCGCTTCGGCTGCGGGGTCCGGGACGAGACGTACCGGACGTTGGGCGCGAGCCAGGTCGTCGAGCGCCTCATCATCGAACGGGCGGACGCGGACGCGGGCCTGGTGACGTACGGGTCGCTGTCCGACCTGGACGAGACCCGCTTCTACGGCTCGGGGGCCCCCGAAGATGTGGTCCGCTTCCTGGAGTCGGTGTGCCGGGCCCTGTCCGACCCGCCCCCGGAGCGCCTGGAACACGTGGCGGGCATCCTGGAGATCGAGCACACGGCGCCCGTGGACGTCCGAGCGGCCCAGGCGCTGAACGCCCGCTACGGTGCGGAAGGCCTCGGCCTCGCCGGCCGGCGGGGCCCCGGTTACCGGGCGCTCACCGCCGACATGGTCCGGGAGCACGCGGCGACCCACTTCACGCGGGGCAACGCCGTCCTGCTGCTCGGCGGCCCCTCCCCGGAAGGGCTGCGGCTGCCGCTGCCCGAGGGCGCCCGGCCCGCGCGCCGCGCTGCGCGCCGGCTCACCGGGCACGTCCGGGCGCAGCGGGACACCGACGGGATCGCCCTCGCCCTCGACGCCCCGATCGGTTCGGCGGCGGCCCGCCCGGGGCAGTGCGTCCTCGTGGAGCGGATCGACCGGCTGGTGCGCGGGAGCCTCGGCATCAGCAGTCACGTGGAGGTCGTCGAGGTCCCGCGCGACGCGCTCTCCGTCGAGCGGATCGTGGTGCTCGACGTGGCCGAGGGCAAGGAGGTGGTCGCGGCCACCGCCCTGTGGGGGGAAGCGGTCCGACCGGCCCAGGAGCCGCCGCTGCCGGGCGAGTTGACGGACCTGGCCGTGCCCCACGGGGTGCACCCCTCGCTCACCGGGCTCGACGGACGACGCCTGGAGCACACCTCCGTGTGCGAGGTGTGGGACACCCCGTTCCCGCCCGGCCAGGTCTTCCGCAGGACCCCGCTCGCCCGCGTCAAGTACCGCGCGGCCCGCCGCGAGCGGCTGGTGCTGACCCCGCACCCGATCGTCCACGGCCGCGACGACTGGTGCCACGAGTACCGCTTCGGCGAGGTGGCGGAGTTGGAGCAGTGGGGCCGCGGCCGCACCGTCGTCGCCCGGTGCGGCTGCGCCCTGGAGCTCGGCGGGGGCTCCCGCACCGGCGACGAGCGGGTACGGGCCGCCCTGGACGGTGCCGTCCCGCCCGCCCGCATCCGCGTCCGGACGCCCGCCCCGTAGTGCCGTCCCCCCGTGGCGACGCCAACCCCCGCCACGGGGGACGCCGGGGACCGGGGCGCCGCCGTCACGGAGCCGCCCGGGCCGGGGTCGGCGGCGGGCGCAGCCGCTCCACGAGCAGCGGCCACCGCACGGCCAGCACCAGCGTCCACACCAGGGCCACCGGTCCCCAGCCGTCCGCGAGCGCGCACAGCGCCGCCACCAGTACCAGCGCGGGCCCCACCTGGAGGAGCGCGCGGGCCGGCCGCCGACCCGAGCACAGCACGGCCAGTCCCGCGATCAGCAGGTACACCCCCAGGCTGCCGCACATCAACCACCGCACGGCGTCCGGCACCTCCCTGTCCGCGTCCGACATGACGTCGCCCGTGGCGGCGGCGAACGCGGCCACCGCCCCGGCCGCGAAGCAGTGCACCGGCAGCGCCAACCGCAGGGGGAGGGCGCCGTCCGCCAGCAGCGGGATCCCGGCCGCACCGACGCGCAGCGACAGCGACCACAACTGGAGCAGCAGTACGAAGGCGCCGACGCCGACCCCGCACACGGCCCAGTCCCACTTGAGCACCGAAGCCTCCGTCACCATCTGGGCGACGGCCTCGCCGAGCACGATCAGCACGAAGAGGCCCAGCCGCTCGCCGAGGTGCGGGGCGTTCGTCACCGCGGCGTGGGGCTTCGGCGGGCGCCCGGGCCCCTTGGCCCCGTCGGCCGCGTACTCCCGCTCCACCCGAGCCGTCAGCCGCTGCGGGGAGAACACGAACATCACGGCGAGATCGATCGCCAGCCCCAGCGCCCACAGCGCGTACCGCGGGGGGCCGTCGAACCACATCGAAACGATCCACGGCACCACTCCGAGTCCGACCCTGGTGAGCGGCAGGTCGGCCACGTACTCCCCGCGCCGACCCCACACGTTGCCCGCGAGGGACCGCACCAGGAGGTAGGCGAGGGCGAAGGCCCACGCCTTGTCCTCGCGCACCCCGTGCACCGACGCCGCCATCACCGCCATGCCGAACATCCCCGCGAGGACGGTGCGGGTGCCGACCTGCTCGCCGGTGACGTTCCCGTACACCGTGAACAGCATCCACCCCGTCCAGAAGGCCAGGAACATCACCGTGTACAGGGCGAGATCGGCCCGGCCCGGCTCCCCGTGCAGCAGGTGCGCCAGCTGGGCGACGCCGGCCACCGCCGTCAGGTCGAAGAACAGCTCCAGCCAGGAGGCGTGCCGTTCCCCCGGCTCGTTCGCCACCGGGGCCACCGATTCGGTCATATCGGGATGATAGGTAGGGTGGGCGCATGAGCGGAGAGAGCGACCTGAGGAAACTGTTGAGCGGCATGCGCCCGGAACTGAACGAGGGCCGGTACGTCTTCTGCACCCTCCCCGGGTCCACGCGCGCACCCGACGGACTCACCCCCGTCGCCACCGTCATGGAGGCCGAGGGCCTCACCCTGGTCCTGCGCCAGGAGGACGCCGACGCCGCCGGACTCGCCTACGACTGGACGGCCGGCCGGATCACCCTGCGGATCCACTCCGCCCTCGACGCCGTCGGCCTGACCGGAGCCTTCGCCGCCGAACTGGCGGCCCACGGGCTCAGCTGCAACGTGATCGCCGGTTACCACCACGACCATCTGTTCGTGGCCGCCGACCGGGCCGCCGAAGCGGTCTCCGTACTGGAGGAACTCGCCACCCGTTCGGCGGAATAGCGAAATCCGGAAAACATTCCGATCTTTCCCGAGCTCAGGCCCTCCCCGGCGCACGCGCGGGCGTACGCTGACCTTCCGAACAGGCCTGGGGGGTACCAGCCATGACGGACCGCCGGACCCGGACACGGCGCACCATCTTCGAACGCGAAGCGGAACTCGTCGCCGTCGACGAGGCCCTCGACCGGCTCACCGATCCCGGCCCGGACACCGGCGGCGCCCTGCTCGCCCTGTCCGGACCGGCCGGCCTCGGCAAGACGACACTGCTCGCCGAGGTGCGCCGCCGGGCGCTGGCCCGCGACTGCACCCTGCTCGCCGCCCGCGGTGGCGAGCAGGAACAGAGCCAGCCCTTCCACGTCGCCCGCCAGCTCATCCAGCCCCAACTGGCCGGCCGCTCCGAAGCCGCCCTGCGCGAGGCCCTCGGCAGCTGGTACGCCATCGTCGGCCCCGCACTCGGCCTGTGCGCCCCCGAGGGCGCCCCGCCCGACCCCCAGGGCCTGCGCGACGGCCTCGACTGGGTCCTCACCCACCTCACCGTCCAGCGGGCCCCCGTCGTCCTCGTGCTCGACGACGCCCACTGGGCCGACGCAGAATCCCTGGGCTGGCTCGCCGCCTTCGCCCCGCGCGCCGAGCACCTGCCGCTGCTCCTCGTCGTCGCCTACCGACCCGACGAACTGCCCGCGCACGCCGAGTCGTTCCGCACCCTGCCCGGCCGGGCCGGACAGCGCCCCCTGAGCCTCGCCCCGCTCAGCGCCGCCGCCGTCTCCACCCTGATCCGCGAGGCGGTCGGGGAGCACGCCGACGACGCCTTCTGCCAGGAGGCGTGGACCGTCACCACCGGCAACCCCTTCGAAGCCGTCGAACTCACCGCCAAGGTCCGCGACAAGGGCCTGCCCCCGGTCGAGGCCAGCGCCCCGCTGCTCCGCGACCTCGTCGCCGCGCAGCGCGGCAGCGGCCTCGTCGCCCGCCTGCAGAGCCTCGGGCCCTCCACCGTGCGCTTCGCCTGGGCCTGCTCCGTCCTCGGCACCGCCATCCCGCAGCAGATCGCCGCCCGCGTCGCCGGTCTCGGCACCGAGGAGGCCGCCGACGCCACCCTCCGACTGCGCGACGCCCGCATCCTGTCCGCGGCCCCCGACGACGGCGACGCCGGCCTGGAGTTCGTCCACCCCCTCATCGCCACCGCCATCTACCGGGGCATCCCCGACGCCCTGCGCGTCGCCCTCCACGGCAAGACCGCGTCCGCCGTCGTCGACGCCGGGCTCGGCTCCTCCGCCGCCGCCCGCCACCTCCTGGAGACCCAGCCGGAGAACGACCCCTGGGTGGTGCGCACCCTGCGCGAGGCCGCCGCCGCGAACCTCCGGGCCGGCGCCCCCGAGGCCGCCCGCCGCCAACTCGCCCGCGCCCTCCAGGAACCCCCGGACTTCGACGAACGCGCGGCGGTCCTCTACGAACTGGGCTGCGCCTCGCTGCTCACCGAACCCGCCAACACCGTCAACCACCTGCGGGCCGCCCTCGCCGAACCCTTCGACGACCCGGCCCTGCGCCAGGGCATCGTCATCCGCCTCGCCCAGGTCCTCTCCCACAGCGACCTGCTGTCCGAGGCCTCCGAACTGCTCGCCCGGGAGATCCCGCACACCCAGGACGCCCGCGCCCGACTGCGCCTGCAGTCCGAACAGTTCATGTGGGACGCCTTCAACGCCGCCGAACCCGACTCCCCGGCCCGCTCCCGCCGCCTCACCAAGCTCGCCGAACACCTCACCGGCCGCGACCTCACCGAGCGGTACGTCATCGGGCTCCGCGCCTGGGACGCCTGCCTGCGCGGCGAACCCGTCGAGGTGGTCCTGCACCACGCGGACCGGGTCCTGGAGGAACACTTCAGCTGGGCGCACGAGGACCGCGGCTTCGAGGTACCCGTACTGACCGCCATGGTCCACATGTACGCCGACCGGCCCGGCCGGGCCGAGGAACTCTTCGAGGCGGGCACCGCCGAGTTCGAACGACAGGGCTGGTACGGCGCCCACCTGTCCTTCGCGCACAGTCTGCGCGGCTACATCCGCTACCGTCGCGGCCGGCTCGTCGAGGCCGAGGAGCTGGCCCGCACCGGCCTCCGGCTCGCCGAACGCGTGGGCCGCCGCACGCCCGTGCACTGGTACGCCATCGCCATCCTCGTCACCACCCTCATCGCCCGCGGCCGGACCGAGGAAGCCCGGGAACTGGCCCACGAGCACGACTACGGGGAGCCCTTCCCTGCTGCCGTCGTCTTCCCCGACTCCCAGACCGTCCACGCCGAACTGCTGCTCGCCCGCGGCGACCGCAAGGCGGCCATCGCCGAACTCGAAGCCGTGGACCGACGGCTCACCCCGCGCGGCATCCAGAACCCGTCCTGGTGCCCCTGGCAGCTGCACCTTGCCCTGGCGGTCGCCCCCGAGGACCCGACCAGGGCCAGGGCGCTGGCCGCGGACGCCCTGCGCCGGGCCCGGGCCTTCGGGGCCCCCTCCGGCATCGGACAGGCCCTGCGGGTATCGGCCGAAGTCGCCGACCCGCAGGACCGGCTGCCACTGCTGCACGAGGCCGTCACCCTGCTCGCGGCCTCCCCGGCCGGCTACGAACTGGCCCTCGCCCTGACCGCGCTCGGCACCGAACTCCAGGACCGGGCCGTCCTCACCCGCGCGCTCCTCACCAGCCGTGAATGCGGCGCGGACGCGCTCACCACCACCCTCACGAACCGGCTCCTCACCCTCGGCGGGGAGCTGCCCTGCGGCTCCTCCTGGGAGGACGAGCCGACCCCGGAGGAACTGAGCGCCGCCGCGGCCGTGATCGAGGGACTTCCCTCGCAGATCGGCCCCGAACTGTCCGCCGTCTGCCGCAAACTCGGCACCGATCCGGCCGGACTCGCGGACGCGCTCGCGGCGTTCGCCCGTGGCGGGAGATGAACCGGCCCCCCTCCTGACGGCAGCGGCGGCCCCGGGGCCCGGAGGCCCCGGACCGTGCGGATGCGGATTCGGGTGCGGGACGGGACGGCCGTCCTCCTCCACGCCGTCCGCCCCATGGGCCGAGGAGTGGAGGAGACGCCCCGGCCCGGCGCCACCCCGCTCCGAGACGGGCCCGGCCTCGCCGCGCCGGACGCGGCCGCCCGGACCCCGGAGGTGACGGCCCCGGCCGCCCGGCGGACACCGGGGAGCGTCACCTCCGTCCCACCGGTTCACCCCGATCACACCGGTCCGCGACCCCGACCGGCCCCTCCGCCCGTGCCCCGGTCGGGTAAGGAGCGGATTCCCGCGAAGGCCCGTACCCGCAGGTCCGGGATGCCCGGGACGGCCGGGCCCCGGGGCCCCCGCGCCGGAAAACGCGCGCGGCCACGTACCATGGCGACATGTCCTTCCTCCGCCGCCACCGCGCCGCCACACCCGCCGGCCCGGACTTCGACGTCCTGGCCATGGACCCGGGGGACTGGCCGGGCAACCTCGGGGCCGGGCTGCTCCCCGCCCCCGACGGCAGCTGCCAGGGCGTCTTCCTGCGCTACGACCTGTTCGGCGGCCGCGGCCCCGCGATGATCATCGGCAACCTTCCCGAGGGGTCCCCCGCCCGGGACCTCGCCGAGGGCGAGGTCCCCTTCGAGGTGGCCCAGCTCCTCGACGCCCTTGAGAACGAGGAGGAGGTCGAGGTCACCGGCTCGGAGGACTGCCCCGTCATGCAGGGCGACAACCTCCTCATCGTCCGCAAGGTCAAGCTCTCCGAGAGCCGGATCTCCTGCGTGCAGTTCGACCGCAGCGACAACGTCCTCGTGACCATCGCCAGCTGGGACCGGCCGATCACCGACGACCTGTACGCGCTGCTCAAGCCGCTCCCCGCCGAGCTGTTCCAGCAGGGCTGAGCCCGCCCGGGCCGCGCTCCGCGAGCGCTACGGCCCGGTCCGCGTCACGCGTCCGCGATGTCGTTCGCCGCCACGTAGCCGAACGTCATCGCGGGCCCGATCGTCGATCCGGCCCCCGCGTAGCTGTGGCCCATGACCGCCGCGCTCGCGTTGCCCGCCGCCCACAGGCCCCGGATCACCGTGCCGTCCGGCCGCAGCGCCCGTGCCCGCGCGTCCGTCACGATGCCGCCCTTCGTCCCCAGGTCACCGGGCACGATCCTGAAGGCGTAGAACGGTGGCACCCAGACCGGCGCCAGGCACGAGTTCGGGTGCACGTTCGGGTCCGTGTAGTAGTGGTCGTACGCCGTGTCACCCCGGTGGTGGTCGGTGTCGTCACCGCTCCACGCCTGGGCGTTGAACCGGTTGAGCGTCGCCCGCAGCGCGCCCGCCGGCACCCCGATCCGCCCCGCGAGGGCGTCCCAGGTCCAGGCCTTGTGCGCGGCCCCCGTCGCGTACCAGGAGTCGGGGAACGGCAGCGTCGGCAGGATGTCCTTGAACAGGTACTTGTTGCGGTAGTGCTGGTCCACGATCAGCCAGGCGGGGATGTGCGAACCGGCGGAGCCCCGGTCCTTCTCGTACATGACGTGCACCACGTCGCTGTAGGGGGCCGCCTCGTTCACGAACCGGGCGCCGGCCCGGTTGACGATCAAGCCACCGGGCAGGGTCCGCTCCGCAAGACAGAAGTACGGTTCCCCGGGCAGCGGGATCGACGGTCCCCACCAGGCGTCCTCCATCAACGCCAGCTCGGCACCGGCCCGTTGGCCCGCGCGGATGCCGTCACCGGTGTTCTCCTTCGCCCCGACCGACCACTGGGTGCCGATGGGCTGCTGCTGGTACTGCGCCCGCATCTGCGCGTTGTGCTCGAAGCCGCCGGAGCCGATCACCACTCCCTTGCGGGCCCGCACGACGCCCCGTACGCCCGCCTTCTCCACCACCACGCCCGTGACCGCGCCGCCCTCCTGGACGAGGTCCACCAGCGGGCTGTTCAACCACACCGGGACGCCGGCCCGCTGCAGGCCGGCGCGCAGCCCGGTGGCCAGGGCCTGTCCCATGGTCAGCGGCTTCTCCCCGCGCAGGGCGGCAGCGGTTCCGCGTGCCAGGCACTCGGCGGACACCGCGAGCCCCCTCGCGCTGACCGCGGCGAGGTTCAACCACTTGTAGTCCTGGCTGAACACCACCATCCCGGCCGGCACCGGCATGTACGCCGGGTTCAGGTGCGCCAGCTCGGCCCCCAGGACGTTCCCGTCGATCTGGTCCGGTTCGATGGAGCGGCCGTTCGGCAGCCCGCCCGGCAGGTTCGGGTAGTAGTCGCTGTAGCCGTCCATGAAACGGAACCTCAGCGGGCTGTTCGCCATGACGAAGTCCAGCATCCGGGGCCCGTTGGCGAGGAACGCCTGCTGCCGGTCGGCCGGCACCTCGGGCCCCACCACCGCCGCGAGGTACGTCGCCGCCTTCTGCGGGGTGTCCGGCACCCCGGCACCCAGGATCACCGAGTTGTTCGGCAGCCAGATCCCGGCGCCGGAGCGGGCCGCCGAGCCGCCGAAGGTCGGGGCCTTCTCGACGACCAGGACGCTCAGGCCGCGTTTGGCCGCGGTCAGGGCGGCGGTCATCCCGGCGGCCCCCGACCCGACCACGACGACGTCGTACTCGCCGAGCGGGGCCCCGTCGGCCCGCGCGGCGGCCCCCGGCAGCACGGTGGCCGCGAGCACCCCGGCACCCGTGCCGGCGAGGACGGTCCGGCGGGAGGGCAGGGAGGGCAGGGAGGGCAGGGAGGGCAGGGCGGGCGGCGACGGCGGGGACGGCGGAGAGGGCGGGGACGGCGGGGCGGAACGGAAGCGGTCGGGGCTGTCGGTCATGGGCGGGCTCCAGCGGAGGGAGGAGGGCGGCGGCTCCAGCATTTCTGATGCCGAGTCAGAAAAGGTGTTCGGGGGATCATGTGATGTCAAGGCATGCGCCGCCGCCGGCGCCCGCGGCCCGTCGGGGAAGCCGACGGGCCGATCCGTGGGAACGCCGTTCCGATCAGCCGGAACCGGTGACGAAGGGGCCGCCGGCGCCGAAGGCGGCGCGGGCGAACCGCTCGCCGATCAGGCGGTGCGCGGCGGCGTCCGGATGGAGGTCGTCGGGCAGCGGCAGGTCCGCCTCGTCGGCCTCGCCGTAGAGGGCGAGCCCGTCGAGGTGGTGCAGGTTCGGGTCGTCGTCGGCCCGCTCCCGGACGATCCGGGCGAGTTCCTCGCGGATGACCCTGAGCGTCAGCTTTCCGGCGGCGACCTCGGCGGGATCGCCGGCGGCCGTGAACCGCAGGCGTCCCTCGCGCATGGCCCCGACGTCCACGGCGCTGGGCCCGGGGGTGCGCTCGTGGAGGGCGCAGTGGATCGGCGAGACGACGAGCAGCGGGGTCGAGGGGTGCCCCTCGCGGAGGGTGTCGAGGAAGCCGTGGACGGCCGGGTCGAAGGCGCGCCGCCGCATCAGGTCGGTGTTGACGACGTTGATGCCGATCTTGACGCTGATCAGGTCG
Source organism: Streptomyces sp. NPDC057939 (assembly GCF_042887545.1). Taxonomy (NCBI): domain Bacteria; kingdom Bacillati; phylum Actinomycetota; class Actinomycetes; order Kitasatosporales; family Streptomycetaceae; genus Streptomyces; species Streptomyces sp. NPDC057939. The sequence goes on from NZ_JBHVPG010000005.1 coordinate 82,707, forward strand.
GCCGGTGTGTCGCGCATCGCGCGGGCGGTGAAGGGGTCGAGCAGGGCGTTGCCGCCGAACCCCATGTTGACGAGTTCCACCTCGCCCGCGGCGGCGGCCACGGCCGGCCAGGTTCCGGTGGGGGTCGCGGCGTTGGAGCCCTGGCTGATCGAACTGCCGTGGTGCAGCCACACCTTGCGGCCGTGCGGGGGCGGAACGCGGACGGGGGCGTCGGTGCGCAGGGCGACGAGCAGGGTGCTCTCGTCGTACGGCAGCCAGATCTCCACGTCCTTGTCGTCGCCGCCCAACCCGGCGAACCGCAGGGTCGCCATCGGCCCGGGACGGGTCACCGCGGTACCGGCGGTCATGTCGATGGTGAGGACGTCGCCGTGGGGTGCGCGGGCGGCGCCCGCGAGTCGGCCGTTCACGAGGAGCTCGTACACGCCGTCGGGGAGGGGCGGGAGTCCCGGGTGGACCCGCTTGGTGGCGATCACGTCCAGTTCGACGGTGGTGGCCCGGGTGCGGAAGGCGAGCCGCACGCCGGCCGGCTGGGCCTCGGCGAGGGCGAGTCCGCCGACCGGGATCCGGCGCCGGGCCCGCGGGGGCAGCCGGTGGGGGAGCGCGCCGCGTCCGGTGTGCTCCAGGTCGAGGGCGCCGCGCAGCAGTTCGGCGGTGACGGGGGTGGTGGTCCACCCGGTACGCGTGCTCATGTCCCGCTCGCTTCGGTCAGGGGGGTGGTGGGCCAGGTGCGCAGCAGCACGTCGAGCGCGTCGAGGATCTCCGTCCAGCTCTCCCGGGACCCGGGCGCGCTGTGGTCGAAGCCGCCGGCGCTCTCCAGGGTCACGAAGCCGCTGAAGACGCTGCCCAGCAGCCGGACCGCGTGCGTCTCCTGCGGCTCGGGCAGGCCGTAGCCGCGCAGGACCGCCCGCGTCATCCGTGAGTGCCGGGGGCCGGCCCCGGTCGCGGCGGTTTCCGGGTCGAGCGGGAAGCGGGCGGCGACGAAGCGTCCGGGGTGGGCGAGGGCGTAGTCGCGGTAGGCGTTGGCGAAGGCGGTCAGTGCGTCCTTGCCGGACCGGCCGGCAACGGCGTCGGCGGCCCGGTCGGCGAGTTCCTCCAGGGCGAGCAGGGCGATCCGGCTCTTGAGGTCGTGGGCGCCGCGCACGTGCGAGTACAGGCTCGCGGTCTTGACGCCGAACCGGCGGGCGAGTTCCGCGGGGGTCGTCTGCTCGAAGCCGATCTCGTCGGCCAGCTCGGCTCCCGCCCTGACCAGTCGTTCCGTCGTCAGCCCCGCCCGTCCCGACCGTGCCGCCATGTCCGTCCTCCGCTTCCACGTCGCCGGCCGCACGGCCCGCACCTATGCACATTACTAGTTTGCCTAATGCGTTTAGGCAATTTAGCGTGGGTGTCATGAAGCCGCTGACCGAGCAAGAGATCCGAGCCGCGTTCGTGAACTGCACCAAGGGTGAGGCGAAGCGCCTGTCGGTCCCGCGTGACCTGGCCGAGCGCCCCTGGGACGACCTCGACTTCCTGGGGTGGCGCGACCCCCAGGCCCCCGACCGCGCCTACCTCGTCACCCTGCTCGACGACCGCCCCGTCGGAGTCCAGCTGCGCTCCTCCGGCGGAGGTGCGGGGCAGGCGCGACGCAGCATGTGCACGCTCTGTCTGACCACCCACACCGGCGGGGTCTCCCTGCTGGTCGCGCCGAAGGCGGGCAAGGCCGGACAGCAGGGCAATTCGGTGGGCGTCTACATGTGCGACGACCTCTCCTGCTCGCTCTACCTGAGGGGCAGGAAGGACGCGGGCGTGGGCGGTCGGCTCCAGGAGTCGCTCACCCAGGAGGAGAAGATCGCGCGGACCGGGACGAACCTCGCCGCGTTCCTCGCCAAGGTCACCGCCTGAGCCGCCAGGCGCACGGAACGGCCCCGCCGCACGGGGCGCGGACGCACGCAGACCGGTGCCCCCGCACGAGGTGCGGGGGCACGGGATCTTCGTACGTGCTTCCGTACGTGGTTTCCGGCGGGCCGTCGTCAGCGCGTGCCGACCGCCGCACGGACGGCTCTGCGCGCCATCCCGGCGTCGTCGTGGAGACGACGCAGCAGCAGCCGCTGCTCCTCGCCCGAGGACAGGGCCCCCGCCGGCAGCGGCCGGCTCGGGGCCGTCGCCAGCATCGAGCGCTGCACCGCCGTCTCCGACATCCGGATCTCCCGGGTCAGCACCAGCATCAGGTTCACCAGGAAGGCGTCCCGGGACGCAGGGCCGGCCGACTGGGCCAACCTGCTGATCTGGCCGCGCGCCGCGGGGGCGTCACCCAGCACCGTCCACAGCGTGGCCAGGTCGTAGCCCGGCAGGTACCAACCCGCGTGCTCCCAGTCGAGGAGCACCGGTCCGGCCGGGGACAGCAGCAGGTTCGACAGCAGCGCGTCACCGTGGTTGAACTGCCAGGGGGTGCTCGCCGGCCGCAGCCCGTGCAGCAGCTTCTGCAGGTCGCCGAAGTCCCGGTCGGTCAGCAGCCCCAGTTGGTGGTCCCGCGCGATGCGCCGCGCGTAGTCCACGGGCTGCCCGAACAGCTCGACCGGCGGACGCCACTGGTTCACCCGGCACACCGCGCCCAGCGCGGCCCGCACGTCGGCCCTCGGCGGGGCTTCCACCGGGTGCCGCTGGAGCGCCGCCACGCGACCCGCCATCCGCTCGACGACCAGTACGCAGTTCTCCGGGTCCGCCGCGATCAGCCGGGGCACCCGCACCGGCGGGCGGTGCCGGACGAACGCCCGGTACGTAGCTATTTCGTGCCGGTACCGCTCGCGCCACTCGGGCGAGTGATCCAGTAAAACCTTCGCCACGGCGGTCATCCGTCCGGTCGTCCCCACCAGCAGGACCGACCGGCCGCTGCGCCGCAGCACCTGGACGGGAGTGAACTCCGGACAGATCCGCTGCACCGAGGCGAGCGCGGTGCGCAGCTGCGCACCCTGCGGCCCCGACAGGTCGATCCGTCCGCTGAGCGGCTGTGACCCGGCCCCCGGCATCCGCCGGGCCCGCAGGGCGCCCTGCGCCGGGGCCGTAGGACGGGCGGGATCGAGGTAGGGGCCGCCGCCCGCCTGGAGCGTGCGGTGCGGCCGGACCGGGGCGGACACGGAGGACGTGGCTGCGTACATGGCGTTTACGGTTCCCTTCGTGCGCCGACGAGTTGCGTACGCCACCCCGCCGATCCCGGCTTCACCCTGGGGAGTTCCGCCGGTGACCGGGTCGGGGAGGCGCATTCCTACCTGACACCGGGCGGCCCGTGGCGAACCATCGGGCGTGCCCTGGCGAAGCCTGGCGAATAGTCGCTGGGCATCTGACGGGGGGCTACTGTCAACTCAGCCGAGAACCTGGGGGCTTGACGTGAGCAAGGGACCAAACACCCGTCTGAACGACCTGTTCGGCCTCGCCGGCTGGTCGAAGGGCGAACTCGCGAGGATGGTCAACCGGCAGGCGGCCGCCATGGGCCACCACCAGTTGGCGACCGACACCTCGCGGGTGCGGCGCTGGATCGACATGGGGGAGACCCCGCGCGAACCGGTACCCACGGTACTGGCAGCCCTGTTCACCGAGCGGCTCGGTCGTGTCGTGACCATCGAGGACCTCGGGTTCGTACGGCAGCGGCGCACCACGAAACGGCAGCCGGACGGGGCGAAGGAGAACCCCGACGGAGTGCCCTGGGCGCCCGAACGCACAGCCGCGGTCCTCACCGAATTCACGGGAATGGACCTCATGCTCAACCGTCGCGGCCTGATGGGCGCGGGAGCCGCGCTCACCGCCGGCTCAGCCCTCAGCAACGCCATGTACGACTGGCTGCACACCGACCCCGCAGCCGCCAAGGAGGCCCGGAGTTTCGGCGGTGAAGCCCACCACGCCGATCCGGCGGGCTACGACCGCTACGAGGCCGCCCCGATCGGCTCCCAGGAGATCGAGGCCCTGGAACGGTCGGTCGAGGTCTTCCGGGCCTGGGACGCCTCCAGGGGGGGCGGGCTCCAGCGCAAGGCCGTCGTGGGCCAGCTCAACGAGGTGGGCGGGATGCTCGCCTACCACCACCCGGACCACCTCCAACGCCGGCTGTGGGGGGTGGCGGCGAACCTGGCGGTGCTCGCGGGCTGGATGTCGCACGACGTCGGCCTGGAACCCACCGCCCAGAAGTACTTCGTGATCGCCGCCCACGCGGCGCGCGAGGGCGGTGACCGGCCGCGGGCCGGCGAGGCCCTGTCCCGGGCCGCCCGCCAGATGGTGCACCTGGGCAAGCCGCACGAGGCCCTGGACCTGATGAAGCTGGCGAAGTCGGGTTCCGGCGAGCAGACCCTGCCGCGCACCCGCGCCATGCTGCACACCATCGAGGCCTGGGCGCAGGCGGCCATGGGCAAGGGTCAGGCCATGCGGCGCACGCTGGGCGAGGCCGAGGACCTGTTCGTCTCCGACAAGGGGGACGTTCCGCCGCCCTCGTGGATGCAGCACTTCGACGAGGCGGACCTGCACGGCATGCAGGCCCTGGCCTACCGGACGTTGGCCGACCACGACGCCTCCGCCGCTCCGGTCGCCGCGCGCCACGCCAAGCAGGCGTTGCGGTTGCGCGGGGACGGCTACCAACGCTCGCAGACCTTCGACTACATCTCCCTGGCGTCGGCCTGCTTCATCGCCGACGATCCGGAGCAGGCCGACCGCTACGCCCGCCTCGCCCTGGTCTCGATGAACGAGACCTCCTCGCACCGGACCTGGGACCGGCTGCGCGAGATGTACCGGCTCACCGGCCAGTACGCCGGGTACGCACGGATCGAGGACCTGCGCGAGGAGATCGAGCTGGCGCTTCCCGACAGCCCGGCGCCGCGCGCCCCGCGCGGCACGGGAGTCTGAGGGGGGCGGCCGGTGTCGGGCTGTCGGGGACGAGAAGGGCCGCGCCCTCCGGCGCGGCCCCCGATGTCCACGTGCTGATGCCCACGTGTTCGTCCGTGGCGTCGCGGGTTCCCCTCGCGACCGCCGGTGCGTGTCAGTCGCCTATCCGGGCGACCAGGATGCAGGCGTCGTCCTCGCGCTCGCTCTCGCCGAACTCCTCCGTCACCATCCGCACGCAGTCCCGCGCGGACCGGGCCGCGGAGAACCGGGGCGCGAGCGCCAGCAGCCGTTCGGTCCCGTCCGCCCGGCTGAACTCGATGCTGCGCGGCGTCAGTCCGTCGGTGTGCAGGACGAGTACGTCTCCCGCCTCCAGCCGTTCCTCCGCCTGCCCGTAGACCGCTCCGGAGGTCGCACCCAGCAGGACGCCCTCCGGCGGGAGCAGCGGGCGGCCCTGGCCCCGGCGGAACAGCAGGGGTGCGGGGTGGCCGGCCTGCGCCCAGGAGAGGACCCGGCGGACCGGGTCGTAGCGGCAGCAGACGGCCGAGCCGAGGGCGGGCTGGACGGAGGTCTCCAGGAGTTGGTTGAGCCAGCCCATGAGGGGTCCCGGCTCGATCCCGGCCATGGCCATGCCGCGCAGGGCGCCGAGCATCATCGCCATTCCGGAGGTCGCGCTGACCCCGTGTCCGGTGAGGTCACCGACCGTCAGGAGGGAGCGTCCGTCGGGCAGTTCGAGTGCGTCGTACCAGTCGCCGCCGATCAGCGCGCTGGTCGCGGAGGGGAGGTAGTGGGCGGCCACGTCCAGCGCGCCGGCGTTGTCGTGCGGGAACCGCAGGGAGCCGCGCCACGGGGGGAGCACGGCTTCCTGCAGCTCGACCGCCAGCCGGTGCTCGGTCTGCGCGATCTCCCGGCGGCGCTGGAGCGAGTCGTGCGACTCGCGTACCGCCCGCTGGCTCCGGCGCAGTTCACTCACGTCGCGCAGCACGGCCCACATGGAGGCCGTGCAGCCGTCGGAGTCGAGGACCGGCTCGCCCCTCATGTGCAGCGTCCGTACCCGGCCGTCGGCCCGGACGATGCGGAACTCGCCGTCTATCGGTTTGCCGTCCACGAGGCAGTCGGTGACCATCGCGGTCAGCGTCGGCTGGTCCTCGGAGAAGAGGGTGGAGCCCAGTTCGTCGAGGGGGAGCGCGCCCGCCTCGGGGGACCGGCCGAAGATCTGGAAGAGCTCCTCGGACCAGGTCACCTCATCGGTCAGCAGGTTCCATTCGGCGCTGCCGACGCGCGTCGGGCGGTCCTCCGCGGTGGCCTCGGGGGCCGCCACCGGCGCCTCGACGTGCTCGGGCGCGGGCGGCAGACCCTCCTTGAGCTGGCCGAGGTGCTGGCGGAGGTCGTCGAGGTGGTGCACCGCGAGGTCGCACAGCGCGCGCTGCCAGCGGCCCTGGGCGTCGTCATCGTCCACGACGGTGTCGCGGCGCACCGCGTCCACTTCGCCCCGCAGCCGGCGGGTCTGCGAGATCAGTGCGTCCACCGACCCCGGCTCGGGCGGCTGCGCGGGAAGGTCCGCGTACAGGTGGGACGGCATGAGAACTCCGATACAGGCGCGGCGCGGCCAGGTCTGAAAGAAGGACCGGTTACGACTGTTGCACAGCGCGAGTTGGGCTGTAAGGCGTTTGGCAACATCCGATACGGTCTTGCGTCGGGCATATGCCAGCGGCGATCCGTGACCTCGCGCCGTGTGCGAACGAAACCGGTCCGGGCCCTCCGGGTCCGGCCGGAAACCGGCTCTCGGGAGGCGTTCGTTCGATCGTTCGGTCGAGTTGTGCGAGCGGTGTCCGCACGGCCCCGTGCCGCTCGACGCGTCGCGCGCACCTCCGGGATTACCCCCCGAACGAAGGACCCCCTGCGCGCTGGTGACGCGGTCCGCCGGCATCCGGTTCCGTCCACCGCTTCCCACTCCGTGGCGCGGTGGCTACGCTACGCGTCGGTAACGAGCCGGGAGCGGTCCGCCGACGCGGATCCGGGCAGGGTGGGGGACACCAGTACATGACACCGCAGAGCCGCGCGGACGGACAGGGCCGCGCTCCGGGCGGCGGCGCCGGGCGGAGCCGCCGCTCCTTCCTCACCCACCTCGTCGCCGCGCCCACCCTGGCCCTGGTCACCCGCGCGGGCGCCGACCTCCTGGTGCCGCAGCCCGCGCACGCGGTGGTCCCGAGCCTGCCGGCCATCGCCGACCTGGTGGACCTCGGTGACCTGTTCATCCGGGCCGGGGCGCCCACGTCCACCCTGCTCGTCCTCGCCGTTGAGACGGACGGCACCGTCCGCTTCCGCCTGCCGCGCGAGGAGGTCGGCCAAGGGCTCACCACGGCCGTGGCCATGCTCGTCGCCGAGGAGCTCGACACCCCGCTCGCGACCGTCCGCGTCGAACTCGACGACGCCCGTCCCGAGCTGCTCTTCAACCAGTTGACCGGCTCCTCCAACTCCATCCGTTCCCTCTACGGACCGGTGCGGCAGGCCGCGGCCACCGCCCGGGCCCGCCTCGTCGCGGCGGCCGCGGCGGGCTGGAACCTGCCCGTCTCCCGGCTGACCACGGCGAACGGATCCGTCCGTGCCCCCGACGGCCGCACCGCGAGCTACGGCAGCCTCACCGTCGCCGCCGCCTCGCCGGACCTGATCGTCCTCGGCGCCACCCCGAAACCCGCCGCGCGGCACACCCTCGTCGGTACGCCGACCAACCGCGTCGACGCACGCGCCATGGTCACCGGGGCCCAGCGCTACACCCTCGACCTCGACGTGCCCGGCGCCAAGCCCTGCGTGGTGCGCCGCCCGCCCACCCTGGGCGGAGCCGTGCGCGCCGTCGGCAACCGCGCGGCCGTCCGGGCCATGCCGGGGGTGCTGGACGTGGTGACCGTCCCCACCGGGGTCGCCGTCGTCGCCGAGACCTTCGGTCAGGCCCTCGACGCGAAGGCGGCCCTCCAGGTCACCTGGGGGCCGGGCCCCGCCGACCACCTGTCGGACCCGCAGATCCGTACGAAGCTGCGCGCCGCCGTCCCACCACTGCTCGTGCCCCCGCTGCTCACCCCGTACGTGGACGCCGAGTTCGACTTCGCCTTCGTCAGCCACGCCCCGATGGAGACCAACTCCGCGATCGCCGACGTCCGGGACGACCGGGCCGAGATCTGGTCGGGACTCAAGTCGCCCATCGTCGCGCGCCAGACCATCGCCGCCGAACTCGGGCTGCCGCTCGACAAGGTGAAGGTGCACGTGGTCCAGGCCGGCGGGTCGTTCGGCCGCCGACTGTTCTTCGACGCGGCGCTGGAGGCCGCCCGGATCTCCAAGGCCTGCCGCCGGCCGGTGAAACTGATGTGGACCCGGGTGGACGACACCCGGCACGGCCGGATGCGGCCCGCCACCCACCACCGGATCAGGGCCACCCACCTGCTGGGCGAGGTGCTGAGCTTCGAGCACCGGGTGGCCGCCGCCGAGACCGACTTCCGGCACGGACTCGGCGAGATCATCACCGCGACGGTGGCGAGCCTGCCGCTGGGCCTCGGCAACGCCACCCTCGCCCAGACCCTGTTCCACACCACGGTCAAGAGCCCCTACCACTTCGGGCTCACCACCCAGGCCCTCACCGAGGTTCCGACCGGCATCCCCACCGCCTCGTGGCGTTCCGTCTACTCCGCCAACACGCGGGGGGCCGAGGAGATCGTCGTCGACGAACTCGCGGCGGCCACCGGCAAGGACCCGTACCGCTTCCGCCGCACCTTCCTGAAGACCGACGCGCAGCGCGCCGTCCTGGACAAGGTGGCCGCCGAGGGGGAGTGGGGTCGCGCCATGCCGCCCGGCTGCGCGCAGGGCATCGCCTTCCACGAGGAGTACAAGTCCCGTACGGCCTGCCTGGTGGAGATCGACGCCCGGGATCCGCAGCGGGTCCGCGTCACCAAGGCGGTCATCGCCGTCGACGTCGGCCTGCCCGTCAACCCACGCGGGCTGGAGGCCCAGATGATCGGGGGCCTCACCGACGCCATCTCCACCACGCTGCGGGCCGGCCTGCACCTGGACAAGGGACTCCCGCTGGAGGGGAGTTACAGCCAGTTCCACTGGGCCCAGCAGCGCGACACCCCACGGGACGTCCGGGTCCTCGTGCTCCCGGCGTCCGGCGCGGAGCCCGGCGGGGCCGGCGAGCTCGGGGTGCCGGCCGCCGTCGGCGCCATCGCCAACGCCTGGGCCCGCGCGACCGGTTCCAAGCCGCGCAGCTTCCCCCTCGACTTCGACGTCGACTTCACCCCCTACCCGCGCTAACCGCTGGAGTACGCCGTGCCCTCGCACACCTTCACCGTCAACGGGCGGAGCGTCACCGTCGACGCGCCCGACAACCTGCCCCTGCTGTGGGTGCTCCGCGACATGCTCGGCGTCCAGGGGCCGAAGTACGGCTGCGGGGTGGACGTCTGCAAGGCCTGCACGAGCCACCTCGACGGAGTGGACGTGCGTCCCTGCGTGGTGCCCGTCTCCGCCTGCGCGGGCAGGACGGTGACCACCATCGAGGGGCTGGCGGACGGGGACGAACTGCATCCCGTCCAGGAGGCCTGGCTCGAACAGGACGTCGCCCAGTGCGGCTTCTGCCAGCCCGGCCAGATCATGGCCGCCGTCGCACTGCTGCGGCGCACGCCCGAGCCGACGGACGAGGACATCGACGCCATCGCCAACATCTGCCGCTGCGGCACGTACTTCCGCATCCGCGAGGCCATCCGCAGCGCCGCCGCGAAGATGTGAGGAACGGCCGCGGGGCCGGCCCGTCGGGGCCGGCCCCCTCACGGCGTCCCCGCCGGGCCGCCGTCAGGTCAGCAGCTTCTGCTTGGCCTGCTGGAACTCCGCCTCGCTCAGGTCACCCTTGGCCTTGAGCTCGGACAGCCTCGCCAGCTCGTCCGTGGTGTTCTTGCCGGTGGTGCCGGCCGCGTCCCGGATGTAGGCGTTGAAGGCCTCCTGCTGTTCCTGCGCGTGCTTGATCTCGCGCCTGCCCATGTTCCGTCCGCGGGCGATCACGTAGACCAGTACGCCGAGGAACGGGATGATGATCAGGAACAGCAGCCAGGCCGCCTTCACCCAGCCGCTCATCTCGTGGTCGCGGAAGAGGTCCACGACGATGCGGAAGAGCAGGACGATCCACATCACCCAGAGGAAGATCCACATCACGGTCCAGAACGCGCCCAGTACCGGGTAGTCGTAGGCGAGATAGACGGATCCGTCCACGGCCGTCCTCCTTCCGTTCGGGCGACCGCTCGCACCCGTTGCCCGCGGCGGTCGACGTGATCACCATCGCAGCGGCCCTCCAAGATCGCCACCGGAACGGACGTACGGGCAGCTTCCCGGAAAACCGGTGCAAAATGGACGATCATGCCTGAATGAGGCGTATCAATGCGAAACGCGTGCTGGTCGGTGAACCCCTCGACACCGCGCGCCTGGGCGAGACCCTGCTGCCGAAACGGCTCGCCCTGCCGATCTTCTGCAGCGACCCGCTCTCCTCCGTGGCCTACGCCACGGAGGAGATCCTGCTGATCCTCGCCCTCGGCGGAGTCGCGCTGCTCCACCTCACGTGGTACGCGGCCGCGGCCATCGTCTTCCTCCTCGTGGTCGTCATCGCCTCCTACCGGCAGACCTGCCACGCCTACCCGGGGGGCGGCGGCGCCTACGTCGTCAGCTCCGAGAACCTGGGACCGACCGCGGCCCTGACAGCCGCCAGCGCCCTCCTCGTCGACTACGTGATGACCGTGGCCGTCTCCGTCGTCTCCGGCGTCGCCGCCATCACCTCGGCCATGCCCGCCCTCAGCGACCACGAAGTCGGCCTGTCCGTCGCCTTCGTGGTCCTGCTGACCCTGATGAACCTGCGCGGCGTACGGGAGTCGGGGCGCGTCTTCGCCATCCCCACCTACGGCTTCGTCCTCGTCATCTACGTCATGTTCGCCTTCGCGGCCGTCCGCATCGCGACCGGCGACACCATCAGGGCCGAGTCGGCCGACCTGCCCATCACGGCCACCGGCACCTACACCGGCCTCGCCCTGGTCTTCCTCGCGATGCGCGCCTTCGCCTCCGGCTGCACCGCCCTCACCGGGGTCGAGGCCATCAGCAACGGCGTACCCGCCTTCCAGAAGCCCAAGGCGAAGAACGCCGCGAACACCCTCGCCGTCATGGGCGTGCTGTCCGTGACGATGTTCGTCGGCATCACCGTCCTCGCGATGTCCTACAAGGTGCACGTCGCGGCCGACCCCACGGAACTGGGCCTGCCCCCGGGCACCCCCATGTCCACCGCCCTCGCCCAGATCGGCCGGGCCACCTTCGGCAGCTGGCACTTCCTCTTCTACCTGCTCCAGGCCGTCACCGCCGGCGTGCTGATCCTCGCCGCGAACACCGCCTTCAACGGCTTCCCGATGCTCGCCTCGATCCTCGCCAGGGACCGCTACGCACCCCGCCAGCTCTTCAACCGCGGCGACCGCCTCGTCTACTCCAACGGGGTCGTCCTGCTCGCCCTCGCCGCCATCGCCCTCATCGTCGCCTTCGACGCCGAACTGACCCGCCTCATCCAGCTCTACATCATCGGCGTCTTCGTCTCCTTCACCCTCTCCCAGTCCGGCATGGTCCGGCACTGGCGCAAGGAACTCGCCTCACCGGCCACCCCGAAGGACGAGCGGATCCACATCCACCGCAGGCTCGCCATCAACGCGATCGGCGCGGTGATGACCGCCGTGGTACTGGTCATCGTCCTGCTCACCAAGTTCACCCACGGCGCCTGGCTGGTCGTCATCGCCATGCCGGCGCTGTTCCTCGGCATGAAGGGCGTGCGCCGTCACTACGACCAGGTCGCCCGACAGGTCGCCGTCGCCCCCGGCGTCAAACCGCGCCGGATGGCCCGCCACCACGTGGTCGTCCTCGTCGCCAACGTCCACGCCCCCACCCTCAAGGCCCTCGGCTACGCGCAGGGCCTGCGGCCCGACACCCTCACCGCGCTGTCCGTCGCGGCCGACGAGGAGGACGCGGAGCGGCTGCGCCGGGCCTGGGCGGAGCACGATCCGGGCATGCCGCTGAAGGTGCTGCACTCCCCGTACCGCGACGTCGTCGGGCCGGTCCTGGCCCACCTGGAGGCGGCGGCCGCCGCCGAGGGGACGGACATGCTGTCGGTGGTCATCCCGGAGTACGTGGTCGGCCACTGGTGGGAGCAGCCGCTGCACAACCAGAACGCGCTGCGGCTCAAGGCGCGGCTGCTGTTCACCCCGGGGGTCGCGGTGATCGACGTGCCGTACCTGCTGGAGTCGGCCCGGCATGCCGCGCCGGAGGAACCGGGGTCACCGGAGCCGCCGCGGGACCCGGGTGCCCCGGGGGGTCCCCGGGATCCCCGGCCCCCTCGGGAGCCGGCGGGGCCGGGGCGGTAGGCCGCTGGGTCACCGCGGCGTGCGCCAGGGCCAGCTCCACCACGTGCGCCGGGTCCGACAGCGCGCGCCCGGTGAGCTGCTCCAGGCGGCGCAGCCGATTGGACACCGTGTTGCGGTGGCAGTACAGCCGCTGCGCCGCGTACGTCGTCGAGCCCTGGCAGGTCAGCCAGGTGCCCAGGGTGGTCAGCAGGACCCGGCAGTCCTCCGGGGGCAGGGCCAGCACCGGCCCCAGCACCACCCGGCGCAACCGGGCCGCGAGTTCCGCGTCGGCCGCGACCAGGGCCCCCGGCAGCCGCTCGTCCAGCAGGGCGGTGCCCGGACCGCCGGAGCGGGGCGCCGTGCGCAGCGCGAGCCCGGCCAGCCGGCGGGCCCCGGCCACCTCCTCGGGCTCGGTCACCACCGGGCTCACCCCGGCCCGCACCGCGAGCGGGTCGAGCAGCTCGCGCAGGGACTCCAGCGGATGGTGGCCCAGCTCCGCCAGGCCGGTCTCCCCGTCGGCGCGCAGCCGCCACAGGACGCGCGGGGCGGCGGCGGTGCCACCGGCCCCGCCGGGTCTGCCGGCGGTGGGTCCGCCGTGCTCGCCGTGTTCGCCCGCGCCACCGCCACCGCCACCGAGGACGATCACGGCGAACCGGCCCCGCGCCGGCAGCCCGAGTCGGGCCGCGGCCTCAGCCGCCGTCCCCGTACCGTCCAACAGCGCGTCCAGCAGGGCCGCGCGGCGCTCCCGCTCGCGTTCGCCCCGCACGCCCTCGGCCCGGTGGTAGCCCTCCGAAGCGGCGTCCGTCATCCGGTCGAGCACGTCCCACAGCGCGGGCGCCCCGGGCAGCAGTCGGGGCAGCGCGGCCCGGTCGTGCGCGGCCACCGCCTCGGTGAGGCTCTGCCACAGCGCCCGGCCGCAGCCGCGGTAGACGCGGTGCAACGAGTCGAGCGGAAGCCCCTGTTCGGCGCGCAGGGCGCCGGTGGCCCGGGCGTCGGAGAGGTCCGGCGGGAGGCCGCGCGCGCCGCGGACCAGCCCCTCGACGACCTGGCGGAGGGTGTGGTGGATGCGCGCCCGCAGCTCCCCGCGCCCGAGCAGGGCGGCGTAGGCGGGGTCCTCCGTCAGGGTCCGGTCGGCGAGCCGGTCCGCCGCGACGGCGATCCGGCGGTCCAGGTCCTCGCGTATCTCCTCGATGATCCGCTCCATGAACCGCAGGGTGACACGGGGGAGGGGGCGCTGGGGAGGGGCCGGAGCTCGCAGGTCCGCTAGCGTGTGCTGAGCACTGCAGGTGCAGTGCTCACGGAAGACGCCCGCCCGCACCCCAGGAACCCCCATGCGCCAGAACCCGCAACGCCGCGCCGCGCTGCTCGACGCCGCGATCGAAGTGCTGGCCCGCGAGGGCTCGCGCGGCCTGACGCTGCGCGCCGTGGACGCGGAGGCCGGCGTCCCGACGGGCACCTCGTCCAACTACTTCTCCAACCGGGGCCAGTTGCTCGTCCAGATCCTGCACCGCACCCGCGAGCGGCTGGTCCCCGACCCGGCCGACCTGGCCGGACCGCTCGACACCAAGGTGCTCCTGCGGCTGCTCCTGGAGCGGATGCGGCGCGAGCGCAGCGTGCACGTCGCGATGCTGGAGCTGCGGTTGGAGGGCACCCGCAGGCCCGAACTCCAGGAGGCGATCGTCGGATTCCAGAAGCTGGAGCTGGCGGCCAACGTCACCTGGCACCTGGACGCCGGTCTGCCCGGGGACCACGACGGAGTGGTCCTGCTCTACCTCGCGATGCTCGGCCTGATCGTGGACGACCTGACCGTGCCGACGATGCTGGACGAGGCCGCGACGGAGCGGCTGCTCGGGGTGATGGTGGAGCGTCTGCTCCCGGAGCGCCCCGCGCACTGACCGTCGTGCCGGAGCGATGTTTGGCCCCCGCTCCGCCCCGTCACCTGGTCGAGGACGCGTCGACACCGGCCGTCGTGACGCGCACCCGGTAATGGCGCGGTAGCGGCGCGTTGCCCATCACGATCGAATTTGGCGACCAATAACCCACGCTTGATCAAAAACGAACGGGTTCCGGCCAAGCTGTCACCCGCGACCGCGCATGTTCCAGCGGAAAATGCCAGAACGCCCTTTCGCACTGTGGAACTTGAGTAAGTTCCCTCCTGTCGCGCCGCACGACCGTGCACTCAGCACGTCCGGCCGGGAGGGGAGCCCGCGTGCCCGGGATCGACGAATGCCTGCTCGAAGCCATGGCCCTGCCTGGTGCGCGTGGGGCCGCGCTGGTCGACTGGAGCAGCGGACTGGCCCTCGGCACCGCCGGGGACTCGCCGGTCGGCGATCACGAGACCACCGCCGCCGAGACCGCCGAACTGTTCCGGGCGGCGGCCGAGTACGAGTCGTTCGCCCCCGCGGCCGGCATGCCGCAGGACGCCGGCGGACCGGGCTCCGGCCCGCCCGTTGAAGACCTGATCGTCACCACCCGTACCGGATATCACGTACTTCGCTTCGTCGAGACCAGCTTCGACAGCAGCGTATTCCTCCACCTGTGGCTCGACAGGGCCGACGGCAATCTCGCCCTCGCACGGCTCAGGCTCCGCGCACTGGCCGAAGGACTGGTGCTCAGATGACCACCGCTGTATCCCCCCTGCTCACCCGGCTCGCGGCCGAACGCGCCACCGGCGCCCTGCTGCGCGACCGGGGGACCCTCTTCCTGGAGGACGGCAGGATCGTGCACGCGGAGAGTCCCTCCACCCCCGGGCTGGACGTACTCCTCACCACGGGCGGCGGCCTCGCCCCCGAACGCTGGAACGAGGCCATCAACGCGGCCGGCGCCCGCCGCCAGGTCGCCCGCTTCCTCGTGGACAGCGGTGGCCTGGCGGGCGGCGAACTGGAGATCTGCCACCTCGCCGCCATCTTCGACGCCGCTTTCTTCGCGCTCTCCCCGGGCAGCGGCCCCTCACGGTTCCGCCGGGGCGCGACCCACTGGATCGGCTCCGTCCGCTCCGTGGCCGCCGCCGCGGTCGAGCGCGAGACCCGGCGCCGCCGGGAACTGCTCGACGCCGTCTGGCCGTACCCGCTGCTGGACACGGTCCCGGTCGTGCCCCGGCCCGCGGCGCCCGGGCAGACGATCACCGCCCGCCAGCGGCTCCTCCTCCAACGCGCGGACGGCATACGCACCCCCGCCGACCTGGCGTGGGTACTGGGCAGGCCCGCCTTCCACACCCTGCTCGACGTACGAAGACTCGCGGCCGCGGGACTCGTCGAGACCCCGCACACGGTGCCGGTCCCGGAACCGGTCCCGCCCCTGCCCGACTGGATGACCCAGGCCCAATCCCCGGACGTGGCACTGCTCCGCCGGCTACGCGACGCACTGGAGGCAAGCCTGTGAGGCTCCCGCTGCGGCCGGTCCTGCGCGCCGACCGCCTCGACCGTAGGCAGCTCGAAGGGAGGAAGGCCGAGATGAGCCCGTCGATGCTGAACCCCGAGGCCGAAGCCGAGATACTCGCCGAACTCCGTCGGCTGCGGGCCCGCGTCCCGCAACTCACCGGAGCCCTCGCCGCGAGCGTCGACGGCCTGGTCCTGGCACAGGACAGCGCCGCCACCGAGACCGAGTCCGTGGCGGCCCTGACCGCCGCAGCGCTCGGAGTCGCCCAGCGGCTCAGCGACAGCACCGGACAGGGCGCGTTCCGGGAACTCCTCGTACGTGGTGAACACGGGTACGTGGCCACGTACGCCGCGGGTGAGGCCGCCGTCCTCACCCTGATCGCCGAGACCCGCGTCAACGTCGGCCGGCTCCACCTGGAGGCCCGCCGCTCCAGCCTGCACATCACCGAACTCATAGAACACAGCCTCGGCCGCAGGGGCCCCGCGGCGCCGTCCTCCGGCGCCCCCGGGCCGTGACCGGCGCGGACCGGGCCCCCCGCCTTTCCCTCAGCGGTGAACGAAAGCAAACACGCAACCGGCACCGATAGATGTCGTAGAAGAAAGAGGAACAGTCATGGTCAACGTGGAGACCGCACTCAAGGAAGCCCTCACCACCATCGACGGCGCGCTCGGCGTGGCCCTGGTCGATTACGGAAGCGGCATGGCCCTCGGCACCGTCGGGGGCGGCAAGGACCTCGACCTCGCCGTCGCGGCGGCGGGCAACACCGACGTGGTGCGCGCCAAGGTGCGGACCATGGAGATGCTCGGCCTGAAGGACGAGATCGAGGACATCCTGATCACGCTCGGCGGCCAGTACCACCTCATCCGGCTGATGCGCGGACGGAACTCGGAGGGCTTCTTCCTCTACCTGGCACTGGACCGCTCGCGGGCCAATCTCGCGATGGCCCGGCACCAGCTCAAGAAGATCGAGAACGAGCTGGAAGTCTGACGGCGGCCCCGGAGGGTCGCGACGCCGCGGAGGCGGGCGGTTGAATTCTTTGCCGTCCGCCCCGGCGGAGCAGTGGATATGTCCGCGATGGGCGGAATTTATCATCCCGTTACAGAGTAAGATGCTGTAATCGGCTGATCAACAACTCATCAACTTAAGCAAAAACGCTGGAGAACCCGCCACCCATGCCCCCGCGCCTGAGCATCGTCGTCCCCGTCTACAACGTCGAGCTCTACCTCGACGAATGCCTGGAGTCCATAGCCGCCCAGACGTTCGACGACTTCGAGGTCGTCCTCGTCGACGACGGGTCCACCGACTCCAGCGCGGCGCTCGCGGAGGCCTTCGCGGCTCGCGACGCACGCTTCCGCTTGGTCCGCCAGAAGAACGCGGGGCTGGGTGCCGCCCGCAACGTGGGAGCCCGGCACGCTTCGGAGGGCAGCGAGTACCTGGCCTTCGTCGACAGTGACGACACCATGCCCACGGACGCCTACCAGCGGATGATCGACGCCCTGGACGAGACCGGGTCGGACTTCGCGGCCGGAAACGTCGAGCGCTTCCGCTCCGTCGGCAAGCAGCAGTCCTGGGGCCACCGGGCCGCATTCGCGAAGACCCGGCTGAAGACCCACATCTCCAAGTTCCCGGCGCTGGTCACCGACCGCACCGCGTGGAACAAGGTCTACCGGCGCACCTTCTGGGACGAGCACGGCTTCCAGTACCCCGAGGGCATCCTCTACGAGGACGCCCCCGTCAGCGTCCCCGCCCACTACTTCGCCACCAGCGTCGACGTCATCAGCGACGTGGTCTACCACTGGCGGGTGCGCGAGACCGGCGAGCGCTCCATCACCCAGCGCTCCACCGACCCGGTGTCCCTCATCGACCGCGTGACCTCCGTCCGCCTGGTCCGCGAGGCACTGCTCGGCAAGTCCGGCGAGAAGTACGCCCGCTACCTGCGCGACTACGACCACAACGTGCTGTCCGAGGAACTCCCCCTCATCTACAAGTACGTGGATGAGGGCGGCCCGGACTTCCGCGCCGCCTTCGTCAAGGAGGTCGGCGGTCTCGTCCGGGAGATCGGCACCGGACCCTGGCACGACCTGACCGTCGCCGACCGGCTCAAGGCGTACCTGGCCCGCGAAGGCCGCGTCGAGGAGTTCATCGGACTCCTCCACCACCAGCGGGACTACAGCTACAGCGTGCCCGTCAAGGGACTGGCCCGCCCGCAGGCCGACTACCCCTTCCTCCAGGCGCCCGTCCCGCCCAAGCTGCTCACCCTCGGCCCGCGCGAGCGCCGCGTGGTCAGCCGGCTGGAGCACGCCTCCTGGGCCGACGGGAAGCTCCTGCTGCGGGGTTACGCCGTGCCCGGCCACCTGGGCGCCGAGAGCCGACTCGGCTCCCGCAAGATGCTGATCTTCCGGGAGAGCGGCAAGCGCCGTCGCAACGTCGTCAGCACCCGCACCGTCGCCTCCCCGATGGCCTCCGTCAACGCCCCGCACCTGGCCCTGCGTCACGCCGACTGGGCCGGCTTCACCGCCGTCGTCGACCCCTCGGTCTTCCAGTCGGGCGGCACGTGGCGCGAGGGCATATGGTCCACCTCCATCGCCGTCACCGGCGCCGGAGGCCTGCACCGGGCCCGCCTCAAGGGCGGCGAGCACGACAGCGGGCACACCCCGCCCGCGCACTGGGTCACCCCCGACGTGCGCATCCTGCCGATCATCGCCGGCTCCCTGACCGTCCAGGTCGAGATCGTCCGCGCCCGCGCCCTGGACGTGCGCCTGCTCGACGACAAGACCCTGGAACTGACCGGCGAACTGGCCGCCGAGGTCGGCGCGGGTGCCACCCTGCACGCCGAGCACACCGTGAGCGGCACCGTCCTCACCGTCCCGCTGACCACCCCCGAGGGCGCCGGCGCCCGTCCCGGCGGCCGGATCCCCTTCACCGCGGCCGTCCCGCTGGACGGCCTGAGCGCCGTACCGGCCCCCGACCGCCAGCCCGGCGAATGGACGCCCGAGCCCTGGAACCTGACCGTGGTCCGCGCCGACGGGACCCGCCACCCGCTGGCGCACGACGAGCGCGGCGGCTTCACCGCCCTGGTCGCCACGCTGCCGGGGGACTCCGAGGGTCGCGCCGTCCTCGCCAAGCGCGCGATGAACGGCAACCTCATCCTCTCCGTGCAGGTTCCGCCGCCGCTGGTCGAGTCCGTCAGCGCCAAGAACGGCACCCTGACGCTGCGCGGCACCTTCAAGCTGCCCGCGTCCGCCGCCGACGAGCCGTACGAGCTCGTCCTGCACAACCACAACGGCATCGAGTTCAGCTACCCCGTCACCCGGGACGGCGACCGCTTCGAGGCCTCCTTCGAGCCGGTGCTGCCGACCGCCTACGCGGGCCGCACCACCATCCCGCACGGCCGCTGGTGGCCCACCCTGCGTCCGGTGAGCGAGGGCGGAACCACCGCCGGGCTCCTCGGGGTCGAGCGCGGCGCCCCCGTGCAGCTGGCACCGCCCGCACTGCTCTCCGGACCGCACCCGATCACCGTCGACGGCCGTCGGATGCGCGTCGAGGCCCGCTTCCACGACCGCATGGTGCTCGTCGCCGACCAACTGCTCAGCCCGCACGACCGCTCCCGCTTCGCGCACCGCGTCGCCCGCGACGTGACCTACCCCGCGCAGCGGAACCTGCCGGTCAAGGACATGGTCGTCTACGACGTCTTCCAGGGGAACGGCGCCGGCGACGCGCCGCGCGCCATCCACGAGGAACTGGTGCGCCGCGGCGAGAAGCTGGAGCACATCTGGCTGGTCCGCGACGGCCGCGTCGAGGTCCCCTCGACCGCGCGCGCCGTCCAGTACGACAGCCTGGAGTCCTGGGACGTCCTGGCCCGCGCCCGCTACTACGTCACCAACGACAGCGTTCCGAAGAGCTTCCGGCGCCGTCCCGGCCAGACCGTCGTCCAGACGTGGCACGGAACCCCGCTGAAGAAGATCGGCTACGACTTCACGCACGACTACTACACCA
Source organism: Streptomyces sp. NPDC057939 (assembly GCF_042887545.1). Taxonomy (NCBI): domain Bacteria; kingdom Bacillati; phylum Actinomycetota; class Actinomycetes; order Kitasatosporales; family Streptomycetaceae; genus Streptomyces; species Streptomyces sp. NPDC057939. The sequence continues at coordinate 102,320 of NZ_JBHVPG010000005.1, forward strand.
GCCCCGACGTGCTGGAGGGCCTGCGCCACGACAGCGCCCAGTGGTCGCTGCTCGCCTCCCCGAGCTCCTACGCCACCCCCGTCCTCAAGCGTGCCCTCGGCTACGACGGCGAGGTCATCGAGGCCGGTAGCCCCCGCACGGACGCCCTCGTGCGGCCCGACGCGGAGCGGGCGGCGGCGGTCCGGCGCCGGCTCGGCCTGCCCGAGGACAAGAAGGTCGTCCTCTACCTCCCCACCTGGCGCGAGAACCAGGAGGGTTGGAGCGGCGGCTACAAGCTCGACCTGCGGATCGACCTCGAAGCCGCCCGGCGCGAACTCGGCGAGGACCACGTCCTGCTCGTCCGCAGCCACTACCGGGTGACCGAGCAGGTCCGCGACGGCGTCCGCGACGGATTCGTCGTCGACGTGTCCAACTGGCCCGACACCACGGACCTGCTGCTCGTCGCCGACGTGCTGATCTCGGACTACTCCTCCGCGATCTGCGACTTCGCGCTCACGGACCGGCCGATCCTGATGTTCGCCTACGACCTGGAGCACTACCGCACCACGCTGCGCGGCTTCACCTTCGACCTGGAGAAGAAGGCGCCGGGCCCGCTGCTGCGGGACTCCGCGAGCCTGATCGAGGCCGTGCGCAACGCCGACGCGCTGGGCGCCGAGTACGCCCCGGCACGGCAGGCCTTCCGCGAGGAGTTCTGCGACCTCGACGAGGGCAAGGCGGCCGAGCGGGTCGTCGACCGCATGCTGGAGATGTAGCCCGCAGGAGTGGACCTGTGGACCGGCCCCGCGCCCACCGATGAGTTTCGGGCGCGGGGCCGGTCTGTTGGTTGTGGGACGCGAGGTCCCGTCCCCTTCCGACTGGAGGCAGTCATGGTCACCAAGGGTTTCACCACGTGTCTGTGGTTCGACGGCAGGGCCGAGGAGGCCGCCGACTTCTACCTGTCCGTCTTCAAGGACGGCAAGCGGGGCAGGATCGGCCGCTACACCGACGCGGGACCCGGCACGGCGGGCGAGGTGATGGTGGTCGAGTTCGAGATCAACGGGCAGAGGTTCATCGGCCTCAACGGAGGCCCGCAGTTCACCTTCAGCGAGGCCGTCTCCTTCCAGATCCACTGCGCCGACCAGGAAGAGACGGACCACTACTGGGCGGAGCTGACCCGGGACGGTGGTGAGGAGGGCCCGTGCGGCTGGCTCAAGGACAAGTTCGGAGTGTCCTGGCAGGTCACACCGACCGAGGCCCTCGACCTGGTCGCCGACCCGGATCCGGAGCGGGCCGCGCGGGCCATGAACGCCATGTACAAGATGAAGAAGCTCGACGTCGCCGTGATGCGCCGGGCCGCCGACGGCGAATGACCGGGGCCCACTGACGCAGGGCCGGCGGCCGAGGACGACCGGCCGTCAGCGGTCAAGCGTCCGTCAGCCGACGGCCCGGACGGGCAGGCGACGGGCCCCGGTGTCCGCCGGCTCAGGCGCCCTCGGCGGCGATCCGGGTCAGGAGGGCGGGCAGCGCGGTGCCGATCGGCTCGCGGACGACCTCGTCGGCCAGCGCGTCGTACGGGGTCTCCTCCGCGTTCACGATGATCAGCCGGGCCCCGGCCTCGGCCGCCATCCCGGCCAGCGAGGCGGCGGGCTGGACCTGGAGGCTGGTGCCGACGGCGATGAAGACCTGGCTGCCCTTGGCCACGGCCACCGCCCGAGCCAGTACTTCCGGGTCGAGCCGCTGCCCGAACATCACGGTGGCCGTCTTCAGGATCCCGCCGCAGTCCGAACAGGGCGGGTCGGGCTCCCCGGCGGCCACCCGGGCCAGCACCTCGTCCGCCCCGGACCGGGCCCCGCAGCCGGTGCACACCACGGACCGGGCCGTCCCGTGCAGTTCGAACACCTTGCGCGCGGGCATCCCCGCCAACTGGTGCAACCCGTCGACGTTCTGCGTGATCACCCGCACCGGGGTGCCGCCGCGCTCCAGCTCCGCCACGGCCAGGTGTGCCGCGTTGGGTCGCGGTGCGGCTGCCCACACCTCGGCGCGCATCAGCCAGGACCGGCGGCGGATCTCCGGATCGGCCATGTAGTGCTCGTACGTCACGAGCTTCTCGGCGTCGGGATCGCGCCGCCACAGCCCCTGCGGCCCCCGGTAGTCCGGAATGCCGGAATCCGTGGACATCCCTGCCCCACTGAACACTGCGACGAGCGGCTTTCCCATGCCGCGACCCTACGCAGCGCACGCCCGCCGCCGCGACCGCATTCGGCACGGCCCGTTCCCGCCGGCCCCGTTCCCGCCGGCCGCGTTCCCACCGGCCCCGGTCCGCCGGGCGGCCGGTTCACGGTCCGGGACCGGTCGGTTCTGGTACAACACCGGGCATGACGGGATTCGAGATCACCGGCGCCGGCGCCGCCGACATGGAACTGATGCGCTCCTGGGCCGATGCGGAGGGCTGGGACCCGGGGAACTCCGACCGGTTCGCCTTCGCGGCCGCCGACCCGGAGGGCTTCCTCGTGGGTCGGCTCGACGGGGAACCGGCGGCCTGCGTCTCGGCCGTCCGCTACGGCACCGGCTTCGGCTTCATCGGCTTCTACATCACCCGCCCCGACCTGCGCGGACAGGGCTACGGGATCCAGGTGTGGCGGGCCGCGACGGCCCGGCTCGCCGGACGGCTGGTCGGGTTGGACGGGGTCGTCGACCAACAGGACAACTACCGGGCGTCCGGGTTCCGTTCCGCCTGGACGAACATGCGCCACCAGGGGGTTCCCGGCGGCGGCCCCGGCGAGGACGCCGCCGGCATCGAGATCGTCGACGCGGCGGCCCTGCCCTTCGCCCGGCTCGCCGCCTACGACCGCCGCTTCTTCCCCGAACCCCGCGACGCCTTCCTCTCCCTCTGGACGGCGCTGCCCGGCCACACCGCCCGCGCGGCCGTCCGCGACGGGCGGATCGTGGGCCTCGGCGTGATCCGCCCGTGCGGTTCCGGCGCCCCCCGGGTCGGACCGCTCTACGCCGAGGCCCCGGAGGTCGCCGCCGCCCTGCTGCGGCGCCTCGCCGGGTACGCCCCTGGCGGGGAGGTCGTCCTGGACGTACCCGACGTGAACCCGGCGGCGACCGCCCTGGCCACCGGCCTGGGCCTGGCCCCGGTCTTCGAGACCGCCCGCATGTACACGGGACCGGTGCCGGATCTGGACCTGGCCGGCCTGTACGGGATCACGAGCCTCGAACTGGGCTGACGGGAACGCGGCGTTGCGGCGGGGCCGCCCGGCCGGCCCGGCCTCAGATCCCGAACAGCACGCCGTTGCTGGCGCGCAGGCCGCACGGGTTGCCGAAGGTGTAGGTGTAGCTCAGTTTGCGCCCCTCCCACACCCCGACCGCGGTGACCGTCATCGGGTCCCACTCCCTGGTACACGCCACGTCCGGGCGGGGCTCGGCGAGGGCGTCCAACATCGGTCCGTTCGCCCGCAGTTCGGCGCACGCGGCAGCCGGGTCGGGGTGCGTGCCGCCGGGCGCCGGAGAGCACGTCAGCGTTGCCGCGCGCAGCACCGTGCCGCTGTCCACGTCCTCGCCCGCCGTCAGGCTGACCACGAGCGCGGACGGCGCGAACAGGCTCTGCGTCCCGGCCGGCGCCGCGCCGGCGGCGCCCGTTCCGGCGAGCGCGGTGACGGCGGTGAGCGCCATGGCGCCGGAGGCCAGCCCCAGATTCCTGGTGATGGACCGCATTTCGAACACTCCTCGGGTCGGCGTTTCGGATAACGGACGGGAGTCTTGCCCATCCGCGACCGGAAAGCCCGTTCGTACCCCCATTTCTCGTCACCGATCGTAAGCGCATGTGTGCAGTCCGCAGCGGTGGCGGCGGGCGTGACCTGTGGGGGAGCGGATCCGCGAATCGGCCGAACACCCACCCCGAAACCTTTCTTCAGCGGGTTCCGGGGGCTCAGCGGGTCGCACCGGTGCGCGGGGCGTAGAGGTCCATGAGCCGGGTGCGGGTCTGCTGGAGGCGGACGGCGAGGACGCGTCCGACCCAGTGCCCGACGGCGGAACCGAAGGCGGGATCGGCGTCCATGAGCAGGCGGACGGTCGGTCCGTCGAACTCGTACGCCCGTACCGGGGTCATCGCCTCGGCGCTCAACTGCCACACGTACGGCGGGAAAAGCCAGGACCAGCCGACGAGTTCGCCGGGACCGAGGCTCTCCACGGGAGCGGAGCGGTGGCCCGGCACGGGTATCTCAAGGGTCACCGTGCCCGAGCGCACGATCCAGAACGAATCGGCCCGGCCGCCCTCGTCGAAGATCCGCGAACCCTCGCGGAAATTGACCTCCCGGGCGTGGGACATCAATCGTCCCCGGTGCTCGGTGGACAGGACGGCGGCGATCCGGATAGGGGAAGGTGTGCTCACGACGGCCTCCGATCACGACCCCCCACAGCCTTCTGCTCATCCCAGTGTCGCCGACGCGGGCCAGGATGGCGCCGACGCGTCGCCGCGGGTGTGCGCGGGCCCGCGGCGGCCGCCGCCCCCACGGGCTCCGGACGCCGCGGGCGGCGGGCCGCCGGGCCCCGGCTACTCCTCCGCGGCGGCCTCCAGGCAGGCCAGCTCCATGGCGTCGAGCACCGCCTCGTGGCTGCGCCGGCTCAGCTCGGCGACGTTCTCGATCTGTGCCGTCGCCCAGGCGGCCAGGGTCATCGCCAGCACCCGCAGTCCGTCGGTGCCGTGGTCGGCGAGGATCCCGTCCGCGACGATCATGGCGTCCTCGGGCACCTGCTCCGGCGGCTCCAGCCCGGCGAGGCCGCGCAGCATCGTGAGGGTGCGCCGGGAGATCTCCGGAGTCATCCTCGCCAGCCGCATGTCTTCTTCTTCGTCCATCCGCCCCGCCCTTCGGTGCCATGGCCCGTCCCCCGCCTTGAGGGCACGGTAGAGGGGCGCGGCGCCGGGCGGGGCTGTTTTCGGCGGGTGACCCTGTGCGAAGGGGTGGCCCGGGATCCGCGCGGTTGACGTGCGCCGCCGCCCGCGGTCGGCCGTGCCCAGGGGGCCGGCCGGGTCGGTCGCCGTGCCGCGGCGGCTCCGCGGCGCGACCGTTCCCGGACGTCGAGGTCGCCCGAGACGGGTCGTGGCTGCGAATTTTCGACCGGTTCTGCGCCTGATAGGTCAATTTTGATGACCGGGCCGCTGATTCGCCCTAGGGTGCGCCCGTACGTACGTCCGTTCACCCGTCCACGGCCACGCGGGCGTACGGTCGTGCGCCGTGCACCCGGCGCGGCGCACGCGCATTACCACGCACAACGAACTGGGGGGTTCATGCGCAGATCCAGAGGGCCGGCGGCCGCTCTCGCCCTGTCCCTGGCCGGTACCGGGGCGGTCGTCGGCCTCGGTTTCGCCCCGCAGGCCACGGCCGTCACCCCACCCGTGGCCTTCACCGCCGACGCACTGCCGACCTGGCAGCCCAACGGCGTGGTCTGGGCCCTCGCGGAGGCGGGCGGCACGGTCTTCGTCGGCGGAACCTTCTCCGCCGTACGCCCGCCCGCGGGCGCCGGGGGCAGCGAGAAGCCGGTGGTGAACTTCGCGGCGCTCGACGCCGCGACCGGCGCCCCGACCGCCTGCAACCTGTCCTTCACGGTCGGCTCGGGAACGGCCACCGTCCGCGCGCTCACCGTCTCGCCCGACAAGAAGACCTTGTACGCGGGCGGCTACTTCGGCGCCGTCAACGGCACGCCGGTCTCCAGCATGGCCGCGATCGACGTGGCGACCTGCACGGTGAAGCAGTCCTTCCGCCCCGCGTTCGCGGCCACCGTACGGGCCATCGCCGTCACCGGCGACACGGTCTACGCGGGCGGCGACTTCCTCACCGTCGCAGGCCAGTCCCGGCAGCGCTTCGCCGCCGTCGCCACCGCCGACGGGGCCCTGCGCCCCTTCACGGCCAACGCGGACGACCCGGGGCGCGCCGTCGAGGTAACCCCGGACGGCAAGAACGTCCTGCTCGGCGGGGACTTCTTCACCGTGAACGGAACGAATACGCACGCACTGGCCGTCGTCGACGCCACGAGCGGCGCCGTCACCAAGTCGTACGCGGGCTTCATCGAGACGAACTCGGTCGTCAAGGACATCGCCACCGACGGGACCGGCTTCTACACCGCGAACGAGGGCACCGGCGGAGGTGTCTTCGACGGCCGCATCGCCCTCGACCTCGACGGCTTCGGCCAGCGCTGGCGCGACACCTGCCTGGGCGCCACCCAGGCCGTGCTGCCGTACGGGAGCGTGCTGTACAGCGCCTCGCACGCGCACGACTGCGCCAGCGTCGGCGAGTTCCCCGACGGGCAGCGCCACCACCTGTTGGCACAGCCGACCACCGGTGTCGGCAAGTTGGGTTGGGCCCCCGACACCAACGACGGCATCGGCGAGGGCATCGGTCCGCGCGTGATGACGGTCGGCTCGAAGGGCGGCGCCCAGTACCTGTGGGTCGGTGGTGAGTTCACCACCGTCAACGGGGCGGCGCAGCAGGGCCTGACGCGCTTCTCCTCCACCGGTGACACCGGTGCGCCGACGGTGCCCGTCGCGAGCGCCTCCGCGTTCGGGCCGGGCGGCGTCCAGGTGCGCTGGCGCACCAGCCTCGACCTGGACGACAGCGCCCTGACCTACCGGATCTTCCGCAACGGTGCCGCCTCGCCCATCGCGACGGTGACCGCAGACTCGCTGTTCTTCCGTCGACCGCAGGCCTCCTGGACGGACACCACCGCCCAGGCCGGCCAGTCGTACACCTACCGGGTGACGGCCACCGACGCGGCGGGCAACACCAGCGCCCCGTCGGCGACGGCGGCCGTGACCGTCCCGACGTCGGCGGAGGCGTACCCGAGCAGGGTCCGCGCCGACGGTGCCCAGTTGTTCTGGCGCTACGACGAATCGGCCGCGCCCTACGTCGCGGACTCCTCGGACGGCGGCAACCAGGCCGGCGTGCACCTGAACGGGCCGGCCCTGCGCCAGACGCCCGCCGCGGTGTCCGGCGCGAGCACGGCGATCGGCTTCAACGGGACGAACGCCCACGTGTACGGCGACCAGCGGCAGTCGGTCGGCAGTACCTACAGCGTCGAGACCTGGTTCCGGACGAACACCACCCGCGGCGGCAAGCTCGTCGGCTTCGGCAACCAGCAGATCAACTCCAGCAGCCAGTACGACAAGCACGTCTACATGACCAACGACGGCCGATTGGTCTTCGGCGTGTACACGGGCGCCACCCGCACCATCACCACGCCCGGCGCCTACAACGACAACCAATGGCACCACGTCGTCGCCACCCAGGGGCCGGGCGGCATGACCCTGTACGTCGACGGCGTCCAGCGGGGCACCCTCAACGTCACCACGCACGAGAACTTCTCGGGCTTCTGGCGCGTCGGCGGTGACGGGCTCGGCGGCTGGCCGGACCGTCCCACCAGCGAGCACTGGGCGGGCCAACTCGACGAGACCGCCGTCTACCCGACCGTCCTGAGCGCGGCGCAGGTGCAGAACCACCACGCCCTCGCCTCCGCCCCGGCCGACTCCGTCGTCCGGGTCACCGCCGCCGAGGACACGTACGCCAACGCGGGCGCCCCGGGCACCAACTACGGGGCCTCGGGCTCCCTCGCCGTCCGCGGCAGCTCGGCGTACGCGAGTTACCTGCGGTTCAACCTGCCCGCCGCACCCGCGGGCACGGTGCTCAAGTCGGCCACGCTCGGCGTGAAGACCAGCACCATGGCCGGCGCGGGCACCACCGACACCGTCTCGGTCGTCCCGATCACCGGGGCGTGGACGGAGGACGGGACCACGTACAACAACCGTCCGGCGCTCGGCTCCCCGGCGCTCGGCTCCTTCGCCGGGATCCCGGACGGCTCCGCCGTGCACACCACGGGCCTGAACACGGCCACCGTCGCGGGCGCGCTGGGCGGTGGCTACGGCCTGGCACTGACCGGTGCCGGCACCGACGCCCTGTGGCTGTGGTCCTCCGAGGCGGCGGCGAACGAAGGGACGCCGCAGCTGACGCTGACCTTCGGCGCTCCGTAGCCGGACAGCGGTGAGGGGAGGGGCGCGGACCGGGCAGCCGGTCCGCGCCCCTCCGCGTTCGCCCGGCCCCTGTGTCCGGCCTCCGGGGCTATGCCCCGGGGGCGTGGTGGACGTGCGCCAGTACCTGTCGGAGCAGGTCCCCGACGTGCGCGTCGTGCAGTTCGTAGACCACGCTGCGGCCGTCGCGGCGGCCCGTGACCAGGTCGAGGTGGCGCAGCAGGCGCAGGTGGTTGGAGACGGTGGGCTGACCGAGGGCGAGGTCGTCGGCGAGTTCCCCGACGGAGCACGGCGCGTGCAGCAGGCGGGCCAGGATGCGGATCCTGGCGGGGGAGGCGAGGCCCTGCATGACCTCCGCGGCCGCTGCCGCGGCCGGCTCGGTGAGCAGGTGGGGCGCTGCGGCGGGGTCCATGGCCGGTTCCATGGCCGTCACCCTAGATCAGAAGATCAGGACGTGCACAGGTTCACATATTTAGAAGTCTTGATATATTGATGTCATGGAGACCGAGATGCGGAACGCCATTCGGAACGTCGCGCCGAACCCTGTGCGGAACCCGGTGCGGAGCGTGGTGCGGAAGGCCGGTGAGCGCGCCGAACTGGTCAGCGCCCTGCTCGCCCTCGCCGTCTACCTCACCGGACTGACCCTCCAGCTGACCGGCAACGGCGGCCCCGCATCCCGGGCCCTCTTCGTGGCCGCGTACGTGTTCGGCGGGTTCTTCACCCTCCGTGAAGCCATCGGCACCCTGCGGCGGGGCAGGTTCCAGGTCGATTTCCTCATGCTCGTCGCCGCCGCCGGCGCCGCCGTGATCGGACGCTGGGAGGAGGGCGCCGTCCTCCTCGTGCTGTTCAGCCTCGGCCACGCCCTGGAGGAGTACGCGATGGGCCGCGCCCGACGCTCCATCGAGGCCCTCGGCGAACTCGTCCCCCGCACCGCCCTCGTCCGCCGGAACGGGGGCGAGCCCGCCGAGGTGTCCGTGGAGGAACTCGCCGTCGGCGACACCGTCCTGGTCCGCCCGCACACCCGCGTACCCGCCGACGGGTTCGTCGCCGCGGGCCGCAGCAGCGTCGACCAGTCACCCATCACCGGCGAGAGCGTCCCCGTCGACAAGGAGCCCGTCCCCGACCCCGCCGCAGCCCTCGCCGCCCCGGCCGCCGTCGACCCCGGAGCACGCGTCCACGCCGGCACCGTCAACGGCTCCGGCACCCTCGACGTGATCGTCACCCACCTCAACCGCGACAACACCCTGGCCCGCGTCGTACGCCTGGTCCGGGACGCGGAGGAGCGCACCTCACCGACCCAACGCTTCACCGACCGCTTCCAGAAGGTGTTCGTCCCGGGCGTCCTCGCCCTCGTCGCCGCCCTACTGGTCTACGGCGCCCTCAGCGGCGAGCCCTTCACCGACAGCCTCTACCGGGCCATGGCCGTACTGGTCGCCGCCAGCCCCTGCGCGCTCGCCATCGCCACTCCCGCGGCCGTCCTCAGCGCCGTCGGACGCGCCGCCCGCGGGGGAGTCCTCGTCAAGGGCGGCGCACCCCTGGAGGAGTTCGGCCGGCTGCGCACCATCGCCTTCGACAAGACCGGCACCCTCACCGAGGGACGCCCCCGCCTCACCGAGGTGGAGACCGCCGACGGCGCGGCCCGCGAGGACCTCCTGCGCACCGCCATCGCCGCCCAGCGGCTCAGCGACCACCCGCTCGCCCAGGCCGTCGTCCGCGACGCACCCGCTCTCCTGACCGGCACCGCCCCGGCCGCCGAGGCCGTCAACCTGCGCGCCGTCATCGGCCGCGGCGTCATCGCCGAGGTCGACGGCGAGAGCGTCCACATCGGCAGCCTGTCCTACGCCGACACCCTCACCGGCGCCCCCGTCCCCACCGCCCTGCGCGAGCGCACGGAGGCCCTCGCCCGCACCGGGCGCACCACGATGGTCGTCCGCCGAGGCGACCGCTGGCTCGGCACCCTCGGCCTGATGGACGCGCCCCGCGCCGAGGCCGCCGAAACGGTGGCCGCCCTGCGCGCCCTCGGAGTCACCCGCACCGTGATGCTCTCCGGCGACGACCAACGGGTCGCCGACGCCGTCGGCCGGGCCCTCGGCCTCGACGAGGTCCGCGGCGGCCTGATGCCGCAGGACAAGGTCACCGAGGTGACCCGACTGCGCCGCACGGCCCGTACGGCCATGATCGGCGACGGGGTGAACGACGCCCCGGCGATGGCCGGAGCCACCGTCGGTGTCGCCATGGGCGCCGCGGGCTCCGCGGTGGCCCTGGAGACCGCGGACATCGCCCTGATGTCCGACGACCTGCGGCGGCTGCCGTTCATCACCGGACTCAGCCGCCGCGCCGCCCGGGTGATCCGGCAGAACCTGTGGCTGAGCCTCGGCATCGTCGCCGTCCTCGTACCGGCCACGGCCCTGGGCATGGGCATCGGCCCCGCCGTCCTCGTCCACGAGGGCTCCACGCTCGTCGTCGTCGCCAACGCCCTGCGGCTGCTGCGCTACCGTGACGACACCTGAGGCCCGGCGGGCCGGTGCACCGCCCGGGGTGGGGGCGGGCGTCGGGACGATTGCGTCGGGGCGATCGCTTCGGGACGATTGCGTCGTGACGATGGCGTCGTGACGAGGGCGGAGGGGGAGGCGTGGAGCTGGAACTGCGCGAGGTGCGGGACGAGGACCTGGAGGTGTTCTGGGTCCAGGTGACCGACCCGGGCCTCCGGCACATGGCGGCCATGACCCGCGCCCACCACTACGACCGGGACGCCTTCGAAGCCCACTGGAGCAAGCTCCGCCGCGACCCGACCGTCGTCCTGCGGACCGTCGTCGCCGACGGCGTGGTCGTCGGGAACGCGGCGGTCTTCGGGCCGCCGCAGGAGCGCGAGGTCACCTACCTGATCGGGCCCGAGCACTGGGGCCGGGGCATCGCCACCGCGGCGCTCGGCGCCCTGCTGGACCTGGTGGACACCCGGCCGCTCCACGCGGGCGCCGCCGCCGACAACGCGGGCTCGATCCGGGTCCTGGAGAAGTGCGGATTCACCGTCACCGGACGCACCCGCGACTTCGCCCTGGCGCGCGGCGAGGAGGTCGACGTGGTTCTGCTCACCCTGACCTGATGTGAGGGGTGTCGGCGGACGGGTCAGCGGGGCGGTTCGACCTCCAGGAAGCGTCGACCCCGCGGCCCCCGGTACAGCAGGCACTCCCATCCGTGCCGCTCCAGTTCCGCCGCGCAGGCCGTCAACCGCTCCCGTTCCTCCTCGGCGGCGCCCGAACCGGCGGGGCCGGGCCAGGTCACCGTCACCGGGGCGCGTGCCGGGCCGCCGGTGCCGCTGCCGTCCGTGCCGCCGGCGACCCGGTAGCCGGTCCGGCTGCGTCGGCCACCGGAGTCCAGCGCCGACGGGGGGAAACCCGCCGCCTCCAGCACCAGGGCCACCGCTCGCGGCACGGCCCGCAGCTCCCACGGCGCGGGGGCGTCCGTACCGTCGCCCAGCAGGCGGCGGATCTGCAACAGCCCCTCGTACGCGGTGCGCAACTCGGCCGCCCGCGCCTGCGGATCCGTCGGCGGACCGTCACCGTCCGCCGGTTCGAAGCCCTCCCCGTGCCCACCGGCCATCGCGCACCCCTCTCCACCCGCGTCCGACTGAGTACCTCACCCGCAACGGCCTGAGTATCCGCCCCGATTCCCCGGAGCGCCGCCGTTGATGGAATGACGTCATGACCTCAGCACCCCCTTCGTACGCCGCGACGGCCGCGCGGCGTCCCCGCATGCGGCACGTGACCACCGCCGGCTCGGCCCTGGCCGTGGCGCTGGTGCCGCTCGTGGTGGGCGTGCTCATCGCCAAGGGGGTCGCCGCCGATCCGCACGCCCCGGTCAACGCCCTGATCAGCGGCGGCGGCCGGCGCGCCGGACTGCCGGGTGCCGAGTGGCGGCGGCGCGGGCACGGGGCGCTGCGCCGGCTGCGGACCGCCCGCGAGGGTACGGTCCGGCGCTGCGCGTCCGTCCGCGACCGCCGCCGTCCGGTCAGGAGGCCAGCGGTTCCTGAAGCTCGGTGACCCACTGCTCCGGGTCGTCGGGGCAGGCCAGGGTCAGCTCGCGGGCGTACCCGGCGGAGCGGTGGCCGTGCGCGTCTATCCACCGGGCCAGGGCCTGCGCGGTCGGCAACACGCCGTCCATCGAGCCCCGGTGCACCACCGTCGCCGCCCGCTCGACCCCGGGCAGCTCCACGATCCGTACCCCGGCCCCGAGGTCCTCGACGCGCACGCCCGTCGCCACGGGCAGCCCGGCGCGCACCAGGACGGAGCCCGGCTCGGCGTCCGGAGCATCCTCGTAGCGGGCGAGGCCCGGCCCCGTCGGGGCGAGCCCGGCAGCCTCCAGGCGGCGGCACAGCTCCTCGAACAGGGGGCCGATGACCGGCCCGACGTCCTGTGGGGCGTAGCTCGCCGATATGCCGGTCAGTTCGGCCAGCCGGACGGGCGGCAGGCTCTTGACGACGATTTCGTCCGTGGGCATGGTTCCCTCGTTCTCGATGGTCCGGAGCCTCGTCCCGACCCGGTTGAGGCGGGCGGTCGCCTCGGCCACGGCGCTCTCCAGTTCCGCCCGGCGCAGCCGCAGCATTCCGCGCAGTTGCTCCGGGGTCACCTTCTCGTCGAGGACCGCCCCCACCTGTTCCAGGGTGAAGCCGAGGTCCTTGAGCGCGATGACGCGGTTGAGGCGGGCCAGCTGGGCCGCCTCGTAGAAGCGGTAGCCGCTCGTCGGGTCGACACGCGCCGGGCGCAGCAGTCCGAGGGCGTCGTAGTGACGCAGCATGCGGACCGATACCCGGCCGTGCTTGGCGAAGTCTCCGATGGTGAACATGACGTCTCCAAGTGCACGGCCTGACACGGTGTGAGGGTCAAGTCTGTCGCGCGGGGCACGGAGGCGTCGGAGAGGGGGGGCGGGGTCGTGACGGTCGGGCGGGCGGTCGGCGGACGCCCGAGGGGCCGGCCGGTCGTGACGGTCGGAACGGTCGATCAGTGGCCGTACTGGCGCACGCACAGGTCGACGACCGAGGGCGGGACGGTGCCCTCGGCGGCCGCGCACAGTTCCTCGCCCCGGGGCAGGCGCGGGGCCGCCGGGCGGGGCACGCGCGGCGGCGTGGGCTGCGCCGGCCGAACGCGCCGGGGCGCGGTCGGCTTCGCGTGCCGGCGAGCGGGCGGGTCCGCCTTGCGGGTGCGGGGAGCGGCGGCCGGGGCATCCCGTACGTCGTCCCGCAACTCCCCTTGCGGCCGGTCGTCCGACCCGGCCCCGGGGTGCGGGGGATCGGGCTCCGGGTCGGGCAACGGGCTCAGGGGCAGGGATTCCGGCGGGCCGTCATCGGCGCGACGTCCCTCGGGAGCGTCCTGCCGACCGAGCGGCGGCGTGGAACCGCGCACCGGGCCGGCGGCACCGGACTCCGGGCCGACGGAGACGCAGCCGGCGCTCGCGAGGAGGGCCAGCAGGGAGAGGGGCAGGGCGGCCCGGCGTAACTGCATCCGACCACCATGCCGCAGTCGGCGGCCCGCCGAGGGCGAACCTCACGCGTCCGGGTGACGACGGGTCGGGTTCGGGGTTGGTGCCGGGGGTCGGGGTGTCCGGCGCGACCTTTGCTGAATCGATTCTCTGCGGCGGGGCCGAACCGGTGGCCACCGCCGCAGAATGGGCCCGACCGCCGACGGCACGACACGGTGGCGCGGGCGACGGGGGAGGCGCGACCCCCGAAGCCCGGCGCCACCGTGCCGCGCGCACCCCGCCGGACCACCCACCCGTACGGAGCCCCGCACATGCCCTTCGCCGCCGCGCCCAACACCCCCGAGCCCGAGCCCGAAACCGATTCCGAGACCGGGCCCGAGCCCGGTTCCGAGCCTGAAACCGGGCCGGATTCCGAGACCGGGCCCGAGCCGGAGACCGCGCCGGAGACCGGGCCCGGGTATGAAACCGGGCCCGAGACCAGGACCCAGCCCGGGCCCGAAACCGGGACCCAGCCCGAGCACGAGACCCAGCCCGAGCCCGAGCCCGAGCCCGAGCCCGGGACCCAGCCCGGGCCCGGGGCAGGCCCTGATTTCGGAGCCGGCCCTGATTCCGGCTCCGGCTCCGGCGTCGCCCCTGAAGGCGGCCCCGGCCCCGCCGTCGACCCGGGCCGTGATTCCGCTGGGGGGCCGGTCGAAGGTGCGGGTGCCGTGAAGGGGTGGGCGGCCGTGGCGGCCGTTTCGCTGGGAATCTTCGGGCTGATCACCTCCGAACTGCTGCCCGTCGGGCTCCTGACGCCCGTCGGGGCCGCGCTCGGGGTGTCCGACGGGACCGCCGGGTTGATGGTGACCGTCCCCGGCCTCGTCGCCGGGTTCTGCGCCCCGCTCGTCACCGTCGGCGCCGCCCGAGTCGACCGGCGGCACGTGCTGTGCCTGCTCATCGCGCTGATGGCCGTCGCCAATCTGGTCGCCGCCGTCGCCCCGTCCTTCGCCGTCGTGCTGGCCGCCCGGCTGCTCGTCGGCATCAGCGTCGGCGGGTTCTGGGCCGTGGCGGGCGGGCTCGCCGTCCGGCTGGTCCCCGCCCGCCACGTCGGCCGGGCCACCGCCGTGATCTTCGGCGGAGTCCCCACGGCCTCGGTGCTCGGCGTGCCCGCGGGGACCCTGCTCGGCGAACTCGGCAGCTGGCGCACGGCCTTCGCCGCCGTCGGCGCCCTCGGCGTCGTCACCCTGGTCGCCCTGCTCCTCCTGCTGCCCGCGCTCCCCCCGAACAGGCCCGTCGCCCTCGCCGAACTGCCCGCCCTGCTCCGCCACAACCGCGGCGTCCGCGCCGGGGTCATCGTCACGTTCCTGGTGGTGACGGGCCAGTTCGCCGCCTACACCTTCGTCACCCCGGTCCTGCGGGACGTCTCCGGGGTCGCGCCGGGCTCGATCAGCACCCTCCTCCTCGGCTACGGGGTCGCCGGGGTCGCCGGGAACTTCCTGGCCGGGCCGCGAGACCCGCGTCGTACGCTGCTCACCGTCGGCGCCGGCCTGGCCGTCGTCCTCACGCTGATAGCCCTGCTGCCCGGAGCACCCGTCGGAACAGGCCTGTTGCTCGTCTGGGGACTCGTGTACGGCGGGGTCTCCGTCAGCCTCCAGAGCTGGATGCTCAAGGCCGCACCGCAGGCGTCCGAGGCCGCCTCCTCCCTGATGGTCGCCATGTTCAACCTCGCCATCGCGGCGGGCGCGCTCACCGGCGGCCTCGTGGTGGACCGGGTCTCCGTGGCCGCCGCCCCGCTGACGGGAGCCGTCCTCATGCTGCTCGCGGCGCTCACGGTGGCCGCCGCCTGCCGGTACCCGGCGGCGCCCGTCACCGAAGTCCCCGACCACCGGCTCGGCGGGCCGGTCGAGCCGGTCCGCGAGCGCCCCGGGAACGCGTCCCCGGTCGACCACTGACGCACCCGCCCACATCGGGCAACAGCCCTCCCGGCCGACGGAATCGGCGCCCCGACGGCAGATGCGGACCGGGTCCGTCCCGTACACAGTGGATGAATGGGGTGGATCGGGCATCCGGCTTGACCGGAGTGGTCCCGGAGGGAAAGAGTCCGATCAAGAACCGCCGTAAGGGCTGCCCTCGGAGATACCCCAGATGTCGATGCCCGTCCGTCCCACGTCACCGCCCACCCCCGCCCTCACCCTCCTCGGTGCGGCCCGTCTCCACGGGGACGTCGTGGCGGGTCATGCCCGCCGGGCCCGCGGCGGGGAGGCCGGCGTCGTGGTCGGCGGGAACGCGGACTTCCGTGGCGGGCCCGAGGGCAGCGGCACCTACCGCGAGGCACCCGGTGGCCGAGCGGCCGGGGATCGCTCGCCGGGTCCGGCCGGCCGGGGAGCGGTGGCACCCCTCCCCGGCGGCGGGACCGCGGTGGCGGCAGCCGGAGCGAGTACGGCCCTGGTCGCCCGGCGGCGCAGGGCCTGACCGGCCGGACGGGGGTCGGTACCGCACCGCCGCACCGACCCCCGTCCTTCTTCCCCCGCTGTCGGGCAGCCGCCCGGCAGCGCCCCCGACCGGCCCCGGCGGCTCCCTCCCGGCGGCCCCCGTCGGCCCGTCCGCACGACGCCCCAGTCCGGAGACCAGCGTGTCGCACCACACCGAGCAGAGCGGAACCGTTCCCGACGACCGCCTGCTCGTACGCCCGTACGTCACCCCGCCCGCGAACCCGGCCCCCGTCACGACCCCCGCCTGGCCGCTCGGCCCGTCTGCGGTGCCGGTACGGGCGCCGGCCCCGACGGGTGCCCCGGCGGCGCAGGCGTCCCCCGTCGAGGGACGGAGCGGGAACCGGCGGCCGTTGGTGGTGCTCGCGCTGCTCGCGCTCGCCGCCGCGGGCACCCTCGTGGTGCTGCTCCGTTCCCCCGAACCGGAGCCCGCACGGGCCGTCCCGCCGCCGGAGCTGTCCGTTCCCGTCCTGCCGGCCCGCAGCCCGGGCACCGACGGCACCACCGATCCGCACGCCCCGGCGGCCGGGACCGCCCCCTCCGGATCCGGGTCCGGCACGTCCACCGCCGCACCCTCCACCACACCGGCCGGGTCCACGACGGCGACGTCCCCCACGCCGCCGCCCACCCCGACCCCCACACCGCCCCGGACACCGCCCGCGACTGCCGCGAAGCCGTCGCCGGCGACCCCCGGCACCCTCCGTCCCGGAGACCGGGGCGCCGAGGTGCGCGACCTTCAGGAACGGCTGCACGGGCAGGGGTTCACGTACGTCTCGACGACCGGCGTCTACGACGCGCAGACCGAACGCGGCGTGGCCCAGTTGCAGCGGGACCGCAGCATCAAGGGCGATCCGCACGGCGTCTACGGCCCGGCGACCCGCGCCGCCTTCGGGTGATCCGCACCGCCCGGACGTGCGCGCCCTACGGCGTCGGGGTCGGTGTCGGCGCCCCGGTGCCGCACAGTGCCTGCCGGTGCAGCGTCGACAGGGCGTCGTCGATGGGATGGGGCTGCGGGATCCCCGCGGAGTCACGCTCGTTCCACCGCTCCAGGTTGACCGCGACCGACATCTGACGTTCGCCGTCGGACCGGGTCAGCGAAACGGTCCTGGCTCCCCAGACCGTGCCGTCGTGCCCCCAGAACGTGCCGCAACCCTCGATGTCGACCTTGTGCAGGCCGAGGCCGTAGACGATCGTCGAACCGTCCAGGGCGCGTACCGGAACCGTGCGCTGCATCTGCTCCAGCGACGACCGGCTGACGATCCTGCCGTCGAGCAGCTTGCCGTAGAAGCGGTTGAGGTCCTCCATGGTGGAGACGAGGGCGGCGCCCGTTCCCGTCCAGGACGCGTCGTAGACGCTGTAGTCGCGCGGCGGGTCGATCAGGCCGTACAGAGCCTCGTACATGCGCGGGTGCGGTCCGTCGATGCGCGGCCCGGTCGGGAAACCGGTGTGCCGCAGGCCGGCGCGTTCGATGACGTTGCGGGTGATGTACCGCTCGGCCGTGGTGCCGGTGACCCGTTCCAGGAGCTCGCCGAGGAGCAGGTAGTTGGTGTTGGAGTACACGCCCACGGGGTCCCCCGGCTCGCCCGCGGGCGGCGCGGCCACGCCCATGGCGATCAGTTCGGCCGGTCGGAACCGTCGGAACCGGTTGTCGTCCAGGCTCGTGGGCGAGTTCTGCTGGAGGGACGGGAACGCGTGGACGATGTAGTCCGGGAGGCCGCTGGTGTGGTTGAGCAGCATCCGGACCGTGATCTTCCTGCCGCGTTCCCCCGGCACCAGCTCGGGCAGGTGGTCGCCGATGGGGGCGTCGAGCCGGATCCGGCCCCGCTCGACCTGCTGCATGATCGCGGCGGCTGTGAAGGTCTTGGTGATGCTGCCGACGCGCTGGCGCATGTCGGCGCCGACGGGGCGGCCGGTGGTGAGGTCGGCGACGCCGGAGGCGCCCCGCCAGGTCCGGGTGGCGTCGCGCACCTCGCCGAACACCCCCGGTACGCCCGCGCGGTGGACGCCGTCGAGGGCGGACCGCAGCTTCGCGGGGTCGATGCGGGCGGGCCCCGCGGTCGCGGTGTGCGGGGCGGGAGCCGCCGCCACCGTACCGGCGCAGGCGGTGATCGCGGCCACGCCGGCGCAGAGCGCCAGTCGGATCTTCGAGCGGAGCTTCATGGGTCCGTCCTTCGTCCTTCGTTCGGTGTCCGGGTGCGTGAGTGTGCGCGGGGCGCGGGCGCGGGTGCGTGAGCGGGGCGCGGGGCGTGCATGGGGGGCGGTGGGGCGGTCCGGCGGGTTTCGAGGGCGGGCCGGTGGTCGCGGCCCGTCCGGCCGGGGTTCAGTCGGCCAGGGCACGCCGCAGGACGGCGCCGAGTTCGGCGTTCTGCCGCTGGGAGATCTCGGCGGACAGGATCGCCTGTGAGCCGTGGAAGGTGCCGGGCCACTGGTGGACCTCGACCGACACCCCCGCCCGGAGCAGGCGCAGGGCGTGGGTCAGGCCCTCGTCGCGGTTCGGGTCGAACTCGGCGGTGGCGATGTAGGCCGGAGGCAGTCCCGTCAGGTCCTCGGCGCGGGCCGGGGCCGCGTACGGGGTCGCGGGCCGGCCGCCGAGGTAGTGCCGCCACCCGGCGGCGGCCTTGTCACGGTGGAACCACGGCGTGTCGGTGAAGTTGCGCGCCGACCACGTGTCCTGCCGGTCGTCGAGCCCCGGCTGGTTGAGGAGTTGGAAGCGGATCGCAGGCCCGCCCCGGTCGCGGGCCCGCAGCGCCGCGGCGGCCGCGAGGTTGGCGCCCGCGCTGTGGCCGCCGATCGCGACGCGGTCCGGTTCGACGCCGAGTTCGGCCGCGTTCTCGACGGCCCAGCCCAGTACGGCGTAGGCGTCGTCCAGGGCGGCGGGGAAGGGGTGTTCGGGGGCGAGCCGGTAGTCCACCGAGATCACCACCGCGCCGGAGCCGGCGGCGATCCGGCCGGCCCACGGGTGCTCGGTGTCCAGATCGCCCAGGAGGAATCCGCCGCCGTGCAACCAGACGACGGCGCCCCGCGCCCGGCGCGGGCGGTAGACGCGCACCCGGACCGCCGGATCGGCGGGCACCGTACGGTCCTCGACGTCGATGTCGGTGAGGTCCGGGGCGGGTACGGCGGCGGCCAGCTCCGCGAAGCTCTTGCGGGCGGCCACCGGATCGGTGAGGTCGGTGCGGGGGAACAGCGGTACGAATGCTTCGAGTTCGGGGTCCATGGCGACCATCCTCACGGGACCGCCCGCCCCGGGTCGTCCGCCGGCCGTCGGGCATTGCCCGCCGATCACGCGCCGAACGGTGCCCGTGTCCGCAGCGCGGCCGGGGACCGCCGCCGACACCGACGCGGGGACCGCCGCCGACATCGACACGTGGACCGGCGTCGGCGCGACGGTCCGGTGGTCACCGCTCGGCGATGAGACCGGGCAGTTCGCGCATGTCGTCGAAGACGATGGTGTCGGGGCCTTCGAGCTGCTCGGGGCGGGTGAGTCCACCGGCGTAGCCGAAGGACCGCATGCCCGCGGCGCGGGCCGCCAGAACGCCCGGTCGGCTGTCCTCGACGACCACGCACGCGGCGGGGTCGACCCCCATCCGCTGCGCCGCGTACAGGAACAGGTCCGGTGCCGGCTTGCCGCGGGACACCTCGGAGGCGCTGTGGATGCGACCCGCGAAACGCTCGTAGAGGCCGGTGCGGCCCAGGGTGTGGCGCATCTTCTCGTGGGAGCCGCTGGAGGCGACACACATCGGCAGGGTGATCGCGTCGAGCGCCTCGGGCAACCCCTCGACGGGAGACAACGCCGTGTCCACGGCATCCCGGTGGAGCTGCTCGAACCTGTCCCACCACAGGACGGAGGTCTCCTCGCCGAGCCGCGCGGCGACCTGTTCGCGGATGGAGACGCCGGAACGTCCGATGAACCGGTCGATGACCTCGTCCTCGGTCAGGGGCCAGCCGAGCTCCGCTCCCAGCGCGACCTGGACGCGCGCGGCGATGCGTTCGCTGTCGACCAGCACTCCGTCGCAGTCGAATATCACGAGTTCAATCGGCTTGATCATCTCCGCAGCATAGGCGGCTGCCCGCTGCCGCTGCCCGGTGCGCCCGACCGGGGCGTCGTGGGCCCGCCCGACGGTCATCGGCCGCCGGCCACCCGCAGGACGGCGCCCGTGGTGTACGAGGCGTCCTCGGACAGCAGCCAGGCGACGGCTCCGGCGATCTCCTCGGGCCGGCCGGCCCGGCCCAGCGGGATCTCGGCGGCGGCGCGGGCGGGCCGGTCGGGATCGCCCATGGCCGCGTGCATGTCGGTCTCGATGATGCCCGGCGACACCCCGTTCACCCGGATCCGGTCCTGACCGAGCTCCTTGGACAGGCCGATGGTCAACGTGTCGACGGCGGCCTTGGTGGCCGCGTAGTGGACGTAGTCGCCGGGGCTGCCGAGGGTCGCGGCCGCCGACGACACGTTCACGATCGCCCCGCCCCCGCCGGCCGCCATGTCGCGGGCGGCCCGGCGGCAGCAGAGCAGGTACCCGAGGAGGTTCACCTCCACCACGCGCCGCAGGTCCTCCGTCCGGGCGTCCACGAGACGGCCCAGCGGGCCGGTCACACCGGCGTTGTTCACCAGGCCGGTGACCGAACCGAGCTCCGCGCCCGCGATGTCGAAGAGCCGTTCCACGGCGCACTCCTCGGACATGTCACCGCGCACCGTCACGCACCGCGCCCCTGCCGCCCGTACGCGCACGGCCGTGGCCTCCGCCGCGGCCTCGTCGCGGGCGTACCCCAGCACCAGATCGTGGCCTTCGCCCGCGAGCCGGAGACAGGTCGCCGCACCGATGCCGCGGCTGCCCCCGGTGACGATCGTGACGGGCCGACGTGTCATACGAACCTCCTGTGTGAGCCGCGTGGAACCACGCGCCGGGCGCGGCGCAGGCTAACACCCGGATATCCGCTGGACCAGCGGAAATGGCGGCGTGGAGAGTGGGGTGGCAGCGGGGGACGGGCACGGCCCCGACACCGCGCCGACCCAATTCGCGTGCACGCGGACCGACTTCACCCGTGCCGCGGCGACGCACCGTCCCGTCCCCGTCCCCATATCCCTTTCCCCAGCCCCGTCCCCGAACCGGAACCGGAACCGAGGAGCCGTCCCATGTCCACTCTGCGCGTCACCGTCGAAGAGCTGACCGTCCACGACCACCCGAACGCCGATGCGCTGGAACTGGCCCAAGTGGGCCTCTACCGCGCCGTCGTCGCCAAGGACTCCTACCGAACCGGCGATTTCGCCCTCTACATACCGGAGCAGGCGGTGCTGCCCGCCGGGTTGATCGAGGAGCTGGGGCTGACCGGCCGACTCGCCGGGGGGTCCGCCGACCGGGTCAAGGCGGTCCGGCTACGGGGGGAACTGTCGCAGGGGTTGGTGTGCCGCCCCCGCGCGCTGGACGGGGTGGACCTCGCGTCCGCCGCCGAGGAGGGCACCGACTTCGCGGAACTGCTGGGCATCGTCAAGTGGTCGCCACCCGTTCCCACGACCATGAACGGTGACGTCGAAGCGGCTCCCGAACTCATGCCCTGGGTGGACATCGAGAACCTGCAGCGCTACCCGCAGATCTTCGAGCCGGGCGAGACCGTGGTCCTGACCGAGAAACTCCACGGCACGGCTTGCCTCATGACGTACGTGGCCGGGACCGAGCGGGTCATCGTGTCCTCCAAGGGCTTCGGCTCCAAGGGGCTGGCGCTCAAGGAGGACGACCGCAACCTGTACTGGCGTGCCGTACGCGGCCACGGCGTACCGGAGGTCGCGGCCCGGCTCGCCCGGCGGCTCGGCGCCACCCGGGTCGGCGTCTTCGCGGAGGTGTACGGGACCGGCGTGCAGGACCTCCCGTACGGGGCCAGGGGGAACGCCGCCGACGCGCCGCCCGGATACGCCGTCTTCGACGTGTCGGCGGAGATCGAGGGGCAGGTGCGTTGGCTGGACCCCGCCCAGGTCCTGGAGGAGGGCGAACTGCCCCTGGTGCCGCAGCTGTTCGAGGGGCCCTACGCCCTGGAGACCGTGCTGGAACTGGCCTCCGGCCGGGAGACGGTCTCGGGCGGCGAACTGCACCTGCGCGAGGGCGTCGTCATCCGCCCGGTGCCGGAGCGCTACAGCCCGGTGGTCGGCGGCCGTGCCATCGCGAAGGCGATCAGCCCCGGCTACCTGACCCGCAAGGGCGGCACGGAGTACGAGTGACGGCTCGGGCGGGCCGCGGGGTGCGGGGTGCGGCCGGGGCGTTCCGGCCCCCGCCGGCCACGTAGCCCGCGGCCCGCGACCGCTCGGATCCGCGCGGGTGTCCCGGGTCCCGTCAGGGCGCCCCGGTCGATGTCGGGTCCTCCGCACTGCCGCCCCCGCACAGGAAGGTGCGGGCTCCGCGGATGCGGGTGCGCAGCCTGGCCTGGGTCGCGCGGCTGTCAAGTCGTACGTCGAGGGCGCCCGGCAGGGACGTGTCCGTCCGTCGTCCGCGGGGCAGCCGCGCGCCGTCGAGGCCGTCCCTCCGGGCGATCAGCAGGCCGAGGTCGTGGCGGCTCAGGGCGTCCGGCCCGGCGATGTGGAACGTTCCGGCCAGTTCGGACAGTGCGATCTCCCACAGGGCCGCGGCCAGGTCCTCGACGTGCACCGGGCAGCGGACGTCATCGGTGAAGAGCACCCCGTCGCGGGTACCGGCGATCAGGGCGTGGACGGTGCGTTCGTGGCCCGACCGGCCGTGTCCGATGATCAGCGAGGTACGGGCGACGGCGGCACCCGGCAGCAGGATCCGGACCGCCGTTTCGGCAGCCGCCTTCGCCGCGCCGTAGGGGGTCAGCGGCGAGGGGGCGCACGTCTCGTCGTAGTGGACGCGCGCGCCGGAGAACACCGCGTCGCTGGACACGTGCACGAGGCGGGACCCCGCCCGGGCCGCGGCGAGCGCGACCCGGAGCGCGCCGTCCGCGGTGATCGCCCAATCGTCATTGCCGCTCGACGCGTTGACCACGACGCCGGGAGCCACCTCCGCGATCACCGAGGCGACCCGCGTCGGATCGCGCACGTCGA
The DNA here is from genome assembly GCF_042887545.1 of Streptomyces sp. NPDC057939. NCBI lineage: Bacteria > Bacillati > Actinomycetota > Actinomycetes > Kitasatosporales > Streptomycetaceae > Streptomyces > Streptomyces sp. NPDC057939. The sequence continues at coordinate 125,310 of NZ_JBHVPG010000005.1, forward strand.
GGTGATGCCATGCGACCCCTGCCGTCGTGCCCGGTCGGGACGCGAACGTCGCGGCCGTCCGGTGCCCTGCCGCGAGGGCCTGGCGGACGAGTTCGGTGCCCAGGAATCCACTGCCGCCGAGGATCAGAACCGTCATGGGTCGACACGGTAGCGAACGGGGCGCCCCGCCGCGGGCCGGACGACGGTCCGGCCTGCCGTCAAGGGACCGGAGCCAACACCCGCCGGTCGCAAGTGGTTTCCGGGAGGGGGACCCCCACAACGGTCGGTTCCGGCCAACCTCGGGGTCCGGGCGGCCGGGCAGCCCGGCGGCTCCCGAACACGATCAGCGGCGGCGCCAAGGGGGTCGTCGCGGCGAGGTCGGCCAGATCCCGCTGCTCCGGTCGTCGGCCTGCGCTGTACTCACTCCTCCAGTTCCCGCGACCGCGCAGCCGCCCCTCCACACCACCGTGGACCCGGGCTTCCCCGGCATGCGCGTGGTCGCCCGAACAGGGCTCCACTGCAAGCCAGTTGAAGGAGATCGGGCATGTCCGAGCAGCAGGCCGCGAAAGAGAAGTCCGCCGTACCACCCCAGTCGGTTCCCCCCGCCCCCGCCTTCCCCGTGCCCCCGGCCACCGTCGCCCCCGCCCCGCCGGAGTTCAAGTACACCTGGGGCCAACACAACGACACCATGGAGGCCCTGTCGCTCGGGCAGATGGCCCGCCGCGTGCCGTCCGCGCTGCGGCAGACCGCCCGGCTCGCGCTCGCCGTCAACCGCACCGCGTTCCACGTCCTGGTCGCCGCCCAGATCCTCGGCGGGATCTGCACGGCGGCGGCCCTCGCCGCGATCTCCCGGGCGATGGTCCCGCTGCTGGCCGGCGACGGCGTGCACGAACGGATCTCGGCCGCCGCCTGGCCATTGGTCATCGCCGCCGCGATGACCGCGCTCGGGGCCCTGGCCTCCATCACGGCGGCCGGCGCGGCCCGCCGCCTCAATCCCGGCATGGCCACCCTCGCCGACCTCGCGATGGTCGACGCCCACATGGACGTCGAACTCGCCGCCTACGACGCCCCCGACTTCACCGAACGCTCCGAGGCCGCCGAGACCGGATCCGCCCGCTCCGCCATGCTGCTCCAGGACGCGCTCGGCTTCACCGGCGGGCTGATCGACATGCTCGCCGTCGCGTCCGTCCTCGCCGTCGTCCACCCCGTCCTGCTGCCCCTGCTCCTGCTGTCGGTGGTGCCCCGCGGCCTCGGCTCGGTCCACGCCGCGCGCCTCGACTACCGCCTCCACAACCAGACCATCGCCTCACGCAACATCAAGCACATGATGCGCTGGCACCTGACCACCCCGAAGCTCGCCGACGAGCTGCGCGGCAACGGCATGCGGCCGTACGCCCACCACTGGTACGCGGCCGTCTGCGAACGCATCGACTCCCGGATGGTCAGCTCCGCGCCCCGCTACTTCACCGTGTACCTGGTCGCCGCCGCCGCGTCCGGGGTGTTCGTCGTCGCGACGTACGGGGCCCTCGCCGGGCTCGTCGTCGGCGGGTACATGGCCATCGCGGCGGCGGGCACGGCGATCGTCGCCATGCGGACCTCCACCGCGGCCCTCTCCCAACTCGTCGTCTACGGCGCGGCCATGTTCCAACACGCCCTCTACCTCGGGGACTACACCGCCTTCGTGAAGGAGGCGGCCGAGAAGTCCGGTCCGCGCGGACCCCAGGTGATGGAGAACGCCCCGGACGAGATCCGGCTCGAAGGGGCCACCTACACCTACCCCGGCAAGGACACGCCCGCGCTCGGGCCGGTCACCCTCACCCTGTCGCGGGGCGAGGTCGTCGCCGTCATCGGGGAGAACGGCGCCGGGAAGTCCACCCTGATCAGGTTGCTGACCTCGCTGACGGCCCCGACGTCCGGCAGCGTCTCCTGGGACGGCGTCCCGACCTCCGAAGCCGACCAGCGCACCGCCTGGCAACACGTCGGCCTCGTGACCCAGTCGTACGGACACTGGCCGTTCTCCGCCCGGGAGAACATCACCCTCGGACGGCCCGACCCGCGCGGTGAGGAAGCCGTCTGGGAGGCCCTGGACGCAGTCGGCATGCGCGCCAACGTCGAGGAGTTCCCGGACGGCCTGGACACCCTCCTGGCCCGCTCGGTCTGGGGCGGCCACGAGCCCTCCGGCGGCCAGTGGCAACGCCTCGCCTGCGGCCGGGCGTTCCACCGCAGGCCCGGCCTGCTGGTCATGGACGAGCCGACCTCGGCCATGGACCCGCGCGGTGAGCACATGGTCTTCTCGGGCCTGCGCGACATGAAGGACGACCGGATCACCGTGATCGTCACGCACCGGATGGAGAACTGCCGACTCGCCGACCGGATCATCGTCCTCGACTCCGGTCGGATCGCGGAGCAGGGCACCTACGAGGAACTCGTGGGCCTGGACGGCCCCTTCGCGGAACTCGTCCGGCTCTCCCAGGACCGCTAGGAACACCCCGGCCCGGCAGGGCCCGAGCCCCTGCTCCCGCAGGCCCCCCTTTCCGGGGACCCCGATCCTCCCGGGGCGGATGCGGCCTCCCGCACCGCCCCGGTGGCCCGTGGGTACGCGATCCCCGCGCCGCCGCCGGCACGGGAGGACCGGGCCCGCTACGGGAGGACCGAGTCCACGTACCCGCCGTCCACGCGCAGCGCGCCTCCCGTGGTGGCCGACGCGTACGGGGAGGCCAGGTAGACCACCATGTGCGCGATCTCCTCCGGTTCGATCAGCCGCTGGATCAGCGACTGGGGCCGGTGCAGTCGCATGAACTCGCGCTGCGCCTCGTCCCAGGGGAGGTTCCGGTCGACCAGCTCGTACACGAAGTCCTCGACGCCCCCGGTGTGCGTGGGACCGGCGATGACGGAGTTCACGGTCACCCCCGTGCCGGCGGCCTCCTTGGCGAACCCGCGCGCCACGGCGAGCAGGGCCGTCTTGGACATCCCGTAGTGGATCATCTCGGCCGGGATGACCACGGCCGAGTCGCTGGCGATGTTCTGCACGCGCCCCCAGCCGCGCTCGATCATGCCCGGCAGGTAGTGGCGGGTCATGCGGACGGCCGTGAGGACGTTCACGTCGAAGTAGCGCCGCCACTCCTCGTCGGGGATCTCCAGGGCGGCCCGCGCGCCGAAGATCCCGAGGTTGTTGACGAGGACGTCGGCATCCGGGACGGCGTCGAAGACGGCCCGGGCGCCTTCCTCCGTCGCGATGTCGCCCGGGGCGGCGACGTACTCGCCACCCCGGGCCGAGAGGCGTTCCACCGCCTCGTCCACGGACTTCCGGCTACGACCGTTGACGGCCACCCGGGCACCCGCGTCGGCCAGCCCCGACGCGATGGCCGCGCCGATTCCCTGCGTCGATCCGGTGACCAGCGCGGTCCTGCCGGAGAGGTCGATGAGCACGCCTGTACCTGCCTTGCCTGCGGTTGCCTGTCGGGGGCGCGGTTCCGTCGCCGCCGTCCCCTTCCGACTTCCCCGCAGTGCCGGATTCATCACCTCTGTACTGATCCGTCGTCCGGTCGATGCGCCGACTGGTCGATGGGGCGATGGGCCCGATGTGCCGACCGGTCGATGAGTCGATCCGTGGATTCGTGGATGCGTGGATTCGGCCGACCGGTTCCGGCAGATCAGTCCCTCGGGCGCAGCCCGGCCAGCAGGACGTCCAGGGCCAGGTCCGTGGCCTCGGACAGCGGGGTGTCGTCGAGGAGGGAGGCGACGGCGAGCGTCGCGAGTCCGTGCACGGTCGAGAACGCCACCTGGGCGAGGCGTTCGGGGTCACCCGTACGCACGGCTCCCGACCGCTGCCCCTCCTCCAGCAACCGGGCGACGATCAGCAGGCTCTCCCGGCCGAGCTCGCGGAGCTCCTCGCTGGAGCCGTCGGCGTGCTTGACGGTGAACATCAGGTCCAGCAGCGCGGTGTGCGCGACGGCGAAGTCCACGTAGGCCCGACCCAGTTCGGCCATGCGCGCCCCGATCGGGCGGGGGTCCCCGGAGTCGGAGGTCGTGCGCATGCGGGTGTTGAGGGTGGTGAAGCCGCTGACGGCGAGGGCGTCCATGAGGGCCTGTCGGTCGCGGAAGTGCCGGGAAGGCGCCGCGTGGCTCACGCCCAGGTCGCGGGCCAGACCGCGCAGGCTGAGGCCCTCCACCCCGGCCTCGGTGAGGACGACCTCCGCCCGTTCCAGCAGGGCGGCCCTGAGATTGCCGTGGTGGTACGACCCGTCGGCGGTCAAGACGGTTTCCCCTCTCTCGGTCCTGCAATGTTGTCATTGACTACAATGATGTCGATGCCTACATTGATTATGACGCAGACCTTCCACGAACTGGAACTGGAGCAACCGACATGTCGATGACGTACAGGGGTACGGTGGCCCTCGTCACCGGGGCGAGCGCGGGACTCGGTGTCGAGTTCGCCCACCAATGGGCCGAGCGCGGCGCCGACCTGGTCCTGGTCGCCCGCCGCCTGGACCGGCTCGAAGAACTCGCCCGGGACCTGGAGAAGCGGTACGGCATCCGGGCCACGGCCCTGGCCGCCGACCTGGCCCTCCCCGGCGCGGGCGCGGCCCTGCACGCGGAGCTCGAAACCCGCGGCATCAAGGTGCAGACCCTGATCAACAACGCCGGCTTCGGCAGCCACGGCGCACTCCTGGAACAGGACCCGGCGCAGGTCGACCGGATGATCCAGCTCAACGTCGCCGCGGTGGCGGGCCTGACCCGGGCCTTCCTGCCCGATCTGGTGGCCGACGGCCGGGGCGCTCTGATCACCCTCGCCAGTACCGCCGCCTACCAGCCGACCCCGGCGATGGCGGTCTACGGAGCGACCAAGGCGTTCGTCCTCAGCTTCACCGAGGCCATCGCGTACGAGACCCGGCGGTCCCGGTTGCGCGTCCTCGCCGTGTCCCCGGGGCCGACGAGCACCGAGTTCTTCGACGTGGTCGGCAGCCGTGACGCCGTGGTCGGCAAGGTCGCCACGCCCGAGCAGGTCGTCACCACCGCCCGCCGCGCCCTGGAGCGGGGTTCGACCCCGCCGAGCGTCGTCGCGGGCCTCGGCAACCGGCTGTCCGCCCTGGCCTCCGGGCTCGCCCCCCGCCGCCTCGCGCTGACCGTCGCGGGCCGGGCCCTGAAGGCCTGAGCCCGGGCGTCGAAGGCCTGAGCCCGAGGGGCGGAGGTTTGAGCCCGAGGGCCAGAGGTCTGAGCTCAGCACTGAAGGCTCGGGTCCGCCCCCGAAGGCGCGAGCCCAGCGCCGAAGGCCCAAGCCCAACCCCGAAACCTTGGGTTCAGCCTCGAAGGTGCGGGCCCAGCGCCGAGGGCCTTGGGTCGAGCCTCGAAGGTGCGGGCTCAGCGCCGAGGGCCTGAACCAACCTCGAAGGCGCGAGCCCATCGCCGAGGGCTTGGAGCCCAACCTCGAAGGCTTGAGCCCAGCCCAGCCCAGCCCAGCCCAGCCCGAAGCGCGAGCGCCGAGGCGTCCGCGGGAAGGGGAGCCGGCCTCCGGCGGCCGAGCCGGCTGAGGCGTCCGCCGGAACCGGACCCGGCGTCCGGCGGCCGAAGCAGCCCCTACGGGATTCGCCGGGAACGCTCCGGCGCCCCGACCCGGAGGGCATGGGGGACCATGGGAAGGTGCCGGAAGAACCTGCCGGCCCCGACGATCCGGCGGCCGGACGACCACTGGAGACGGCCCTGCACGCCGTGGTCCGCGCCACGGGCGCGTCCACCGGCATGCTCTACCTCGCCGAACCCGCCGGGCGGGTCCTCCACCTCGCCCTGACCTGCGGAGTGGCCCGCGACCTCGCGGCGCCCTGGTCGCGGGTCTGGCTCGACGACCGGATCCCCGTCGCCGACGCTGTCCGCGACGGCCGCCTCGTTTGGCTCGGGGGACGCGAGGAGACGGCCCGCCGCTACCCCCGGCTCGCGCTGGTCCTGCCCTACGCCTTCGCCCTCGCAGCGGCCCCCCTCCCGGCATCCCCGCCCCCCGCCGGTCCGGCCACCACGGGAGAGCCCCCGACCTCGGCATCCCCGACCCCGACGGCCCCGCCCCCCGGGGGCCCGGCCATCGCAGGACTGCCGTCGACACCGGCGTCCCCGACAGCCCCCCTCCCGGCATCCCCGCCCCCCGCCGGTCCGGCCACCACGGGACAGGCCCCGACCCCGACGGCCCCGGTCCCGACAGGGCCCCTCCCGGCATCCCCGCCCCCGATGGCCCCCGCCTCCGCCGGTCCGGCCACCACGGGAGAGCCCCCGGCGGGCCCACCTCCGGCGGGCCCACCTCCGGCAGGCCCCGCCCCGGCGTCCCACGTCCCGGCGTCCCCGACCCCGACCCCGACGGGCGACGCCCCCGTCTCCCCGGACCCCGCCGGCCACCCGACCCCGCCCCGGCCCGACGGAGCGGTGGCGGCGGCCGGTCTGGTGCTGCTGTGGCCCGGTTCGCATGCGCCCCTTCTCGAACCCGCCGAGCGGGACGCGATCGACGCCGGGTGTCGGCGCCTCGCTCAGGTCCTGAGGGAGGCGGAGGAGGCCGGGCGTCCGATCGCCGCGGCCGCCCAGCCCGTGATCATGAAGCCGCCGCCCCCGCCGACACCCGGTCCAGTGGAGGCGGCGGCCGGACTGGCCTTCGTACGTCGCCTCCCCGGCGGCAGCTGCGCCCTCGACCTCAACGGGAGGATCACCTTCCTCACCACCGAGGCCGCCGAACTGCTCGGCGCCCCGGTGGCCGACCTCATCGGGGCGCTGCCCTGGGAGGCGCTGCCCTGGATGGACACCCCGGTGATCGAGGACCACTACCGGGCCGCCGCCATCAGCCGCATGTCGCGCAGCTTCGTCGCCGTACGCCCGCCCGACCGGAACCTGCGCTTCGAACTGCACCCGGACGGCTCGGGCATCAGCGTCCGCATCACCGCCGCGGACACGGAGGCGACCGATGCCCCGGACCCCGACCCCGACGAGGGACCGCACCTGCCGAGCCGTGCCACCGCCCTCTACCAACTCATGCACCTGGCTGCCACCCTCACCGAGGCGGCGCACGCCCAGGACGTCGTCGACCAGGCCGCCGACCAGCTCGTTCCCGCCCTCGGCGCGCAGGCCATGGCGCTGCTCGTCGTGGACGAACAGCGTTTGCGCATCGTGGGGTTCCGCGGCTACACCGCAGAGCTGATGGCCCGCTTCGACGGCGAACCCATGGCCTCCGGCACGGCGACCACGCGTGTCCTGCGGACCGGCAGCGCCCTCTTCTACGCCAACCCCGACGAACTGCTGGCCGCGTACCCGACCGCGGTCATCCAGGACGGCATGTCGGCCTGGGCCTTCCTCCCGCTGATCGCCTCGGGCCGCCCGGTGGGGTCCCTCGTCCTCGCCTACCGGCACCCGCACCCCTTCGTCCCCGGGGAACGCGCCGTCCTGACCGCGCTCGCCGGCCTGATCGCCCAGGCCCTGGACCGGGCGCGGCTGTACGACTCCACGCACCGGCTCGCGCGCAGCCTGCAGACCAACCTGCTGCCGCACACCCTGCCCCGCGTCCCCGGTCTGGACGTGGCCGCCCGCTACCTGCCCGCCGCCCACGGCCTCGACGTCGGCGGCGACTTCTACGACCTCATCCGCGTCGACGGCGCCACCGTGGCCGCCACCATCGGCGACGTCCAAGGGCACAACGTGAACGCCGCCGCGCTCATGGGGCAGGTCCGCACCGCCGTCCACGCGACCGCCGGGGCCCCGCCCGGGGAGGTCCTCGCCCGGACCAACCGGCTCCTCACCGACCTGGACCCGGGACTGTTCACGAGCTGCCTGTACGTCCAGATCGACCTCGCCCGCCACACGGCGTGCCTGGCCACCGCGGGCCATCCGCCGCCCCTCCTGCAGCACCCCACCGGACCGGCCCGGACCCTGGACCTGAGCCCGGGGATCCTCCTCGGCATCGATCCCGACGCCGTCTACGAGAGCACCGAGATCCCGTTCCCGCCCGGCACGCTCCTCGCGCTCTACACGGACGGCCTCGTCGAGACCCCGGGACGCGATCTCGACAGCTGCATCCGCGAAGCCGCGGCCCACCTGTCCCAGGCGCGGCCGGTCGACGACCTCGCCGACGGCCTCGTCGCCCACGCCCAACACGTGGCCCCGCGCACGGACGACATCGCCCTGCTCCTGCTCCGGCGCGCGGAAACGGCGGCGCGGACGCGGTGACCGGGGGCGGGGAGGCGGTGTCGGTGCGCGGCCCGGGTTCGGACCGGCCGCGGCGGCCCGCCCCGGCCCGGGCCCTCAGTCCCGGGATCCGGCCGTCGAATCCAGCCACGCGCCGATGCCGGGCAGGGCCTCGGGTCCGCTGTCCCGCTCCACCGAACCGACGAGATCGGCGACGGAGACCTCCCGGAGCGACGCCCGCCAGGCCTCGTCGGCGGCGGCCATCGCGCGGGCGATCGGGCACGGCTTCGTGCAGTCCTGGGGCGGCGTGCCGAACGGGCCTCGCTGACGGATCTCGGTGCACACGAACGCCGGTCCCGCACCGTCGACCGCCTGCACCACGTCGAGGACGGTGATCTCCGAAGCGGCCCTGGTCAGGACGTATCCCCCGGTCTTGCCCTGGACGGACTTCACCAGGTCGGCCCGGGACAGGGCCTGCATCTGCTTGGCCAGGTAACTGGGGGAGACGTCGTGCAACAGGGCGAGGCGGGCGGCCGGTACCGGTTCGCTCGCCGCGGTCAGCACCACGCAGCAGTGGAGCGCCCACTCCACGCCTCCGGACAGTTTCACGCGCCCTCCCGTTCGCCCTTCCGTTTGACTCGGACACAGACTATCCGAGTATCATCCCGGACATAAGTTGTCCGAGTTTGCGGCCGGCAGGGAGTCGCGCTCGACTCACGGAAGGACACGGCCATGAAGATCACGGTCATCGGCGGCACCGGACTGATCGGCACCCAACTCGTCACCACGCTCCGTGCGGCCGGACACGACGTGGTGCCGTCCTCCCCGTCGACCGGCGTCGACCTGCTCACCGGCGCCGGCCTCGACGAGGCCCTCGCGGGCGCGGACACGGTGGTGAACGTGAGCAACTCGCCGACGTTCGACGAGGCCTCCCCGGCCTTCTTCCGCACCACCACGGAGAACCTGCTGGCGGCCGGGGAACGCGCGGGTGTGCGACACCAGGTGATCCTCTCCATCGTGGGGGTCGACCGGGTGCCGCAACTGGACTACTACCGCGCGAAGACCCTCCAGGAGGAGCTGCTGCGCGGCGGCCCCACCCCCTACTCGATCGTGCGCGCGACCCAGTTCTTCGAGTTCGTGGACGCCGTCATGTCCTGGACCGCCGACGACCGGACCGTGCGGCTGCCCGCCACCCCGGTCCAGCCCGTGGCGACGGCCGACGTGGTCGCCGCGCTCGCCGACGTCGCCACCGCCGCGCCGCTGAACGGCACGCTCGACGTCGCGGGTCCGGACGTCCTCCCCCTCGACGAACTCGGCCGCCTCACGCTGTCGTTCCGACAGGACGACCGTACGGTCGTCACCGACGAGCGGGCCGGCATGTTCGCCGTCGTCGAGGGTGACGTCCTCACGGCCGGCCCCGGCGCCCGCCTGGCCCCGACCCGTTACGAGGAGTGGCTGCGCTCCCGGTGAGCCGGTCGGGGCTGAAGGTGCGCGGCGGGGCGCCGGATCCGGACCCGCGCGTCAGCCCAGGGGCAGTGACAGGTGGGCGGGGCGGTTTCCGTCGGAGGTGATCGTGGTGGTGCTGTCCTCGACGCCGGCGTCGGAGTAGAGCGGGTCCTTGCCGGTGAGGACGAGCATGAGCCGGTGGTCAGCCGCCAGGTCGTACCCGGCGGCCTGGAGCCGCCAGGAGACGTCACGGTCCTGGCCGGGGGTCAGGTCCGGCAGGGTGAGGGGTTCGTGCGTGACGATGCGGGCGGTCTCGTCGGGGGCGAGGTCCAGGAGGAGGGCGACCAGGGTGGCGGAGGCGGCCGAGCTGCGGACGGTCAGGGCGAGTTCGGGGACACCGCGGATCCGACGGGCGGACTCGACGGGCGCGCTGGTCCACACGGCGAGGTGGCGACGGTCGAACTTGCCGGTCGGATAGGTCTTCGGACTGCCGTTCCACTCGGCCTGACCCGTGATGACGGGGTCGTCGACCGCGGTGGCCTCGGTCGGGTATCCGGCGGTGAACTCCCGCTGCCACCCGATCTCCGGCTCCGCGTCGAGTCCGCCGTCGCGGCCGCCCGGAGCGGCCGAGGTCAGGTACCAGCGCTCGGTGGAGGTGGTGACCTCGGCCCAGGACGGCCTCGTCTCGCGGACGGCGGGCTCGGTGATCACGTCCTTCCCGGTCTCCGGGTCGGTCCGGGTCAGGTAGGTGAACATGATCTGGTTGCTGACCGCCGGCCAGTCGGGCACGCCGTTGTCGGCCCCGAGCAGGTGGTGGTCGAGCCAGGCGAACGCCTCCTCGACGGGCACGTTCGGCCCGCTGAACGGGATGGTCAGACCGGCGCCCTCGGGGGCGGCGTGGTCACCGATCCACATGTTCAGGCGTTTGGGCACGGTCAGGTGCTCGAAGTGCTCGACGACCTGGTTGGCGGGGAAGAGCGTCTCGTGCCAGGTGTTGGAGAAGAACGTGGGGACGCCGCGCGCGTTGGTCGCGTCGACGTAGGAGGACGGCGCCCGCACCGTGCCCCAGGCGGCCACCTCCTCGAGGTTGCGTCCGGCGTCGAAGTCCGCCAGCAGCCGCTGCGTCGCCGCGTCGAACTTCCGCTCGACCGGGCCGCCGGTGAAACCTGTCAGTGCCCCTCACCGCGGCCAGGTGCCGGGTGTCGTTGTCGTAGAGGCTGGTCGCGAGGTTGCCCCAGGTGCTGAGGGCGACGACCGCGCCGACCCGTCCGGCCGGGTCGTTCGCCGCGACGAGCTGGCTGATGCCGGAGCCGTACGACTCGCCGAGGAAGGCGATCGAGCTCGGTTCGAAGTACCGCTGGGCGTAGTCGATGACGGTGGTGCCGTCCGCCCAGTCCGCCGGGCCTGCCACGTCGATCGTGCCTTCGGAGGTGAACGGACCGTCCACGTAACCGCCGCCGGGGAGGGCCACCGTCGTGCCGATGCCGCGCGGGGTGTACGCGAGCACGTGGTAGCCGCGGAGGGCCAGTTGTAGGTAGGTGTATTCGAACAGGGCCCAGCCCAAGGGGGTCCAGCCCGCCGGCACGATCACCACGGGTCGAGGTTCGGTGGTGTCGAGCCTGATGGTGTGTGCCGACAGGCGCACGCCGTCCAGGTCGGAGGCGATCCGGGGGAATCCGATGGTCGCCCGCTGCCGCACCTGATCGGCCTGCTGCCGCAGATCGGGCGGCAACAGGGATGTCCGCGCCGCGCCGCCCAGCGTGGCGACCAGTGCCTCGGCCAGGTTGACGGCGGTCGGATCGAGCGCGGTGGGGGAGGCGCGGACGCCGTCCCGGGCGATTCGGTTCAACTGCGCCGTGGTGACCGCGCCGATCGCGCCGTCCTCCTGCGGATGGCTCATGAACTGTCCTCTCCTCGTGCCGGACCGGTGCTGTGGTGATCCGCATCGTTCCAGCTCAGGAGGGTGCCGAGGCAGCAACTAACAGGACATACCCGATGGTTCGGGAATCAACGGTATGCCAATCTATCGGGTGGTTTGGATACTCCCCGGCATCACTTCTCTCAGGAAGCTGTCAAATCCGTGAACCGGGCGGGCCGGGACGGTCGAGAACGCTCGGAACCGACCGGCTTGGAATCGCCGGTGAACACATGCGAACCCCGACGGAGTTCGGCCCCCGGACCGGAACGACGCCGGACCGGCGCTCCACCCCACCACGGAGCCACCGGCGCCGATCGGCGCGTGTGTCCGGCCCGTTGACAGTGCGACCGACGCCTCGGGATCATCTGGGAGAGCGCTCTCCCATCGGCAACAGGCGTGAAGAGGTCGGTACATGCGCGGCAGCGACGCGGAACGACTCATCGACGGACTGGACCTGCGGCAGCGGATCCGGCTCCTCACCGGCTCCGACACCTGGCGCACCCCGCCCGAACCGGCCGTCGGCCTCGGAGCGATCGTGTTCTCCGACGGCCCGGCCGGGGTGCGCGGACCGGGCTGGGACGAGAACCACCCCTCGGCCCTGCTGCCCTGCGCGAGCGCGCTCGGCGCACTGTGGGACGAGGAACGCGTCCGCCGTCTCGGCGGGCTCCTGGGCGACGAGGCCCGCCGCAAGGGGGTCCACGTCGTCCTCGCACCCAACCTGAACCTCCACCGGAGTCCCCTCTCCGGGCGGCACTTCGAGTGCTTCTCCGAAGACCCGCTGCTCACCGGTCGGACCGGGGCCGCCCTGATCTCCGGCATCCAATCCCGGGGCGTCGCGGCGGCCGCGAAGCACTACGTCGCCAACGACTCCGAGACGGAACGCCTGACCCTCGACGCCAGGCTCGGCGAACGGGTCCTGCGCGAGCTGTACCTCCCGCCCTTCGAGGCCGCCGTCCGGGCCGGGGTCTGGCTGGTGATGTCCGCCTACAACAAGGTCAACGGGACCACCATGAGCGAGAGTTCGCTCCTCACCGAGCCCCTCAAGGGGGAGTGGGGATTCGACGGGGTCGTCGTCTCCGACTGGGGAGCCGTCCGCTCGACCGTGCCCGCGGCGGCGTCCGCGCAGGACCTCGCCATGCCCGGACCCGCCGGACCGTGGGGCGAGGCCCTGGCCGTCGCCGTCGAGGACGGCCGGGTACCGGCCGAAGCCGTCGCGGACAAGGTGCGCCGCCTGCTGCGGCTCGCCGCCCGCGTCGGAACCCTGAACGGCCGACGGCAGCCGGACGACGGGGGCGGGGGGAGGGGAGCGCGGTCCGGGCCCCGCCCCGACCTCGGCGGCCCCGGGTCGGGCCCGCGACGTCGTCTGCTGCGCGAGAGCGCCGCCGCGAGCTTCGTGCTGCTGGAGAACCGGGCCGGCGGACTTCCGCTCGAAGCCCCCGCGCTCGACCGTCTCGCCGTGATCGGGGTGCACGCCACCGAGCCCCGGGTCCAGGGCGGCGGGAGTTCCGAGGTCTTCCCGCTCGGGGTGGTGACCCCCCTGGCCGGGCTGCGGGCCGCCCTGCCCGACCGGGTACGGGTGGTGTACGAGCCCGGCCCGCGGTGGGCCGGCGCCGCCGAGCCCGCGCCGCTGGGGGCCCGGTACGCCCGCGACCCGGACACCGGCCTGCCCGGCGTGCGGCTGCGGGTGCTCGACGCCGCCGGGGCGGTGCTCCGCTCGCAGGCGCAGCCCTCGGGCCGCGTCCTGGAGCCGGGGTTGCCGCCCGGCGCGGCCACCATCGAACTGGAGGCGGTGCTCCACCCCGATGTGACCGGCCCCTGGACCCTGGGGCTCGGCGGCTTCGGGCAGATGTCGCTCGACGTGGACGAAGTCACCCTGCTGAAAGGGGAGTTCCCGCCCGGTACCGACGACCCCGCCGTCGTGCACGTCCGCCCGCCCCAACGGACGGCCCGGATCACCCTCGAAGCCGGCCGGCCGGTCCGCGTCGTCGCCCGCCGGGCACTGGCCTCCGGGACGGGGCGGGCCACCGTGCTGACCGCCGCGCCGCCCGACCCCGAGCCGGGGCGGGCGCGGGCCGCCGCGCTGGCCGCCGCGCGCGCGGCCGACGCCGTCGTCGTGTGCGTCGGCAGCGATGAGGGTGGGGAATCGGAGGGGCGTGACCGTGACACCCTCGAAACGGACCCCCTCCAGGGGCAGTTCCTCAGGGAGATCGCCCGCGCGAACCCTCGTACGATCGTCGTCGTCAACTGCGGCGCACCGGTCGTGCTCCCGTGGCGGAAGGACCCCGCCGCCGTTCTGCTCACCTGGTTCCCCGGCCAGGAGGGCGGCGCCGCCCTCGCCGACGTCCTCCTCGGCCGCGCCGAACCGGGCGGAAGGCTCCCCACCAGCTGGCCCGACGCCCTCGCCGACGCCCCCGTCCGCACCACCGGGCCCACCCGCGGCGTCCTCCCGTACGAGGAGGGCCTGCACATCGGATACCGCGGCTGGCTGCGTTCCGGCCGGGAGCCGGCCTACTGGTTCGGTCACGGACTGGGTTACACCACCTGGGAGTTCGAGCGGATCGGCACGCCCGTCCCGCTCCCCGACGGCGGGTACGAGGTCCCGGTCGAGGTGCGCAACACCGGGAGCCGGCCGGGCCGGGAGGTCGTCCAGGTCCACCTCGCCCGGCCCGGATCGACGGTCGAGCGCCCCGTCCGCTGGCTGGCCGGTTGGGCGGCCGTGCGGGCGGCATCGGGGGACCGGGCGACGGCCCGGGTACGGATCCCCGTGCGCGCCCTCCAGCACTGGTCGCCGCCGGCCGGTGACTGGGTCACCGAGCCGGGCCGGTTCACCCTCCTGGCCGGGCCCACCGCCGGGAACCTTCCGCTGCGGGCGGCGCTCGACGCCTGAACCCCGACGGCTACAGTGCGGCCATGGACACAGGGGGTCGCAGGGGAACGGGGACCGGGACGGCCCCGACGCTGGAGGACGTGGCCCGCGCGGCGGGCGTGTCCCGGGCGACGGTGTCCCGCGTCGTCAACGCCGTCCGCAACGTCGATCCGGGCATCCAGGAGGCGGTCCGGCGGGCCATCGCCGAAACCGGCTACGTACCGAACCGTGCGGCCCGCTCGCTCGTCACGCGACGCTCGGGCGCCATCGCCCTGGTGGTCTGCGGGGCGGGCACGGACGCGGACGGCGTTTCCGGTGGGGGCCGCACCGGTGGCGCCGCGGTCGGGGACCAGGACGCGGCGCCCGGAGTCCTCCAGGACCCGTTCTTCGGGCGGGTGGTCGGCGGAGTGGTGCGCGCGCTGCGGCCGCGCGGGGTGTACCCGGTGCTGATGTTCGCCGACTCGGCGCGGGACCGCGCACAGGTGGTGTCGTACCTGGGGGAGGGCGGGGCGGACGGCGCGCTGCTCGTCACCACGCGCGGTGACGACCCGCTCCCCGGGATGCTCGCGGCGGCCGGGCTGCCCGCCGTCCTGTTCGCCCGCCCCGCGGCGGCCGCGCGGGTCCTGGACCGGGTGGACCTGCGGCACCGCGACGGTGGGGCGCTCGCCGCCCGGCACCTCCTGGAGCGGGGCCGCCGGCGGCTCGCGGCGATCGGCGGGCCCCGGGAGGTGACGGCGAGCCGGGAACGGCTCGCCGGGTTCGCGGAGGCGGCCGGCAGCGACCTCGGGCCGGTCGCCGAGGCAGACTTCACCGTCGACGGGGGCGAGCGGGCGATGCGCCGACTGCTGGCCGGACGGCCCGACCTGGACGGGGTGTTCGCGGCGAACGACCTCATGGCCCAGGGGGCCTGCCTGGTGCTGCGGGAGCACGGGCGTCGGGTTCCGCAGGACGTGGCCGTGGTCGGCTTCGACGATTCGAGCGCGGCCACGGCGGCCCGTCCGCGGCTGACGACGGTGCGCCAGCCGGTGGAGGACATGGCGGCGGAGATGGTCCGCCTGCTCCTGGACCGCCTCACCGGCGACGGCCCCCCGGAACCGGCCGAGGTCCTCTTCACCCCGACCCTGGTGATCCGCGACTCCACCTGACCCGCGCGCCACCGGGGGCACTGCGGCCCCCGGCGCGATGCCGGGGCGCGACGCCCCGATCCGGCGCTCCGCCCCGACGATCCGACCCGGCCCGATGCCCCGGAGCGACGGCCCGCCCTGCTCGGCAGCTCGGGCACCGTGCCCCGTAGTCGTGACGGACCGCCACGCCCCTCGCGGCCCCCGCCGGATCCCGACCCGCGGGCGCGCTTGTTCGGATGTTCCCGGGCGGGCGCGGGCGCGGGCCATTCCCCGGCGGCTCCGCCGGGTGTGCCCGAAGGGCCCCGGGTGCGGGGCCCGGGGCATCGGGCTGGTGGGGGCGGAGCCGGTTCGCCGGTGCCGCGTTTCGGGTGGGTTCGTCGTGCGGCCGAGCGGTTCCTGTCCTCCGGTACCCGCCGGCGGCACCCGTGGCCCCGGCCGGGCGCAGCGGCGGCCCCGGGTGGGCACGCGGAGCGCGCGGGCGCGGGCGGTGGCGGCTCGTACAGGGCCGTCGGTTCATGCGGGTCGGTCGGGCTCGTACGTACGGAGCCGCTACGTGCTCCACGTGCCCTACGTGCGGAGCCGCCACGTGCTCCACGTGCCCTACGTACGGAGCCGCCACGTGCCCTACCCGCGGGCCGGGCCCGGGCCGGCCCGCCGTTACGCACCCTGCCGGTCCCCGGCCCCGGCAGGGTGCGCCGTTCTGTCGGGGCCCGGGCTCAGCCCCGGCTCTGGCCGGTGCTGCCGCGGACCTCCATGGCGGTCTGCCAGCCCGGCTGTTCGGCGGGGGGTTCCGGTAGGGCGCGGCGGCCGCCCGCCGCGAAGAACGCCGACAGCGGGAGCGTCGCCGCGCCCACCGTGACGGCGTCCGGTCCCAGGGAGCCGAGGTCGATGGACACCCGGGCCGCGGGGTGTCGCAGCGAGTAGCGCGTCGCGTGCTCCCGGACGGCAGGCAGGATGTGCGGGCCCAGCAACAGGCCGGCCCAGCCGCCGATCAGGATCCGTTCCGGTCGGAACAGGTTGATCACGTCCGACAGGCCGGCGCCGAGGTACTCCGCGGTCTCCTCCAGCACCGCCAGGGCGAGCGCGTCCCCCGCGCCCGCCGCGTCGAGCAGCGCCGACAGCGCTTCCTCCTCGTCGGGCTCGAAGACCCCGACGACCCCGCCGGCCCCGACCGTCCGGCCGTCACCGTCACCGTCACCGCCGCCCACGCCCCCGCTCGCCGGCCCCGGTCCGCCACCCCGCTCCGCCCAGCGGGCGAGGACCGACTCCGCCCCGGCGTACGCCTCCAGGCAGCCCCGCGCCCCGCACCGGCAGCGCCGGCCGCCCACCGACACGGTCAGGTGGCCCCACTCCAGGGCGGTGCCCGAACCGTCGGTGATCAGGCTCGCGCCGACGCCCGACCCGAAGAGGACCACGACGGCCTCCCGAGCTCCCCGACCCGCCCCGAACCACATCTCGGCCTGGCCGAGGGTCCGCGCGCCGTTGTCGATGAGGTACGGGACCTCCTCCGGGACGGCCTTCGTCGCGCGGAGCAGCGCCTCCAACGGGACCGCGTCCCAGCCGATGGTCTGCCCGTGCACGACCGTCCCGCCGGGCGCCTCGCGGTCGATGATCCCGGGGACGCCGACGCCGACCCCCAGCAGCCGCTCGGTGCCCACCCCGGCGTCGGCGAGGACGGTCGCGATGCCCGTCCGTACGTGGTCCACGATCGGGCCGACGTCGTAGCAGCCGCGCGGCAGCAACGGCAGCTCCGTACGCGCCAGTTCGGTGAGGGTGAGGTCGAACAGCTCGACCCGGACCCGGGTTTCGCCGACGTCCACGCCGATCATGTGCGCGCTGCCGGGGGCCACCCGGAGCAGGGTGCGCGGCCGGCCGCCGTCGGAATCGACGATCCCCGCCTCCTCCAGCAGCCCGTCGGCGACGAGCTCGCCGACGACGTTGCTGACCGATCCGGAACTCAGCCCGGTCGCGGGCCCGAGTTCCTGCCGGCTCATCGGTCCGCCGAAGTACAACCGCTGCAGTACGGCGCTGCGGTTGCCGCGCCGCAGGTCCCGCACCGTACGTCCGCTACGCCCCGTGGTCATCTGGCCCCTTCCGCCGTGACTTCGCTCGCAACATACCCCTGCGCGACCCCTTGACGCGACCCTTTCCCGAGGCTTAACTCACGTCCTAAATTAAGGCCTGGACGCATCAGGTGCTGCCGAGGTCCCGGGCCGACGACACCCGGGCCCCGCTCACCGGCCTTCCCACGACCCTGCCGAAAGGGGCCGATCCGCCATGCGCAGATCCCGAGCCGCTGCCGCCGCCGTGACAGTCTCCCTCCTCGCCGTCGCCGCCACCGCCTGCGGCGGCGGTTCCGCGGACAGCGGGGGCGGTACCAACACCGCCCCCAAGGAGCTCACCTACTGGGCGTCCAACCAGGGCCCCGACATCGCGGCGGACGAGGCGACCCTCGGCCCCGAACTCAAGAAGTTCGAGCAGCAGACCGGCATCAAGGTCAAGCTCGAAGTCGTCCCCTGGTCGGACCTGCTCAACCGGATCCTCGCCGCCACCGCCTCCGGTCAGGGCCCGGACGTGCTCAACATCGGCAACACCTGGTCCTCCTCCCTCCAGGCCACCGGCGCCCTGCTGCCCTGGGACGCCAAGAACTTCGACGCGATCGGCGGCAGGGACCGCTTCGTCGCCTCCGCCATCGGATCGGCCGGCGCCGCCGGTCAGGACCCCGCCGCGGTACCGCTCTACTCCATGTCGTACGCGCTCTACTACAACAAGAAGATGTTCCAGGAGGCCGGCATCGAGAAGCCGCCCGCCACCTGGGACGAGATGGTGAGCACCGGGCAGAAGCTCTCCAAGGACGGCAAGTGGGCGCTGGGCGCCGAGGGGTCCAACCTCTCCAACAACATCCATCAGGCCTTCGTCTTCTCCCAGCAGCACGGCGCGGCCTTCTTCGACGCCGCAGGCAAGCCCACGTTCGACAGCCCGGGCAACGTCGAGGCCGTCAAGCAGTACGTCGACCTCATGGCCAAGGACAAGATCATCGCCCCGGGCAACGCCGAGTACGACAAGAACCAGTCGCTCCAGGACTTCGCCAACGGCCGCACCGCGATGGTCCTGTGGCAGAGCGCCGCCACCAGTTTCAAGGCCAACGGCATGAAGGACGGCGACTGGGGCGTGGCCCCCGTCCCCGTCCCCGCGGGCGGCGCCCCAGGCGCGGGCAGGAACACCAACTCGATGGTCGCCGGGATCAACCTGGCGGTCTTCAAGAACACCGACAACATCGACGGCGCGCTGAAGTTCGTCAAGTTCATGACCAGCGACGAGGAGCAGAAGGTCCTCAACAAGACCTACGGATCCATCCCGCCGGTCAAGGCCGCCCAGAGCGACCCCGCCTTCGCCACCGAGGACCTCACCGTCCTCCGCGACACCCTCGGCACCAGCGCCGCGCCGCTCCCGCAGGTCCCCGAGGAGTCCCAGTTCGAGACCGCCGTCGGCACCGCCGTGAAGGAACTCTTCGCCGAGGCCGCCGCCGGTCGCCCCGTCACCACCGAGTCGGTCAAGGCCAAGCTCACCAAGGCCCAGCAGCAGATGGCGAATTGAGTCGGCTGCGATGACCGTTTCACCGTCCGCGCCCCCCGCACCGGCCGCGGCCCCGCCCCCTCCCGCGGCCGGGCCCGTGCGGCGCACCGCGCACCGGGTCCGCCGGCCGGGCCGCGTCCGCCGCATCGCCCTGCCCTACCTCCTGCTCCTGCCCGCGCTCCTCCTCGAACTGCTCATCCACCTGATCCCCATGGTGATGGGCATCGTGGCGAGCTTCCGCGAACTGACCCAGTTCCACATCCGGGACTGGACCGGTGCGCCCTGGACGGGCTTCGACAACTACGAACTCGCCGTCGACGTCAACCGGCCCGTCGGCGAGGCGCTCCTCGGGTCCTTCCTCACCACCTGCCTGTTCACCGTGCTCTCCGTGGGCCTGTGCTGGTTCCTCGGGACCGCCGCCGCCGTGTTCATGCAGGAGAGCTTCCGCGGCCGGGGCTTCCTACGGGCCCTGTTCCTGGTGCCGTACGCCCTGCCCGTCTACGCCGCCGTCATCACCTGGTCGTTCATGTTCCAGCGGGACAACGGGATGATCAACCACGTCCTGCACGACCAACTCGGCATCGGCGGCGCCGAGCACACGTTCTGGCTGCTGGGCGACAACAGCTTCTGGGCGCTGCTCATCGTCTCCGTGTGGAAGGGCTGGCCGTTCGCCTTCCTGATCGTGACGGCCGCGCTCCAGAACGTCCCCCGCGAGCTGTACGAGGCGGCGGCCCTCGACGGCGCCGGCGTCTGGCAGCAGATCCGGCGGATCACCCTGCCGTCCGTCGGGGCCGTCAACCAGGTGCTGCTCCTGGTCCTGTTCCTGTGGACCTTCAACGACTTCAACACGCCGTTCGTCCTCTTCGGGAAGTCCGCCCCCGAGGCCGCCGACCTGATCTCCATCCACATCTACCAGTCCAGCTTCGTCACCTGGAACTTCGGCACGGGCTCGGCCATGTCCGTCCTGCTGCTGCTCTTCCTGCTGCTGGTCACCGCCGTGTATCTGCTGGTCACCATGCGCGGCCGGAGGAAGTCCGATGCCTAGAACCCGTACGACCGCCAGGGCCCGGAGCCCGCTCGATCCGCCCGCCTCGTTCCGTGCGGTCCGGGCGGTGTTCCTCACGCTGCTCGCCGGTTTCGTGCTGGTGCCCGTCTACGTGATGGTCACCAGCTCCCTCAAGCCGCTCAAGGACGTGGCCGGGCAGTTCCGCTGGATCCCCAGCGGACTCACCGTCCGCCCGTACGTCGACATCTGGCACACCATCCCGCTCGCGAAGTACTTCCTCAACTCCCTGATCGTCGCCGGCGCCGCCACCGTCTGCTCGGTCGTCATCGCCGTCTTCGCGGCCTACGCAGTCAGCCGCTACCGCTTCCGCGGCAAGCGCCTGTTCACCGTCACCGTCCTGTCCACCCAGATGTTCCCGGGGATCCTCTTCCTGCTGCCGCTGTTCCTGATCTTCGTGAACATCGGCAACACCACCGGCGTCGCCCTCTACGGCTCCCGCGGCGGGCTCATCCTCACCTACCTGACCTTCTCCCTCCCCTTCTCGATCTGGATGCTCATCGGCTACTTCGACTCGGTGCCCCGCGAGCTCGACGAGGCCGCCACCGTGGACGGCTGCGGCCCGCTCGGCGCCCTGTTCCGCGTCGTTGTCCCGGCCGCCGTGCCCGGCATCGTCGCCGTCGCCGTGTACGCCTTCATGACCGCCTGGGGAGAGGTGCTGTTCGCCTCCGTCATGACCAACGACACCACCCGCACCCTCGCCGTCGGCCTGCAGGGCTACTCCACGCAGAACGACGTCTACTGGAACCAGATCATGGCCGCCTCGCTCGTCGTCAGCATCCCCGTCGTCGCCGGATTCCTGCTGCTTCAGCGGTACTTGGTGGCCGGACTCACGGCAGGAGCCGTCAAGTGACCCTTTCCGAAACCCGTTTCGCCGCCGCCCACCGGGCCATCGACCTCGCCGCGCTGCCGCGCGACTTCGCCTGGGGCACCGCCACGTCCGCCTACCAGATCGAAGGCGCCGTGGACGAGGACGGCCGCGGCCCCTCCATCTGGGACACGTTCTCCCACACCCCCGGCGCCGTCGACGGCGGCCACAACGGGGACACCGCCTGCGACCACTACCACCGGTGGCAGGAGGACATCGACCTGATGAAGGAACTCGGCACCAACGCCTACCGGCTGTCCGTCGCCTGGCCCCGCGTCCTCCCCGGCGGCGACGGCCCCGTCAACGCCAAGGGCCTCGACTTCTACGACCGGCTCGTCGACGGACTGCTCGCCGCCGGCGTCACCCCCTCCGTCACCCTCTACCACTGGGACCTGCCCCAGGCGCTCCAGGACCGCGGGGGCTGGCCCGAACGGGCCACCGCCGAGCACTTCGCCGCGTACGCCGGGCTGGTCGCCGGACGCCTCGGCGACCGCGTCACCGAATGGGCCACGCTCAACGAACCGCTCTGCTCCGCCTGGATCGGCCACCTGGAAGGCCGCATGGCCCCCGGCTGGACCGACCTCACCGCCGCCGTCCGCGCCTCCTACCACCTGCTCCTGGGCCACGGCCTGGCCACGTCGGCCGTCCGCGCCGCAGCCCCCGGCGCCCGCATCGGCATCGTCAACAACCTCTCCACCGTCGAGCCCGCCACCACGAGCGAAGCCGACCGGGCGGCCGCCCACCGCATGGACGGCCACGTCAACCGCTGGTGGCTCGACCCCGTCCACGGCCGCGGCTTCCCCGCCGACATGCGCGAGGTCTACGGGGTGGACCTGCCCGAGCGGCCCGGCGACCCCGCCACCATCGCCGCGCCCCTCGACTGGATCGGCCTCAACTACTACTTCCCGCAGATCGTCACCGCCGATCCGACCGGCCCCGCCCCGCACGCCCGCCAGATCGACCGCCCCGGCGTCCCGCGCACCGGCATGGACTGGGAGGTCGACGCGAGCGGCATCGAGACCCTCCTCATGCGCCTCACCGAGGAATACGGGGCCCGCCGCATCCACGTCACCGAGAACGGCTCCTCCTACCCCGACACGCCGGCCCCCGACGGCAGCGTGCACGACCCGGAACGCGCCGCCTACCTGACCGGTCACCTCGCCGCCTGCGCCCGCGCCGCCCGCCGCGGGGCCCCGCTGGCGGGCTACTACGCCTGGTCACTGCTCGACAACTTCGAATGGGCCTACGGCTACGACAAGCGCTTCGGCCTGGTCCACGTCGACTACGAGACCCAGCGGCGCACCGTGAAGTCCAGCGGCCGCCACTACGCGGAGGTGATAGCGGCCCACCGGGCCCTGTGACGCCCGCTCGCCGTGCCGTACCGCGCCGCCCGTGGCGTCGTACCGCGTCGTGCCGCGCCGCGCCGTGCCCGCCCCGCCTGCCGGGGCGGGCACGGCCTTTCGTGGTGGGATGAGGAAGGGACGCGGAAGGGCTGCTTCCACCAGCTCACGGAGAGGCGAGGCGCATGTCCGAGGACACCCAGGCCACCATGCGGGCGATGACGTACGAGACGTACGGCGGGACGGAGGTGCTCTCCGAGACCCGGCTGCCCGTCCCCAAGGTCGGCCCCGGCGAGGTCCTCGTGCGGGTCCGGTGCGCGTCGGTCAACCCGGTCGACTGGAAGATCATGTCGGGCGGCCTCGACGGCCTGATGGACGTCGTGTACCCGGTCGTCCCCGGCTGGGACGTGGCCGGCACCGTCGAACGGGTCGGCATCGACACCCCCGAGTTCGCGGCGGGCGACGAGGTCATGGCCTACGCCCGCAAGGACTGGGTGCACGGCGGCACCTTCGCCGAGTTCGTCACCGTGCCCGTACGGGCCCTCGCGCCGAAGCCCGCGTCGCTGTCCTGGCAGCAGGCCGCGGGCCTGCCGCTGGCCGGCCTCACCGCCTTCCAACTGCTGACCCGTCTGCGCACCCGGGAGGGCGACACCGTCCTCATCCACGGGGCGGCCGGCGGCGTCGGCTCCCTCGGCGTGCAGATCGCCCGGGCCCTCGGCGCCCGCGTCATCGGCACCGCCTCCCTCCGCAACCACGACCGGTTGCGGGAGCTGGGCTGCGAACCCGTCGCGTACGGGGACGGCCTCGCGGACCGGGTCCGCGGCCTCGCCCCCGACGGGGTCGACGTCGTCGCGGACTTCGTCGGAGGGGTCCTCGACGTCACCCGCGCCGTCCTCGCCGACGACGGCCGGCACGCCTCCATCGCCGACCAGACGGTCCTCGGCGCCGGCGGCCAATGGATGTGGGTGCGGCCCGTCGGCTCCGACCTCGCCGCCCTGGGCCGCCTCGCCGACGAGGGCCGCCTCACGGTCACCGTCGCCGAGACCTTCCCGCTCTCCGAGCTCGCGGCCGCCTTCGCCCTCAACCAGGACGGCCACACCGCCGGGAAGATCGTCATCGAGGTCTGAGCCCCACCCGGCGCCCCCGCACCCCCGGCCCTCCGCTTCCCGGACGCACGACCGCGCGCCGCCCGGCAGGGTCCGGGCGGCGCGCGGCGCGTGAGAGGGCGACGGTCAGGCGTACACGCCGAAGTGGAACAGCGAGTACCCGTAGCCCGTACCGCGGCCGGTCAGCTCCAGCCGCACCCAGCGGCCCGAAGCGCCGATGTCGAAGTCGTCGATCCCGCCGTCACCGGAGGACGTGGCGTACGCCGTCCGCCAGTTCACGCCGTCGTCCGACACCTTGATCGCGTACGCCTTCCCGTACGCGGACTCCCACACCAACTGGGCGTGGCGCAACTGCCGCACCGCGCCCAGGTCCACCTGGAGCCACTGCGGATCGGCCCACGTGCTGGCCCACCGGGTGTCCGCACGGCCGTCCGTGGCCAACCCCGGGGCGCAGGGGCAGCCGCCGTACCCGTCGCTCTGGTGGGTGGAGGCGGTGGTCGGCCGGCCGAGGGCCACGTCCGTGCCCGCCACCGGCGGCGGCACCACCCGTACCGACCGCTGCTCGACGCCGACGTTCCCCCGCCCGTCCTTCACCTTGACGTACAGCTTCCACACCCCCGTCCGGGACGGGGCGGTGGCCTTCAGGGTGCCACCGCCCAGGTGGGTGGACGGGACGGAGATCAGCCCGCCGCCACCGTCCACGTACTTGCCGCCCCACAGCACCTCGTAGGCGAGCGGGTCACCCTCGGGGTCGGTCGCCGGGGCCTGGATCGTCACCTCCTTGCCCGCGGGGACCGCCCCCGCGTCCGGCACGGACGGCACGGACACCGTCGGGGGCAGGTTGTCCCCGGCCGTGGAGCCCCCGTACGCCCGCTTCACGGCGTGGTACATGTGGCGGCGCTCCCCGGCGGGGGTCAGGTTGAACCAGTGGCCGCCGAAGTCGTACTCGGTGCCGTAGTGGAACACCGTCGCGCCCAGCGCCACCCCCCGGTGGGCCGTGACGCAGTTCCAGGCGTTCGTGTACCCGTCCGCCTTGGCCCGGTCGCCCGGTTCCGACGGGACCCCGTTCGCGTCGTTCGGCACCTCCCACTCACCGGCCGGACCCGTCTCGGTGATCAGGTACGGCTTGGTGTGACCGCCCTGCTCCCAGGCCTGCCGGACCCCGCACACGTCCTTGTAGGCGTTGACGGAGTACAGGTCCAGGTCGGGGGAGTTGCGCTTGTAGTACGTCCACGCGCCCACCCAGGCGTCCGTGGAGGTGACCGGATGGTTCGCGTCGATCCGGTGCACGGCCTTGGCGACGTCGTTGACGAAGGCGGTGTAGGCGTTGCGCTGGTCCTCCAACCGGGCCCCGGAGTAGCAGTTCTGGAGGCCCAGCACCGACTCGTTGCCGACGTTCCACATCAGCACGGCCGGATGGTCGCGGTAGGCCTCCACCCAGCGGGAGAATTCGGCGAGCATGGTGTTCTTGTAGCCGGTGTCCGTCACGTAGTCGGTACAGCCACCGCTGCCCGGGCCGCCGCCCGGTTGCAGCCAGAACCCGGCGACCACCTTGAGCCCGTTCGCGGCCGCGGCGTCGAACAACTGGCGGCTGCTCGCGTCGGTGCCCCAGGTGCGGATCGTGTTGGCGCCCAGCGACTTCACGTCGGGCAGCAGCCGCCCGGCGTCCGCCGGTGACGGACCCCAGGTGACGCCCTTGACGAGGTACGGCGAACCGTCCACCATCAGCTGCCAGTTGCCCTGGGAACCGGTCACCTTCACCACGCTGCCGGCGGCCTGCGCCGGAGCGGTGGGCAGTACGGTCACGGAGCCCGCGAGGAGCACGGCCGTGACGAGGGAACGCATGCGGGAGTGCACGCGGAGACCTCCAGGTGTGGGGGAGCGGGAAGAGGATGTCCAGGACCTAGGGGAGTCGGTGGTCCGGGCCGAGGGCGGCGCCCGCCTCGGGGTGGGTCTGGTCGTAGCCGCGGGAGTCGCACTGCAGCCCGCCCTTGACGCAGTGCTCGACGAGGGCGGCCAGGGTCCGGTCGTCCCAGGCGTTGAAGAAGTCGTAGTGGAACGAGTGGCCGCTTCCGCTCGACAGCCTCACTTGTGACATGTCCCCGCTGACGGGGAACGCCATCTTGAACTCGACCATGGGGAGCGCCACCGGGTGACTGGTCGGGCAGACGTTGTCGTTGTTGCCGGGCTTCACGACCGGGTAGGCCATGTGCGCCTTGTGGTCAGGGGTGTCCAGGTACTTACCGTCCCAGCAACTGGGCGCCTGCATACGGATGTTGAGCTGGGTTCCGGCCGGGCAGTTCGCCGGGAACTCCGTGTTCTTGAAGCTGTCCCCGCACTCCCAGCCCTCGACCCAGCCCTTGTGGCCGCGGAACTCGGCCGCCGTCTGGGTCGGGCTGCCGACCACGAAGCGCAGTCCCTTCGGGAAGGGCCGCACGCTCCTGTAGTCGGTGACCCCGGTCTTGTAGTAGATCACCTGCGGTCCGGTGGGCAGGACCGGCCGGCTGCCGTTGTACAGCGTCGGCATCCAGTACCCGGAGAGGTCGCCGGGCGCGGTGCACGCGGTCCCGCCCGCGGCGAGCGAGGCGGTGGTGCTGAAGGCGTCGGTCGTGGTGTTGCCCATGAAGGTGTGGTCGTGGGAGGCGCCGGGGCGGCCCGCGTAGACGATGGGGTCGTCCGGAGCCGTCCGGCTGACGGCGCAGTTGGCCTGGAACTCGTGGAAGTACCGCTCGGGCGGATTCGCCCACGAGGGGGTGACGCCCGTGACCTGGGGTACGGCCGGGATGTATCCGTCGCCGTCGGGGTCGTCGCCCGTGGCGAGCGGGGCCGCGTTCGCGTGCGCCGCGTGGGGGGACGCGCCCGTTTCGGGAACGGCCTGGGCGGTCAGCGAGAGGCCGCCCAGGCCTGCCGCGGCGGTCGCGGCGAAGGCCGCCGAGACCAGTAGGGCGGAGAGCGTCCGCGATCGGATCCTCATGTGTGCGCTCCTCGGGTGTCCGCTCTCCACGGTGGGAGAGCGCTCTCTCGGGTGGCCCGGAAAACGCGGGGCGGCCGCCGGGCCGCCCCGCGCCTTCCGGGGGTCGGGGGGATGGGGTGGGAATCAGGGATGGTGCGGGCGGATCAGGGGAATGACAGCACCGTCGACGGGACGGTCGAGGTGCCGGAGGTGGGGGCGCCGATGCCGTTGATGACGTGCTCGTACTGGCCGTTGCCGCCGAGCGAGACCACCAGCAGGTCGTGGAACCGCACGCCGGGTTTCACCGGCGCCTGGAAGCCGTGTTCCTGACGGATCGTCGGGTCGATGTTGTAGTAGCAATAGCTGCCCAGGCCCCACCCTTCGTGGGTGTTCACCGAGTCGGCCACCTTGTAGGCCGCGTAGCCCTTGATCGCGCCGTTCTGGATGGCGGCCTGGTTGGGCGCGTCGTACGCCTTCTCGTTCTGGAAGAAGATCGTGCGGCCGCGCTCGCCGTTCCACTCCACGTCGTACTTGTTGAAGTGCTCGACGAAGAGCCCGGTGGCGAGGACGTCGTCACCGTTGACGCGGAACCCGTAGTCGGAGCGGTTGGTCTCCCAGCCCACCCCGTCCCCGTGGTCGGCCCGCCAGATCCAGGTGTGGTCGACGATGGTGTCGTGGCTGTTGACCGCCATGCCCAGCGTGGCCTTGCCCGCGCCGGCCCCGCCGACCCGGATGAAGACGTCCTGCACGGTGGTCGGGTTCGCGGCGTGATCGGTGGCGGAGCCCGCCGGACCGACCTCCAGCAGGGTCGGCGAGTTGACCGGACCCGCGTCGATGAGGAAGCCGGCGAGCCGGACCCCGTCGACGTCGGCGACCTTCATCGCGGTCACCCCGTTGTCCGGGATGATCGTGGCCAGGCCGAGACCCAGGACGACGGTGTCCGGACGGTTCACCTGGATCGTCCGGTCGACGTGGTACACGCCGGGGGTGAACAGCAGGTGCAGGCCCTGCGCCAGCGCCTGGTTGATCGTCGCCGCGCTCGCGCCCGGCTTGACCACGTAGAACCGGTTCAGCGGGATCGAAGTGCCCTGCGGCGCTCCGTTGCCCCACGACGTCCCGCGGGCGTTGGTCCGCTTGGCCGGGACGAAGACCTTGTACTCGTTGCCGTCCAGGTGGAGGAACGGCTTCTCGCGGGAGACGGGGGTGGTGTCGAGGGTGGTGTACGGCGGGTTCGGGTACGACTGCGCCGGCGCGCCCTGGGTGCCGGAGAACACCTGGTTCCAGACCGCGTTGGACCAGCCGCCGATGGAGCTGTCCCGGGTGTACCACTGCTGCTGCGAGTAGTTGCCGACCTGACCGTCGATCTTCGAGTCGGCGATGTAGCCGCCGGAGGCCCAACCGTAGCCGTTCGGGGCCAGGTTGAGACCGCCCTTCACGTGCATGCGACGGAAGGGCGCGGCCTGCGATACCGCCCAGCGGTTGGTGCCGTTCACCGGGTTGAGCGCGAGGTTCTCGGCCGAACGCCAGAAGTTCTGGGTGGCGTTGCCGCCGAACCAGCCGGCGTCCACGGTGACGTCCCCGTTGATGGTGGTGTCGTCGGGGCTCAGGCCGAGGCCCGAGACGGAGGTGTAGAAGCCGATCTGCGCGTTGAGTCCGTTGTAGGTGCCCGGCTTGAAGAGGAACTGGTAGCGGCCGGAGCCGAACTGGGCGGACTCCTGCCGGGCGAACACCTCGTCCAGCTTGCCCTGGATGTTCGGCGTCGACGGGTCGAGGACGATCACGTTCGGACCGAGGTCGCCGCCGCCGGGGATGACGGGCCCGGTGCCGTCGGTGCCGTAGACCTGGAACTCCCAGAGCGAGTAGCCGTAGCCGGTGGTGCGCTCGGTGCCGTGCACGCGCACGTACCGGGCCGTGCCGGTGATGTCGTGGGTGGTGGTCCCGCCGACGCCGGCGGAGGTCGAGTAGGCGGTGGACCAGGAGCTGCCGTCGGTCGAGAGCTCGATCCGGTACGTCTTGGCGGCGGCGGTCTCCCAGCGCAGCACCACCTGGTTGAGCTGGGCGGGTGCGCCGAGGTCGACCTGTATCCACTGCGGGTCGGCGAACCCGCTGGACCACCGGGTGCCGTTGTCGCCGTCGACGGCCGCGGCGGCCGGGGTCCCGGCGTTCTCGATCGAGGAGGCGGTGGTGGGCTTGCCCTGGGAGAGGAGCGTGGGCGCCGCGGTGGCGGCGGTGCCGGGGAGCAGCACGAGCAGGGTCGCGACCAGGGCGGCGGCGAGGGCCGCGACGATCGGTCGGGGCGGATGATCGGAGAGGCGTGGCATGGGGGGCACTCCTGACGTCTTGGATCCGGGGGGATCGAAGCGTGAGTGAACTGCCCGCCAGGGAGGCCGTCAAGGGGTTCAGCGTTCATGAACCGAAGATCCAACGATGTGTCAATTGCCCATCAGGCCTGTGAACTTGGAGTTTCTTCAATCCTTGTGAAAAGTGTTGACGAAAAATCCCCGCACGGCTCTACTGAGGCTCCTGACCGCTCCGTTCCGCCGTGCCCGCTGAGGCGGGACGGAGCTTCGGGCCGGCTCGGGACGCGTTCCGTCCGGCTTCGGGAAGTGTCGGTACGAAGGAGGCGGATGGCGTCGTGCGTTCGCTACTCGTCGCCACCCGCCGCTTCCCGTCAGACGAGGTCCGGCACCTCGCCACAAGCGGCCAGGCCGACCTCGACACCGGGCAGCTTCGCGCACCACGCCCCGGCGAGCGCCGCCGACCGGGCCGCGTCGGGCGGCGCGGCCCCCAGACCGACCGCGTAACGGGCCAGCGTGCCGGTCAGCTCGAAGGGGCGGGGCCAGGCGTGCGCGTCGCTCACCCCGGCCTCCTCCAGCGCGCCGAGCAGGCCCCGCAACCGACCCCTGGCCCGGCCCAGGTTGTCCTCGAACTCCCGCGGCCCGTCACCCCGTACGGTCACCACGGCCCACGCCGCGTGCCGGCGGTGCATCGGCGGCGCGGACAGCAGCCGTTCGAAGCCGCCCGGGTCGGCGTCGAGCACTTCCCACGCCCGGTACAGCTCCCGCACGAGCAGATCCCGCAGACCGGCCCCCACCTGGGCCGTGCAGCTGCGCACCGGTTCGGACGGGGTCAACACGGTGACCGGCGCGGGCCCCTCGCCACGCCGGCCGGTGGGCAACAGTTCCACCGGCTCGTTCCAGTCCCAGGCCGCCCACGTCCCGAAGAACTCCCGCAGCAACGAGGCCGGGTCCAGGTCCGAAGCCGTACGGACGGTCCTGGCCGCCAGCACCGCCCAGGCCAGCCCCGGCAGGCCCCCGAAGGGCGCCGAGTCCAGACCGCGGGCCCGCGCCCAGGACTTC
This sequence comes from Streptomyces sp. NPDC057939, assembly GCF_042887545.1. Taxonomy (NCBI): domain Bacteria; kingdom Bacillati; phylum Actinomycetota; class Actinomycetes; order Kitasatosporales; family Streptomycetaceae; genus Streptomyces; species Streptomyces sp. NPDC057939. The sequence continues at coordinate 155,059 of NZ_JBHVPG010000005.1, forward strand.
ACCTCCAGCGCCAGCCCGGAGAACGCCGCCCGCTCGGTGCCCACGGACTCCCGTACGGCGTCCGCGTCGCTCAGCGCGCTGAGCGCCATCGCGGCCGCCCCGCCGAGCTCCGCCCGCCGCTCGACCGCCGAGGCGGGATCCGTACCGCCGGTGGCGACCACCACCAGGTCCACGTCCCGCTGCCCGAGGCGCAACCGCAGTCCCGGCACCCGCGCACCCGTGACCTCCCGCACCCGTTCGGCCTCCGGCAACGCGGCCGTCACCCGCTCCCGCAGCCCGCCGGCGCCCGGATCGCCCGGCACCAGCGCCACCAGGTCCAGATCGGCCCACGCGGGGGCGCACGCCATCCGTCGCGATCCGGCGACCCGCACCACCGCACCGTCCCCGAGGGCGGCCGTGACCCGCTCCACGACCGCGGCGACGGAGTACTGCCGCTCGTCCTGCGGGGGCCGCTTGGGCAACGGCGGCGCGGCCCGCTCGGGCAACGCCACGCCCTGCTCGGGCAACGCCACGCCCCGCTCGGGCAACGCCACGCCCTGCTCGGGCAACGCCACGCCCTGCTCGGGCAACGCCACGCCCTGCTCGGGCAACACCAGGTTCTGCCCGGGCAACGCCACGTTCCGCCCCGGCGACTCCATCCCCCGCGCGGGCGACGCCTCTCCCTGCCCGGGTGACGCCATCCCCCGCTCCAGGGACCCCGCCGTCCGCGCCACGTCCCGGTGGTCCGCCGGGTACGCGACCGGCGGCGACGGGTCGGTCAGCGGGCGCACCTCGCCCGTGCCGAGTTCCACGGTCGCCCGCACCACCATCGGCCCGTCACCGCGCCGCGACAGCACCGCGAGGCGCCCGACCGTCGCACTGCTCCCGCCGGCCAACCGGGCCCCGAACTCCCGCTCCGCGCGCCGCGGATCAGGGCTGCGGCCCAGGGTCAGGTGCGGGGTGTACCCGGCTCCCCGACCTCGCCCCGCACATCCCGGGAACCGTTCGACCAGCGCCCGCCGCAACTCCTGCCACGGACCCTCGCCCGCCGTCGCCGGGTCCAGCCACAGCGTGGCCCCCTCCCGGTGCCCGAAGGAGTGCACGCCTTCCAGCCGCGCGGCGAACGGCTCCGTCGCGGCCGCGACCTGCGCCAGCAGCGGAAGCGCCTCGTCGAAGGAGGACTCCGGCACGAAACCGAAGAGCAGGTTCACGTGCGCCGGCCACCGCCGGTACGCCGGGTCGTGCCGCTGCCGCAACTCCGCCACCACCGCGTCCGCGGGAGGCAACCAGGCCACCGCCGTCCGTGGGGTCGCCGCCACGTCGAGGCGGGCCGGCCCGGTGCCCGTGGCGGCGTACTCCAGGGTGGCCTCCACACCGTAGTGGTCCGAGATGAACAGTCCCTCCGGCGCGGGGGAGTCACCGCGCAGGCCCGCCGTTCGCACCCGCGCGGCCGACGAACGGAGCAGGATCCGGTCCAGCCGTCCCGGCCGGCCCGTCAGGGAACCCACCGCGGCCAGGGGGTTGCCCACCGGATCGAAGGTCGGGGTGTCGTCGTCCGGGCCGTGCGCCTCGGTCCACGCGTCCCGCAGCCCCAGCGTCGCCGCCGGGCCCCGCGTCCCGGACCGGCCGTCGTTGAAGTCCCCGAGCAGCGCCAGGTCCGCGTCGAGGCCTGCCGTCCCCTCGGCGATCCGGGCCAGCTCCTCCTCGCGCCGTGCCGCCCCGCTCTCCGTGTGGTCGCTGGTCAGGTGGGTCGCGGCGACGACGAGAGGCCCCGCAGCGGTGTCCACGGTGACGGCGGCGACCCCCTTGTGCCGGCGCAACATGTGCAGCCCCGCCTCCCGCACGGGCAGCCGGCTCAGCAGGAGCAGCCCGCAACCGGACACGTCCCCGCCGTACGGATCGGTGCCGAGGACGTACCCGTCCCGGACCCAGGGCGCGGCCAGCACGAGCTTCAGCAGTGCGGGCTCGACCTCCTGGAGCGCGATCACGTCGGCGTCGGCGGCCGCCAGGTCTGCCAGCAGCAGCGGCCTGCGCAGCGCGGTGGAGATGAGCGGGGCGTCGTAGCGGTCCCACAGGGTGTTCCAGGTCAACAGCCGCACCCGCTCCGGACCCACGGCGGCGGGACCCGCCGTGGCGGGACCCGCCTGCACCGGCCGCCAGGCGCCGCCGTCCGTCGGGTCCCACGCGTGCGGGGTCCGGACGCCGAAGAAGGGGGCGTCCAACAGTCGCCGTTCGCGGACCCGCCCGGCCGGGGTCGTGTCGATCACGTCCACGCCGGTCGCCCGGTCCCACACCAGCTCGCCGTCGGCCTCCACGAACAGCACCCGGTGCCACGGGACGTCGCCCCCCGGCACGAACGACGGCAACGGCACCCGCTTGGGAGCGGCCCCGCGCTGGAGCAGCCCGAGCGTGAACCGCGCCGGATCGAACCGGGGGTCCCAGCGGACCTGGTGGTAGAGCTGTTCACTGGTCCGCATCAGACGTACTCTCCCGTGCCGTTGCCCACGCTGCCGCTGCCGCCGCCCCTTCGGCTTCTCGTGCCGGCGCCCGCGGCGCCGCTCCCGCCGGCCGAGGCACCCGACCCGTGGGCCGGCCGCAGCCCGCCCGCAGTGTCCTCGACGGTGCCGCCCTCGCCGACGTACCAGGTCCGGTGCGCCTGCCCCGGGTACGGCGGACTGAACCGGCGCAACTGCCCGACGAGCACGGCCTCCGGTACGGGATGGGCCCGTACGCCGTTGCGCCGCAGCAACTCCGCCTCCCCGACGAGCACCACCGCGTGGGTGACCAGCGCGTCCCGGCGCCGCGCCACGCCGCCGGCCAGGCCCCGCTGTTGCTCGGTCAGCGAGGTGGCGTCCCACACCACCGTTCCGCCGGCGGCCAGGGCCTTGTCCAGCCGGTCCAAACCCTCGCGCAGCACCTCCGGATTGGCCCGCTGGTCCGCGCGCGCACCCCGGCCGGCGCGCAGGTCGTCGAGGCTGACGTACGCGTCCACCCCCGGCAGGGTCCGCGCGAAAGTGCTCTTGCCGCTGCCCGCGGGCCCGCACAACTGCACCAGCCTCGGCCGGGACGCCGCGTCCCGCCAGCGCCAGGTCGCCGCGACCGCCTCCTGCGGGGTGGAGATCCCGCCGCGCCCGAACGCCTCGCGGGCCTCCGCCCAGCACCGGTCCGCCGCGTCCCCGTCCAGGTCGGCCAGCGCCCGGCGCAGACCGTCCCGTAGCTCGCCCAGCGGGTCCGCGCCGAGCAGCCCCGCCTCCTCCGCGCACAACGCGGACCATTCCGCGCACTCCCGCGGCTGAGCCCCGTCCGCGTTCCCGCCCCCGGGTACCGAGAGCGCCAGCGCGTGCAGTACCCCGAGGTCGACTGCCGCCGCCATGCGCACCAACCCGGCCCGCCGCCGCTCGTCCGGGAACGGCCGGCGCACCGCCGGGTACAGCCCCACCAGGTCCGCGACCCGGCGGGCGGCGGCCATGCCGAGCGGGCCGCCGGCCAGCCGCGCCGCGAGGGCCCCGCGCGGCTCCCGGTGCAGGGCGGCGGCCAGTACCCCGGCCAGCCGGGCCTCCCCGGTCCGGCCCGCCCCGTCGAGCCGGGCCGCCACCTCGGCGGCGGCCTTCCGGGCCCCGGGCGCCGGCTCCGGTCCCATCCGCAGCGCGGCCAACAGCCCCGGCACGTCCGGCTCGGACCCCGAGGCGGCCGCCCACAGCGGAGCCGCCGGGCCGAGCCCGTTCGGCACCACGGGCGCGTACATCCAGTGGGTGTCGGTGCTCACGTGTCCGCCGCGGACCCACTTGGCCACGTACCGCCCGAAGTCCTCGCGTTCGAAGCCCGCGACCGTACGGACGACGTAGCCCTCCTGACGGGTGGTGTCGATCCGGAGCCTGCGCAGCGCGCGCTCGTCGTATGCGCCGCGCCACAGGACGCGCGGCGAGGGGACGCCGAGCCGGCGCAGGAAGCGTACGGTGCGGTCCCAGTCGAGGCAGTGGTCCCCGTCCCACACCGAGAAGCCGTAGAACCAGCTGTCGAGGTCCTCGTAGGCCAGCGAGTGCCGGGCGTACACGTTCTCGCCGCACACCCGCCGGCCGGGCGGTATCCCCGCGCCGATCCGGCTCTGGAGACCCTTCACCCAGGCCCGCGAGGGGTGGTGCGCAGAGTCGAGCGAGCGGGCGTGCAGGCCGTCCCGGTACAGGGTGGTGTTCTCCCCGTCGAGCTTCTCGGTCACCACCACCTCGCGCCCGGCGAGAGCCGAGGGCCCGGAGACCCGTACGTCGTCCGAGGTCGCACCGGGGGACCAGGGCAGGTGCGCCGTACGGGGGTAGTGGGTGCGCATGTTCGGCTCCTGCTCGACGACGGCCTGCCCGGTCACTCTAGGTATCCGGATCGGGTGAATCCATCCGATTAACCACCCGCCGCGGTCCCCGGGGCACTTGGGGCGACCGACGGCACGGTCACGGGGACGGCGGCCACCAGCCGGCCGCCCGCCGGGAACGACAGCCGGTCCAGACGGGCCGTGCCGGGCCACTCCCGCGCCCGGTGGAAGCACACGTCGCTCGGGATCGGTACCGTCCGCAGATCGGCCGCGTACGCGCCGACCGGCAGTTCCGCCGCGGCCGCCGCGCGCAGCGGATCGGCGTCCCCGGCCCACTCCGCCGCGGGCCGGGGACGAGGCCACGGGTGTCCGGCGCCGGGCAGCAGCCGCGTGGGGTCCTGGCGCACCTGCCCGGCGAAGTCCGCTCCGGCCGCCGCCCGTCGGGCCAGCCGCAGGTACTCCAGCAGCAGCCCGGGCAGCGACTCGGCGACCAGCGCCGCCTCGGGGAACTCCCGCAGCCGATCCGGATCGGCGGGCACGGAGACCACGTGCCCCCACTGCCCGTTCGTCGGGTCGGTCCGGACCTGGAGCAACGCCTCCGAGCGCCCGTACCGCAGCCGGGCCAGCGGCCGGTACGTTCCGTCGCCGCCCAGCATCCGGTGCAGTTCCGGGTCCACCTCGTGGTCCGCGGCGCCGGGCAACAGCGCCAGCCCGGGCAACCCCGCGACGTCCACCCCACCGACCGCCCGCAGGACCGTACGGATCTCCTCCGGGACGGGAACACCCCAGGCGTCCATCGCGGAGTCGGTCGTTCCGGGCGCCAGGCGGACGAACTCCGGCATTCGTGCGGCCAGTTCACCGAGCCCGGTCACCGCCCGGTGCGCCGCGTCCGCGGATTCCCGGTGCCGGCGCACCTCCCGCCCGAGGAAGTCCCCGCTCACCACGCTGCGCAGGAACAGCACGCCGCCCTCCGGGGCGAACCGGTACTGGACGTCACTGCTGCCGGTGTCGGCGGTCCCCGAGGAGGTCGAGAAGTACGGCTCCCAATGCACCCCACAGGGGTATCCGGGGAGTGCGCGCAGGTCCACCAGATCGGTGAGCGAGTCCCCGGGCCCGACCAGTGCGGCGAGCGCGGCATCGGGTCCCTCGGCCGCGCCGATGCTGGGTACGGCGGCCACGTACACCTCGGGGGCCGCCGGTTCGAGGGCTTCGCCGGACTCCAGGGCTCGGGCGAGCCGCTCGGTGAGTCCGGCCAACCAGCCGAGGAAGTCGGGCGCCTCGACGGTGACGTTCCGCTCGTCGCGGAACGGGAACACGGTCACGACGGGCCCCCAACCGGCGCCTCCCGCGCCGGCGCCCGTACCCACGCCGACGATGAGCGAGCCCTCGCCGAAGTCGGGCGCGCCCAGGGTCCAGTACCCGTCCGTGAAGGCCTGCCGGCCGCGCGGCCCGAAGAGGTACTCGTCCTCCTCGGTCCGCACCCCGCCGATCTCGCGCAGCACGATCCGTACCGGCTCCGGCACCGGGACCGTCCAGGCGTCCATCCCGGCGTCCGAGAACCCGGCCAACAACTCGGCACCGTAGGGATGTTCGCGCGACAGGTCCCGCAATGCCCCGACGACCTCCAACGCCCGTCCGTCCGCCGCCGCGTCGGCCATGCCCGCACTCCCCCCGCTCGCCCACGTCGGCCCGGTACCGGACGCGACGTGATCGAACCTAACCGAAACCATCGGCTCCGCCCGCAACGGCGGCGTCTCCCCGCCGCTCACCGGGCGGCCGGGTGCGGTCGGGGCCGGGGACGGTGGAATCGGACGCACGCCGGACCACGCCGATCGTGCGCCCGCGCGACGATCAGCGCGTTTCCGCGCCGCGGGCGTGGAAGCGACGGCGACGGCCGCTGCGCATCCCGCACCGCGTGACCCAGTCGCCGGGTCGCGTCGACACCTGTCCGTCGGCGGCCCGTACGACGAGCCCCGCACCCTCGAAGTGGATCCGGTCGCCGACCGCCAGGAACAACGGCTCGGCGAACTCAAGGGCGTACTCGTCGTCGGTCTCCAGGCCGTTCACCACCACCAACCGCGTGATCGCGGTGGTCCCGTCGGCAATCAGTCGCATCCCGCGATGATGCCATCGCGCGCGCCCCCGCCCCGGAGGGTTTTCCGATGTCCGATCGGCGCACCCGACGGCACGCGACAGCACGCGCGACGAAACCCGGGGGAAAACACGCCCTAGCGGCACAGGGCGACGATGGCCGGGTCCACGCGACCCCGGGCCGCCGCGCACAGGGGGGCCATGTCGAACGTGCGCCGCGGGGCGGGCCGCTGCGGGGGTGCCTCCTGCCGTCGGCGCGGTTTCGGCGCGAGGGCGGGGGCAGGGGCGGGTGCGCGGCGCAGGGACTTCGGCGGTCGGACGGGCCGTGCGGGAGCGGTCCGCCGCGGCGGCCGGTCCCCGGCCCGGCGCGGCGCGGGCCGCTCCGGCGCGGCGGCCGCGGGGACCGCCCGCTTCGCGGGCGCCGCCGCGCCCGTCGGCCCGTCCGAGGTCGTCGGCGCCACCGTCCCCGCCTCGGGCAGCGGCGCCAACGGCCAAGCCCGGGAGTCCGGTTGGCGCGACGAGGGGCCGGCGGCCACGGCTCCTGGACCCGGCGCCCCGACGGGAGCGGGTGGACGTACGGTCACGCATCCGGCGGCCGCCAGCAGCACGGACGCCATCACCACGGCGAGCACCGGCGGCAGCAGGGGCCGGAGCAGGGGCCGGGTCAGGAGCGGGGACGGGGGCGAGGGCCGGGGCGGGGTCCGGGGCAGGATCACGGACGGGGACGGAGCTCGGCGCGGCTGCATCCGCCCAGCCTGCCGCACCACCGAGCCCCGGGACGTCCGCCATCACACTGATGGGTGAGAAGCGGAACGGACGACGGCTCAGGTGGTGCAGGTGACGGTGTCGCGCGGCGTGTAACGGGTCTTCATCGTCTCGCGCTTCACCTCCGCACCGCCCTTGACGAAGATCCGGTCCACGGCGACGTCGAAGCCCTCCAGCGGGGACTGCGGCTCGCACTTGGGGCCCGTGCCGGTGCGGGTGGCGGGCGGCTTGACGTTGGTGCGCGGGCCCTTCTCGGCCTTCACCTCGTCGTACTTCTTCGTGCCGAAGAAGGTGATGGTGACCGACGAGTCGGTGGCTTCCGCCCGGATGTACAGGGCCTTGCCCGAATCGTTGGTGAACCGCAGGTCGAGGCTGCCCCAGGCGACCGTGGCCTCGCGGCCCTCGGGGTAGCGCTCGATGTAGAAGGAATGCGCCCCGTACTCCACGGGCTTGACGCCCGCGAAGAACATGGCGTTGAAGACGGTCGTCGCGACGGCGGAGACGCCACCACCCGCGGCCTTCTCGTACACGCCGTTGTTGATCATGATGCCGTCGACGAAGCCGTTCTCCTTCGTGCGTTCGCCGACCCGCTGGTTGAAGCTCCACGTCTCGTCGGGCATGACCACCGAGCCGTTTATCAGCTCGGCGGCCCGGCCTATGTTCGTCGTCCGGTACGGGGCCCGCTCGAACGGCACGGTGAACGAGGACACCTCCTCCTTGAGCCCGAGCCGCGCCACGCTCTCCCGGGTCAGCCGGGGCTGGACCTCCTCGGTGGCGACCTCGCCCGTACGGGCCGCCGCTCCGCTGCGCGTGAGCAGCGGCAGTACGGCCTTGCCCAGGGTCCCGGCAGTGACCTGCCGGCCCGTGCGGCCCTCCTCGGCGACGTCGACCTGCCCGGCGGCATCGACCCGCAGCTTCGCCTCGACCGGTCCGGGGGAGGCCTGGCGCAGCGGCCCGCCGACGGCGGGATCGGCCAGCAGCGCCTTCTCGTCCAGCGCCGGTACGAGGCGGCCCGTGCCGTCGTCCTTCATCGACAGGTGCTTTCCGAGCGCCGCCGCGGAGACGGGCACGCGCTTGCCGTCGACGGTGAGGGTGACCGGCCCCGACATGGCGGGTTCGCCGAACTCCTTCAGCGCCCGGTCCGTCTCCTGCTGTCCGACGCGGGGCTCCGTGCGGCGCACGGGGAGCTCCAACGGAGCGGCCGAGCCCGCGGGCCGCGGGTAGGCGGCGTGCAGCGCGTCGAGTGAGCGGTCGACGTCGAGGGCGATCCCCGCGGCGGGCGCCGCGGCCTTCGCCTTGCCCTTGTCGAAGGTCACCGCGCCCTCGCGGGCCCCCTGGCCGGTCTTCTTGCCGATGCCGTCGAGCGCCGCGCGGGCCGCCTTCTCGTCGAAGCGGACCACCGGGCGCACGTCCGGGTCGCCGGAGGCGAAGAGCCGTCCGATCACCGTGAACGGGTCGGACCCGGCGCGCGCGGCGCGGTCGACGGTCCCGGCGGTGTCCAGCGACAGGCCGAGCGTGGCCGGGGCCGCCTGCTCGGTGCGCCCGCCGATCCGCAGGCCGAGCGGGGCCGTCGCGGACGGCCCGAGGTCCCGGGCGAGGGCCTGACGGGCCTCCGCGCGGGTCATCCCGCCTATGTCGACGCCGCGCACCTTGGTGCCCGGCGCGACCTCATCCCCGGCGAGGAGCAGCCCGGCCGCGTACAGCCCGCCGAAGGCGAGCACCGCGGCGCCTCCCGTGACCCCGACGACCATCGGCGCGGTCCACCGCTTCCCGGTGGTCGTGCCGGTCTCCGTACGGGGTGCGCGTCGCATGGCTGGGCTGTCTCCTGGGTCCGGGTACGTGGTCGGACCGGCGGTTTTCACGCCGCCAGCCCGCATGGCGGACGGTATCAAGATCGACATAACCAGGTCATAAGGAGGTATAGCGAGGGTAAAGCCGATCTGGGTGTTCCGCCCGATGTCCGCCGTAACCCGGGGACCGCACCCGCTGTTGCACAGCCCGGCGGGTCCACCCACGGTGAACGGAGTTCCGATGCCGCAGCTGACCGACGATCCCGGACGGCCGGGCACCTGGATGACCCCGCGGGAGTACGGCGCCTCGCGCGCCACGCTCTGGACCGCGGCGGTCGTCCTCGTCACCGACCCCGACGGACGGATCCTCGTCCAGAGCGTCGACTACCGTGCCGACCGGCTGCTGCCGGGCGGCGCCGTGGACGCGGGGGAGTCGCCCGCCACCGCCGCCGCCCGCGAGATGCGCGAGGAACTGGGCGTCGAGGGCCACTACCCGCACGGCCTCGCCGTCGACTGGATCCCGGCGGACACCCCCGGCTTCCCGCCCGAGATGGGCTTTCCCGGCGAGATCCTCCACGTGTACGACGGAGGTACCTGGGACCCGGACCTGATCCGGTCCGTCCGGCTCCCCGCACAGGAGGTCACCGGCATCGACTTCGCCGAGCCCGCCGACCTGACCACCCTGATGGAGCCGGCCGACGCCCGCCGCGCCCTGTCCGCCCTGCGCGCCCGGATCGGCGGCGGCGGACCCGCCCTCCTGGAGGCGGGACGGCCCACCACCCCCACCGCCCTGGACCGGCTCGGCGTCCTGCGCACCCGGCGCACCGCGCAGCACGGCGCCTGGATCCCCGGCCCCGTCCCCGCTCACCTGCCGGTACGGGATCGCTCCGGCTGGCTCTTCGCGCCCGACGGCCGCGTCCTGCTCCTCGTCGCCCGCGCGACCGGCGCCGTACACCTGCCGCAGCCCACCGCCGAACCGGCCGTCGCCGCCACCGCGCTGGGCTACCGCTACGCCGACCGGGGCGCCCTCGCCCGCACCGCGGCCCGGCTCACCGCGGTGACCCCGGCCCCCGATCCCGCGTACGCGCGCCTGCTGGCCACTCCGGAACAGGTGCGGGAGCTCAGCGACTGGGGCCCCGCCGGCCACCACGAACTCGCGGCCGTACGCGCCGCCCGCGCCCGTCTCTCCCTGCCCGAGCCGCCCCGCACCCCGCCGACGGAACTTCCCGAGCACGGCCTCCGCTGGTGACGGCGCCCGCCGCGACCCGACCAATCCGGTACCGGGGGCGGCCGGTCCCGCAGCATGGGCCCATGACCGACAGTGACATCACCTACACCCTGTACATCCAGGCCGACCCGGCCCGGGTCTGGCAGGCGCTCACCGAGCCCGCCCTCACCCGGCGCTACTGGGGCCTGAGCTTCGAGACGGACTGGGCGGTGGGATCAGCCATGGCCTGGGTCGAACGCGGGGCCCGCACCAGCGACCCCGAGCAGGTGGTCCTGGACTGCGTACCGGACCGCAGGCTCTCCTACACCTGGCACACCTTCACGCCGCAGTGGGCCGCCGCCGTCGGCATCGACGAGGAACTGCGCGCCGAGCTGGCCGGCCAGCCGCGCACGCGGGTGACGTACGAGATCGAGCCGGTCGGCGACACCCTGGCACGGCTGACCGTCCACCACGAGGGGTTCGTACCGGGCGGCACCCTCGTCGGCATGTGCGGCCGCGCCTGGCCCCTGCTGGCCTCCAGCCTCAAGACCCTGCTGGAGACGGGCGCCCCACTGCCGGAACCCGGGCACGACGAGGAGCAGGGCTCCGGCGGCCACGAGGCCCACGGCCGCTGATCCCGCCGGGCCGCGGATCCCGGGGATGGCGGATCCGGCGAACCGTCGCGACGGGATCCGCCGCCCCGGCAGCGGCCCTACGGGACCCTGCGCGCCCTCCGTTCACCCCGGTCGTGTGGAATGGACGCATGGGGATACGCGAGCACCAGACGATCCGGGGGCAGGGCGACGACCCGGCGGGCCAGGCCGGGCAGCAGCTCCCGGGGCCGGTCCCGCCGCCCGTTGCGCCGCGGCCCGCCCCCGGCCGCTCCGGCTACGCCGGGCACCTCGACCGCCTCGCCGCGGCCGCGGGCACGGGGGCCGAGGCCGAGGCGGTGGCGGCAGTCCTGGGCGACCCCGACCCCGTCATGGCCGACAGCGCCGTCGTCACCCACCTCGACCGGCGGGCCGTGCGGCTCCCGGCGGACGGAGCGTTCCCCCGCTGGGCGAGCTCCCTGCGGCCCGCCGTCGACGGACGGGCCTTCCCGGCCCGCCGGCTGCGGGAGTGGACCCTGCTGAAGACGATGGAGGCCGGGGGCGCGTGGTCGGCCGCGGAACTCACCGCCGCGTCCGACTGGTGCCAGCACACCGCCGCCCTGTCCCCGGCCCCGTACGAGGCGCTGGCCGTCCTCGCGGCCTCCGCCCGGACCGGCCGCGCACGCAACGCCGCAGCCCAGCGCCTGCGCCGCCTGGCCCTGTCCAAGGACCCCTCCGCACGCTAGCGCTCCCTCGCCGCACGGCCGGGACACCCGAGGAGGTCGGGTGCACGGGAGTCCGGCATCGCCGAGGCACGGTGCCGGACGAGGCGGACCCGACCGGCAGTCCCCGAAAGGGACGACCTGGTCGCGGACACCCCGCGCGGCATTCGCCCGGGGTGTTGCCGGGTCCGCGGGGCGGCCCCACACTCGTCCCCAAGAGCCGTACACCGGGGGGTAGTCGTGTGGCTTGCGTACCTTCTCGTTCCCGCCGCCGTCCTCCTCGCGGCGGCCGACCTCCTGCGGGTCCTGGCCCACCGCCGCATGACCCGGCCCCGGGCGCGCACACCCCGGCCGGCCCGGGACGCGCTGACGATGTACGAGGTCGCCTACCTGCGCAACGGCGATGCCGCCGTCGCCGAGACGGCGATGGCGGCGCTGCACCTCGCGGGCCGGCTGCCCGTCACCGCGGACCACCGGCTCGACCTGACCGGTCGCCGTCCGCGCGATCCGGTGCAGGCCGCCGTCCTCGCCCGCAGGAGCGCGGGCGACGTCAGGCCGGCCGCCGCCGTGCGCGACGAGACGGCCGGCTCGGCTGCCGTGGCCCACGTCGCCGCCCGGCTCGTCGAACAGGGGCTGGCCATGGACAAGGCCCGCGAGAAGGGCGTCCGCGACGCCACCGACTTCGAGGCCGCGGTGGCGTGCCTGACGGGGATCCTCGGGATCGCCGCGGTGATCTGGTCGGCCGCCGCCGACGGCCCCTGGCACTGGCTCCGGCCGCTCGGGGCCTTCGCCCTGCTCCTGGTCTGCTGGGCGGGTTGGTACGCGTGCCGCGACGAGTGGCCGCGCGCCCGCGGCGCGAGCCCCGCCGGCCGGGTTCGGTACGAGCGCGCCCTCGCGGACGAGAGCTGGGAACCCAGGCCCGACCGCGGCACCCGCCTGCCGGCCGGGAACCGCAGGACCGTCGCGGAGGTCAGCCGTCACGGACTGAACGCCCTCACGCTGCCCGCGCTCGCCCTGGCCGTGGTCGGCGGGCCGGATCCCGAGGAGGATGACGAGGACGACGACGCCGACGACGCCGCCGATCACCCCTGTTCCTCGTCGAGCCCGTCGAGCCCGTCGAGCCCGTCGAGCCCGTCGAGCTCGTCGAGTCCCTCCGGTTCCTCGGCCGGCGACCGGACGGTGTCGGACCCTCCGTCCCTCGGTGCGGGATGCGCGGGATGCGGCGGCTGCGGCGGCGGTTTCTGAGGTCCGCGTACGGTGTTCGCCGCGCCGCCCCGCGGACGAAGTGGAAGCAGTCCCTTCCGCGAAGTCTCGTCAGACGCCAGTACGAGGGCTTATGGTCCTCAATACCTGGCCAGGTATCAGCGTTGAACCGATGCCACTCCACTGGAGGATGACTCTCCGTGTCGCACGTTTCACAGGCTTCCGTCACCACCCCCGACGATGAGCCTGCACCGCCCGTCCCCCGTTCGTTCGGCGAGGTCAAGGGCTGGTTCTCGGCGTATGACCAGGTGCTGTTCGACTGGTTCCTCACCCGTCAGAACCAGGACCCCCAAACCCCGGGCGACATAGTCGAATTGGGCGCCTTCATGGGTAAGAGCGCCATCTTCCTGGGCGGATACCTGCGCGACGGTGAGGAGTTCACCGTCTGCGACCTCTTCGATTCACCCGCGCCCGACGACTTCAACCTCGCCGAGACGCGCGACTCCTATCCGACGCTCACCCGGCGCGGATTCGAGACGAACTACCTCGCCTTCCACGAGGCGCTGCCCACGGTCATCCAGGCGCCCACCTCCGTGGTCTCCGACCGTGTGAAGCACGGCAGTTGCCGCTTCGTCCACATCGACGCCTCGCACCTGCACGAGCACGTGGTCCAGGACATCGCCTCCTCGCGGCTGGTCGCCGGCGAGGACGCCGTGGTCGTCTTCGACGACTACCGGTCCGAGCACTGTCCCGGCGTCGCTGCCGCCGTCTGGGCCGCGGTCGCGGAGGGCGAACTGCGGGTGATCGCCGTATCGCCCCTGAAGCTGTACGCCACCTGGGGCGACCCCGCCCCCTACCAGGCGGATCTGCTGGCCTGGCTGGAGGGCCGCCCCGGCCTGTGGCACGGCGTGGACATCGTGCACGGCCGGCCGCTGGTGCGGATCGGCGACGAGGGGGTGGCGGCGCCGCCCGCGCCGAAGCCGCTGAAGGAGCCCGAGCCGGTGGAGCACGTCGTCACCGCGCCGGTGGCCGCGCGGCCCGCGCCGCGGCCGGGCGCCCGGTGGCGCAAGCTCGCCAAGGACCTGCTCCCGCCGCTCGTGACCCGTGCGATCGTCCGCCGGCGGCGCCGGGCCTGACCGGGTCGCGTGCGGCGCCGGCCCCCGCCCCGGGGGTCCGGCGCCCGCGGGTCACAGGCCCTTGCGCACCCGGGCCGCGCGGCGGGCCTCGGCGGCCTGCCGCGCCTCGATGGTCTTACGGGACTCCTTGCCCTTGCCGGGGCGGCCGGGGCGGGTGCCGATCCCGCGGAACCCGAGGTCGGAGCCGCTGGGCCGGCCCTTGGCGTCGGTCGGCGCGGCCCCGGAGAGCGGCACCCCGGACGGGGCCTTCGCGCCGGTGATCCGGCTCAGCGCCGCCTCGCCGGAACGCACCTGGGTGATCGTCGGCCGGATCTTGGCGTCGGCCATCAGGCGGACGATGTCCCGCCGCTGGTTGGGCGTGACCAGGGTGACGACCTTGCCGGACTCGCCCGCGCGGGCGGTCCGCCCGCCCCGGTGCAGGTAGTCCTTGCTGTCGGCCGGCGGGTCCACGTTGACCACCAGGTCGAGGTCGTCGATGTGGATGCCCCGGGCGGCGACGTTCGTCGCGACCAGGACGGTGATCATGCTGTCCTTGAACTGCCCGAGGGTGCGGGTGCGCTGCGGCTGGGACTTCCCGCTGTGCAGTCCCTCGGCCCGGACGCCCATGGCCCGCAGGTGCTTCACGAACTGGTCGACCCCGTGCTTGGTGTCGAGGAACATCAGCACCCGGCCCTCGCGCGCCGCGATCTCGGTCGCGGCCGAGATCTTGTCGGCGGCGTGGATGTGCAGCACGTGGTGGTCCATCGTGCCCACGGACGCCGACTGCGGGTCCACGGAGTGCGACACCGGGTCCTTCAGGTACCTGCGCACCAGCTGGTCGACGTTGCGGTCCAGGGTGGCCGAGAACAGCATCCGCTGACCGGCGTGGTGGCACTGGTCCAGGATCTCGGTGACCTGCGGCATGAACCCCAGGTCGCACATCTGGTCGGCCTCGTCGAGCACCGTGATCCGCACGCGCTCCAGGTGCACGTCCCGCCGCCCGACCAGGTCGCTCAGCCGCCCCGGCGTTGCCACGACGACCTCCGCCCCGGTGCGCAGCGCGCCGGACTGGCGGCCGATCGACAGCCCGCCGACGACGGTGGCCATCCGCAGCTTGAGGGCCTGCGCGTACGGTGCGAGGGCCTCGGTGACCTGCTGCGCCAGCTCGCGCGTCGGTACGAGGATCAGGGCCAGGGGTCGCTTCGGGTCGGCCTGCTGCCCCGCGGTGCGGGCCAGCAGGGACAGGCCGAAGGCCAGCGTCTTGCCCGAGCCGGTGCGGCCGCGGCCGAGGATGTCGCGGCCCGCGAGGGAGTTCGGCAGCGTCGCGGCCTGGATCGGGAACGGCTCCCGCACCTGCTGCTCGGCCAGGGTCCTCACCAGCTCGGCGGGCAGGTCGAGCTCCTCGAACGAGGTCACCGCGGGCAGCGCCGGGGTGGCCGTCCGGGGCATGGTGAACTCGCCCTGGGGGCCGAGGGTGCGGGGCGTCTTGCCGCCGCCCTTGGCGCCGGGCCTGGAGCCTGCCTTCGTTCCGGCCTTGATGCCGAAACGCCCGTGAGCTGACGGGTTCTTCATGCAGAACCTTCCGTGAGGAGAGCGAGCGCGGAGGATGGACGGGACGGTGAACGGCGACGAGCCGGGGTCCGTACCCCTTCGGTACGGGCCCCGGCTCGTCGTACGCGTCCGCGTCGGGTGCAAGCGTCCCGCGCCTCAAGTTTCCCGCCCATTTTACCAGTCGGTCACTACGCGGGCGGGGGGCCGATCTCCCCGGCCCGCACGCGGGTCAGGTGGGCCTGCATCTCGGCCGTGGCCCGCCCGAACCAGTCGGCGATGACGGCGATCTCGTCGGGGGAGTAGTCGGCGAACAGGGCCCCGAGCCGGGCGTAGAAGGGCTCGTAGACCGCGACGACCCGCAGGGCGGCGGCCGGGTCGGCCACCACCCGTACCCGGCGCCGGTCGCTCGGGTCCGGTCGGCGGTGCGCGTACCCGGACCGTTCCAGCCGGTTGATCACGCCGGTGACGGCGCCGGTCGTCAGCTGGGTCAGTTCGGCGAGGTCGCCGGCGGAGAGCGGGGCGTCCCCGGCGCCCAGGACGTGGCCCAGGCAGGTGAGGTCGGTGACGTTCAGTCCGAGCAGCTGGGCCACTTCCTGCTGGCCGATGAGGCCGAGGGCCACGTACTGGTCCATGCGCGCGATGGCCTCACCGGCCGTGGCCGGGGGGCGGGACTTGCCGTGCACGCACACACTCCTTAGTATCTAAGTTACTTAGCTCGTGAGATAAAAGATCCTGCTCCGAGCGTACTGGCGCCCGTACCCACAGGGAGAATCATGAGCGCGCACGGCGATGTCGACCTCGGCCACACCGTGGCCGGCTGGACCGGAACCATCCTCGCCCTGTTGGGCTGCACCGGAGCGGGTGCCGCCCTGTGCGCGGCCTGGACGCCCGGCATCCGGCTCGGTCTCGGCCTGGTCGTCGTGGCGGGAATCGTCACGTGGCTGCTCCACCTCGCGGGCTGGGGCAAGCCGAGCGGCCCCCGGCCGCGCGCCGAGTGGGACTGGCGCGTCCGGGACACCGCCGCCCGCGCGGGACACGCCGACTGCCTGGGCTGCCGCGCCGGAGGCCGCCGCCGGGCCGCCGTCGCCCGCGCCCCGCGACCGGCCGCGTCGCTGCCCGTCGGGGACAGGGCGATGTGACCCGCCGGCGAT
Source organism: Streptomyces sp. NPDC057939 (assembly GCF_042887545.1). Taxonomy (NCBI): domain Bacteria; kingdom Bacillati; phylum Actinomycetota; class Actinomycetes; order Kitasatosporales; family Streptomycetaceae; genus Streptomyces; species Streptomyces sp. NPDC057939. Next base: position 171,526 of record NZ_JBHVPG010000005.1, read on the forward strand.
GCGGTCATGCGTTCGAAGTGCCACGGTTGGCCGCGTTCGGAGTGTGCCGCGAGTGGTGGGTGGGCACTATCGAGACGGCTGCACGTGCGGCCCGCGTGGAACGTTGAGAAGGATCAGTACTGATGGCAACTGGCACCGTGAAGTGGTTCAACTCGGAGAAGGGGTTCGGTTTCATCCAGCAGGACGACGGCGGCCCCGACGTGTTCGTGCACTTCTCCGCGATCCAGACGACCGGCTTCAAGGAGCTGGCCGAGGGCGCGAAGGTCGAGTACGACGTCACGCAGGGCCCCAAGGGACCCCAGGCCGAGCAAGTGGTGACGCTGTAGCACCGCTTCGCGAGCCGACCTGTGACGAGGAGCCCCCGCCGGCCACCGGCGGGGGCTCCCGCACGTGGTGGTGCGTCCGGGTCAGTCGGTCGGGGGCAGGGTGCGGTGGAGGGCCTTGAGCAGGGCCCAGACCCGGTCGGCGAGCGCGGACGGGTCGGTGTCCGGAACGAGTCCGTGCAGCCAGTCCGCGAGCACGCCGGTGAAGGCGGCCGCCACCGCCGACGCGACGAGGTCCGCGTGCGGGGCGCCGACGGCCAGCCGCTCGCTCCGCGCGCGGTCCCGCAGTTCCCGGTGCAGGCGCTCGCCGAGCGGACCGCCGCCGCCCGGCAGGAGCAGGCTCCGGTACAGGGCCGCGTGCCCGGCGGCGCCGGACAGGTACTCGGCCAGCGCGGCCGGCGGCCGCGGCGGGGCGACCGAGCCCGGGCCGGCCTGCCAGGCGTGCAGGGCGTCGACCGCCGCGTGCACCACTTCCGCGCAGGCGTCCACGGCGAGGGCGGGGAGGTCCTCGTAGTGCAGGTAGAAGGTGGCGCGGCCGACGCCGGCCCGCCGTACCACCGCCGAGACGCTGACCTCGGCCAGTTCGCGGCCCGACCCGCATTCGGCGAGCAGGCTCTCGCGCAGCCGTGCCCTGGTCCGCGCGGTCCGGGGATCCTCGGCCCGCGCCCGTTCCGGGCGCTGATCCGGCGTCGTCACGCGGCGAGCAGCGCGGCGCCCAGGGCGAGCGCGCCGGGCAGGGCCTGGGCGAGGAGGATGCGCCGGTTGGCGGTGGCGGCGCCGTAGATCCCCGCCACGATCACGCACACCAGGAAGAAGATCTGCGTGGCGAGGGAGTCGATGACCAGGCCCCAGATCAGCCCGGCGGCGAGGAAGCCGTTGTAGAGCCCCTGGTTGGCGGCGAGCGGAGCCGTCAGCCGGGCGGTGTCCGCGTCGAATCCGGACAGCGCGCGGCCCGGCGGCCGCTGCCACAGGAACATCTCCAGGACCAGGAAGTACGCGTGCAGCGCGGCGACGACGCCGATGAGAACCTGAGCGACCGTGTGCACGGCCACCTCCACTCCGTCCGGGCGGGCCCCGGCGTCCCCGGCGACCTCGATTTCCTGGACAACTGTACAGGAAATCGAGGTTCGTGCCGGGACCGCCGGCGCCCGGACCCCCGGCCGCTACCCCTCCAGGACCGGAAGCACGGAGATCGCCGACACCGGACAGGCCCGTGCGGCCTCGCGCACGAGCGGGCTGCCGTGGCCGTCCTCGCGGCCGGTCAGCACCTCCCCGAAGCCGTCGTCGTCCTGGGTGAACACCTCTGGCGCGGTGAGCGCGCACTGCCCGGCGCCGACGCAGACGTCGTGGTCCACGGAGACCAACACGCCGCTCACCAGGCCACGGGCAGTTCGACCATGCCCTGGATGGTGTCCCCCGGCTTGAACGGGATCCGGTCCGGATCGGCGGCCAGCCGCAGCCGGGGCAGCCGCTCGAACAGCGCCCCGAGGGCGATCTCCATCTCGGCGCGGGCCAGGTTCTGCCCGAGGCACTGGTGGATGCCGAAGCCGAAGGCCAGGTGGTGGCGGGTCGGCCGGTGCCAGTCGAGGGCGTCGGGCTCCTCGAAGACCGCCCCGTCCCGGTTGATGACCGAGGTGGCGAAGACCACCCCGTCGTCCGGGCGGATCGTGACGCCGCCCACCTCGATCTCCGCGGTCGCCACCCGCAACATGCCGTCCGCGATGGACAGGAACCGCATCAGCTCCTCCACCGCCTCCGACATCAGGGACGGGTCGGCGCGCAACTCGGCCAGTTGCTCCGGATGCCGCAGCAGGGTGAAGGTGCCGAGCGAGATCATGTTCGCCGTCGTCTCGTGCCCAGCGACCAGCAGGATCACCGCCAGGGCGACGAGCTCCTCCACGTCCGTCCCGCCGGTCTCCAGATGCGTCGCGATCAGCTCGTCCAGCAGGCCGTCGCCGGGATCGGCGCGCTTGCGCAGGATCAGCGCCTCCAGATAGGAGTCGAGCTGCCGCCGGGCGTCCTCGACGTCGGCCGGGTCGGGGCCGCGCAGCAGCCGCCGCGATTGCCCCTCGAAGAACTCGTGGTCCTCGTACGGCACTCCCAGCAGGGCGCAGATGACCATGGACGGGACCGGCAGGGCGAAGGCGGAGACGAGTTCGGCCCCCGGGCCGCGGGCCACCATCGCGTCGATCAGCCGGTCCACGGTCTCCCGGATGCGGGGGCGAAGGGCCGCCGTCCGCTTCAGGCTGAAGCTCGGGATCAGCATCCGGCGCTGCGCGTTGTGCTCCGGGTCGTCGACCCCGAGGAGGGCGGTGCGTCGGTTGCGCAGGCCCTTGAACCGGGCGGTGGGGGTGGGGAAGGCGTCGTTGGTGCGGTCGGTGGACAGCCGGCCGTCGGCGAGCAGTGCGCGGGCCTCGGCGTGGCCGGTGACCACCCATACGGAGCGCCCGTCGAAGAGGGTCACCCGGGACAGCGGGCGTGCCCCGCGGAGGGGCTCGTAGGCGGTGGGTGGGTGGTAGGGGCAGGTCCGGTCCTGCGGGAAGGCGATGGCTCCGGACGTGACTCCGGAAGCGGTTTCGAACGTGACTTCGGACGTGGCTTCGGACATGGGACAACACCTCGCAAGCGATGGTTCCGTCGCGCCGGACTCCATTACATGCCTGAGGCACCTATCCCACCTATGCCACTTTCGGCCAGACTGCCCGGGTTCACCCGCCAGGAGTCACCCCGACCCCGCACGCGCGGCGCGGGACGGTGGCGACAGGCCTACAGGTGGGCGTCCAGGAACGCGCGGAACTCCTCGCGGCCCAGCGGCCCGGCCAGGGAGGCCACCGCCTCGCCCGCCTCGACGAGCACGACGGTCGGTGCGCCCGTCACGCCGAAGCGCCGGGTGGGCCCGGGGCAGCGGGTGATGTCGGTGCGGACGGCGGTCAGTCGGGTCCCGTACTCCTCGGCCAACTCCGCGACGATGACGTCCATCGCCCGGCAGGCCTCGACGGCCTTGGGCCAGGTGCCGATGAAGTAGGCGAGGACCGGGCCCTGTGTCATGCCGACGATGAAGTCGAATTCCTGGTCCTCCAGTGGCCGGTGTACCCGACGGGCCATGGGTGGTGCTCCTCAGTTCGCGTTGCGGTGATCGACAGCGTAGGCGGTTCCGGCCGCCCCGGGCCCGGGTCCGTTGTCAGTGGGGCCTGTGAAGCTGGGCCCATGGACGACAGGATGCTGCGGCGCCGGGTCTACGGCGCCGACCACGACGATCCCGACCCGGGCCCGCGCCCCGGTCACGCCTACGGCGAACTCGTGGGAGGCCCCCTCGACGGCCTCCTCCTCGACGTCACCGGATGGAGCGCTCCGCAGCTGGCCGAGGAGGCCCGGCTGCCGACCGAGATAGGACGCTACGGAGCGGGCGGCCGCGCCCACTACCGCCGCCGCCACGGCGAACCCTCCCGCTGGGACTGGACCGGGGACAGCCCGTGACGATTCGGCCGGGGGGCGGGTCTCGGAGATCATGGAGCTCCGTCGTGTGGGGAAGGAAGTGCCAGTGGGTCACCTGGTGATGAGTACCGGCAACATGCGCAGCGCGATGAGGCTCCTCACCGCCGTCGAGCGCACGCCCGATCAGGAGCGTTGCCTCGGCTACGTCCGCGCGGAGTGCGTGCGCAAGGACGAGCGGCTGCAGAGCCGGGGGATCGACCTGGAGGTCTCCGTGGCGCAGGCGCTGGAGCAACTGCTCGACGGCGAGGTCGACGGGGAGGAGGGGCCCGCGTGGACCTACGCCCTGCACGCGCTGATCGCCGCGCACTTCTCGGACACCCACGACCTGGGGGACTGGCGAGCGGGACGTGGTTCTCGACGGTCGACGAGGAACTGTCCGCGGCCGGCGTCCCGCCCCGCCTGGGCATCTCCGAGATCATCCTGTCCGGACCACCGGTGCGCCTGCCCTTCCCCGGTGACACCGTCCCGTGGATGGGCACCTTCCCGACCGCGCGGGCCGCCGAGTTCGTCGCGGCCCACGAGGCCGTGTTCGACCTGGTGGAGCCGGAAGTCCGGGAAACCGCCGAGTACTTCGTCAAGGCCATGCGATTCGAGGCCGAGGAATGGGAAGCGGCCGAGGAGGCCGATCGCGTCAACGACACCCTGTTCTTCTGGTGCTCCTGACCGTCCCGGGGTGTCCCTGAGCGTCCCCGGGCGTCCCTGACGGAAGGCCGGACCCCGCGCGCCACGATCCGGGCGCGGCCGAGCCCCCGGTCCGCCGACGTGCGACCGGGGGCTCTGTGCGACTCTTCCGCCGTTCCCGCCCGATCGGATGCGGTACGAGGGGTGCGAACTCCGGACGGCTCAGCCGGAGGTCGCCGAGCGGCTCACCTTGCGGGCCCACAGCACCAGCGGAACCTGGAGCGGCAGCCGTCCGACGGCCGCGGCGAGCCGGGCGGCGGAGCCGTGCCGGGCGTCGACGGCCATCTTCACGTTCGCGGGGAGGACGCCCACGAAGAAGGCAGCCGTGGCCATCGCCGCCACCCGGCGGGTCCGCGGGTGCGCGACGCCGACGGCGAGCGCGAGTTCCATCGCGCCGCTCGCGTACGTCCACCCGCGCGGGGTGCCGGGAAGCGAGGCGGGGACCATCGCGTCGAACTGCTTCGGGACGGCCGCGTGCGCCACCGCGGACCCGGCCAGGAGACCGGCGAGCAGCAGCGGCGAGGAGGGGGTGCGGGGCATCGGGAGTCCTCTCGGAGTGACCTGGGGCCGCGATCCTACTCGCCGGTAGGGATGGTGGGTGGCGTGCGCGACGACGAGCCGCAGCGCGTCGGGTGGCCGCCCCGAAAAATTCTCCGAAGAATTTCCTCCGGAGCTGTCGATCCGGGCGCCTCCCGTTCGACGCACAGGTGAGAGGCGGGGAAAGTCCCCGCCCTCCCGACCGAGGAGACACCATGCCGCGCTTCCTGACGATGATCCGCATCAACGAGCAGGCCCTCCCGCCGGAGGAGTTCCCCGCCGACTTCCAGGAGCGCATGGGCGCCCTCCTGGAGGAGATCACCAAGGCGGGCGTCATGCTCGACACCGCCGGCCTGCTCCCCACCTCCGAGGGCACCCGGCTCAGCTGGTCCGGCGGCAAGGTCAGCTACACCGACGGTCCCTTCACCGAGACCAAGGAGGTCGTCGGCGGCTACTCCCTCTGCCAGTGCAAGGACAAGGCCGAGGCCGTCGAGTGGACCCGGCGCTTCCTGGAGATCCACCCCGCCCACTGGAACGTGAGCGCCGAGGTCCGGCAGATCGCCGAGATGTGATCCCGGCGGCCCCGCGCCGCGTTTGCCCTGCCTCGTCACGGCTGCTCTGATGGGTGGCCGTGACGGCAGTGAGTACGACCCGAGCGGTCGAAGCGGTGTTCAGGATCGAGTCCGCACGGATCATCGCGGGAGTCGCGCGCATCGTGCACGACGTCGGCATCGCCGAGGAACTCGCGCAGGACGCCCTCGTCGCGGCGCTCGAACAGTGGCCGGTCAGCGGCATCCCCGACCGGCCCGGGGCCTGGCTCACGGCCACCGCGAAACACCGAGCGATCGACCTCGTCCGCCGCAAGGAGACCTACGCCCGCAAACTCGCCGAGGTCGGCCGCACCCTGGAGGACGTGCCGGCCCCGGAGGAACCCGCCGACCCCGAGGACATCGACGACGACCTGCTGCGCCTCGTCTTCACGGCCTGCCACCCGGTCCTCGCCACCGACGCCCGCATCGCGCTCACCCTGCGCCTCGTCGGTGGCCTGACCACGCAGGAGATCGCCCGCGCCCACCTGTCCTCCGAACCGACCGTCGCCCAGCGCATCGTCCGCGCCAAACGGACCCTCGCCAAGGCGGCCGTGCCCTTCGAAGTCCCCTACGGCGCCGACCGCGAACAGCGCCTCGCCTCGGTCCTGGAGGTCATCTACCTCATCTTCAACGAGGGCTACTCGGCCACCGCCGGGGACGACCTCGTCCGCCCGGCCCTGTGCGAGGACGCCCTGCGCCTCGCCCGGGTGCTCACCGGGCTGATGCCCCGCGAACCCGAGGTGCACGGCCTGTGCGCCCTCCTGGAGTTCCAGGCCTCCCGCATCCCCACCCGGACCGGCCCCGACGGAGAGCCGGTCCTGCTCGCAGACCAGAACCGGGCCCGCTGGAACCGGCTCCTGATCCGACGCGGCGTCGAGGCCCTGCACCGCGCCGGCAGCGGCCCGTACTCCCTCCAGGCCGCCATCGCCGGCTGCCACGCGGCGGCCGTCCGTTACGAGGACACCGACTGGGCGGCCATCGCCGCGCTCTACGGGCGGCTCGTCCTCCTGATCCCCTCACCGGTGATCGAGCTGAACCGGGCCGTCGCCGTCTCCATGGCCGAGGGCCCCGAGGCCGCCCTGCCCCTCGTCGACGCCCTCACCGAGGAGCCCGCCCTGCGCTCCTACCACCTGCTGCCGAGCGTACGGGGCGACCTGCTGGAGCGGCTCGGACGCGGGCCGGAAGCCCGCGCCGAGTTCCTGAGGGCGGCGTCCCTGACCCGCAACGCACGCGAACGCGACCTGCTGAGGCGCCGCGCCGACGCTCTGTGAGCCGGCGCCCGTCCGGGCCGGCGCCCCGCGACCCGGCGCCCGACGGGCCCGCGTCGGACGGGCGGCGTCGGACGCGCCCGCGTCAGACCCTGACGCGACCCGGTTCCGGCCGGCGGGGAGCCGTCAGCGCCACCGGACGGCCGAAGCCCCCGGAACGGGCCACGGTCTGCACCGTCCGGCGCAACGCCTCCTGGAAGTCGCCCATCGTGCGCCGCGCGGCCGGGGTGTCCACGTACAGGGAGTTCATGTGGAGCCCGTCCGCGTCGCGTTGGAACCAGGAACAGGCGCCGTTGGCGCGGGCCGACCACACGTGCGTGGTGGGCCGCCACTCGTCGTGGCGTTCCGCGCCCCGGCACCTGCGCATGTCGATGTACGAGAAGAAGTTCACCGGGTACGGCCACGCCCGGGCGGCGAACTCCTGCGGCGCCAGCAGCTCCCAGGCCCTGACGAACGGCACGTCGATGTGCCCGATCATCTCGCCGAACCCGGCCCGGACGGACGCCATGACCTGCGTGAAGTCCAATCCTGGCGAGGCGTCGAACTCGATCGGCATGGTGTTCACGAACCATCCCACCGAGTCGCTCCACGCCTCGCGCCCACGCTCGCTGACGGGCATGAACCCCCGGTAGACGCCCGGGCCCCCGGCCTCCCGCAGACACACGCCGACGGAACCGAGCACCCCCATGAACGGCTTCGCGCCGGCCTCCAGGCAGGCCTTCTCGAAGACCTCGGCCTCCGCCGCGTCGAGCAACGAGGAGGCCTCGTTGACGATCGGGTACATGCGGTCGGGCTCCACGCCCAGATCGAGGGGGAACCGGGGGAAGAACTCCCCGTTGCGTCCGATGAAGGACTTCCAGTAGCCGAGGCGCTCGTCACCCGCGTCGATCGAAAGGTAGCGGCGGCGCTGCTCCTCGGCGAAGTCGAGGTAGCTGGGCGCGGGCGGCAGCACGGCCTCCTCGCCGCCGACCAGCGCCTCGTAGGCGGTCAGCACCTCGTTGACGACGATCGGCATCGACATGCCGTCGCACACGATGTGGTCGAAGGCGAGGTAGACGGTCGCGGAGTCCGGACGCAGTACGGCGCCCATGGTGAACAGCGGCCACGACAGGGTGTCGATGCTCCGCTTGAAACGCTCGACGAGGAAGTCCCGCACCAGCGTCGCGTCGTCGAACGTCGCGATGTGCTCGGCCTCCAGGGCCAGTTCGTCGGGCGCGATGGGCTCGCACGCCAGCTCGCCCGCCAGCCGCCGGAACTCGCACCGCAACACCTCGTGCCGCTGCACGAAACCCAACAGGGCCTGTGCGAGGAGCGGTTCGTCGAGGACCCCGTCGATCTCGAAGGTCACGGCGACCCACGACGCGACCGGGTCGTCGGCCGCCCGACTCGCCTCGGCGACGGTGAAGTGCTTGTCCTGGTTGAAGGAGGCCCTCCTGCCCGCCGCGTCGCTGCGGTCCCCGGCCGGCGCCGCCGTGGACCGCAACCGCCACTCGACCACCCGTCCCGGTGCCACGTGGTGCATATCCAGAGGAAACTGCCGCATTCCGTCATCCCTTCGCCCCCGAGTCAACCCCGTGCGCCTAACGACACCCGGACCGAGGAAGTGACGCCCGCGGCGTCGCCGCAGGTCGGCGGGGGCGGTCGGGGGCGGTCGGGGGCGGGAAGGGGTGGACCGCCGGACCGCTACCGGTGGCCCCGCGCCCCGACGCCGGATCCGGATTCGGCGGCCGTCGCCCCCTCCGCGTCGTGGCGGCGGACCTCGATGTGGTCGGCCGCCAGGTCCACCGCGACCCGGTCCTCCATGCCCAGCGCCTCCAGGAACTTGGGCGGCAGCTGGACCCGCCCGCTGCGGTCGAGCATGACGTACTCGCGCTCGCTGACCGACTCCGCGCCGTGCTCGTCGGTCACCGTGCGACGCAGGACCTCGCTGCTGGTGCGGCCGTCCCGGATGGCCACCGTACGCCGGACCTCGCCGGCCACCATCGGGTCGTGCGTCACGATGACCACGGTCGCGCCCAGGTCCCGGTTGACCGAGCGGAACGCCTCGAAGACAGTGGCGGCGGTCTCCGAGTCCAGTTCACCGGTCGGCTCGTCGGCGAGGAGCACCTCCGGGTCGTTGGCCATGGCCATGGCGATCGCGACGCGTTGCTGCTGCCCGCCGGAGAGCTCGGCCGGGCGGCGGTCGCCGAGCCCGCCGATCTCCAGGGCCTCCAGCAGCAGCCCGACCCGCTGCGCCCGACGGGCCGCGGCCTTGCGCCCACCTCCCTTCAACTGCATGGGGAGCACTATGTTCTGAGCAGCCGTCAGGAATGGAAGCAGGTTGCGGGCCGTCTGCTGCCACACGAAGCCCACCGCCTCGCGGCGGTACCGCAGCCGGTCGCGGCCCGACATCTCCAGCAGGTCGTAGCCGCCGACGCTCGCCTTCCCGGCCGTCGGGACGTCCAGGCCCGCCAGGATGTTCAGCAGCGTGGACTTGCCGCTGCCGGACGCGCCGACGAGAGCCACGAGGTCACCCCGGTCCACCGTCAACTCCAGTCCCTGGAGCGCCTGCACCTCCACGCCGTCCGAGCTGAAGATGCGTACGAGACGGTCGCAGACGATGGCGGTACCGGCGTCCCGGGCGCGCGGTTCGGCGGCGGCCAGCGCCTGCCGGCGCAGCTCATCGAACGTGGGCGCTTCGCTGTTCAACGTTGGTCTCCCGCTCTCAACTCGGTGATGATCTGGCGTCGGCCGGACACCGCGGCCTCGACGAGCACGGCCAGCGCCGCCAGGGCGGCCATGCCCAGGGCCGGGACCAGTACCGGAGGGACGGTCAGCCGGAGGCCGGCCGGCACGTCCACGCCCACCAGCGCCGACAGGTCCACGGAGGAACCGAGGACGGCCACCGCGGCCGCCGCCGTCAGGAACCCGCCGAGCGCCGCCGCCAGCACCTGCGGCAGCGACTCCGTCAGTACCAGGGCGATGCCCTGCCGGGGCCTCAGACCCATCGTCCGCAACCGGGCCAGCAGCGCTCCCCGTTCGGGGGAGGCCCGGACCAGCCCGAGCAGGACCGCCAGCAGCGCGAACCCCGCGGCGCCGGCGAGGGAGGCCAGGAACAGGCGTCCCGCGGCGTGCTGGAGGGGGCCGGAGTCGAGACGGGCGGCGACCTCCGTGCTCGTGTTCACGAGGAACCTGTCGGCCGAGGCCGGGGCGTTCTCCCGGATCAACTCGCGCACCCGGTCCGGATCGGCCCGCCCCACCGCGAACCAGTGGGTGGGGTCGGCCGCATGCGGTATCCGGGCGGCCACCGGACCGGCGGGCAGCACGATGGTGGCCGATGCCGCACCCGGCCGGGCGGGAGTGCCGTCGACCACGGCGGCCTGCCTCACCTGGAGGTCCGCGCCGTTCCCCAGCCGTACCCGGTACGCGCGGTCGGAGACGCTCCCGGACAGGTCCTTGCTGAACAGCGCCGGGACCGGCGCACCGCCGTCGGCGCCGGCCAGCACCGCGGGGTCGAACCCGCCGCGGCCCGCCGTCCGCGCCAGTTCGGCGTAGGCCGCGGGCTCGGCGACGATCACCGTGGCCGGTACGGAGCCCCGGTCGGTGTCGAAGACGTGGGCCTCGGCGTCCACCCGGACGCCCAGGGAGGTCCGTACGCCGGGCAGCGCGCCCGCCGCCCGGGCGAACTCCTTCGGCACCGTCTCCCCGGGAGGGGCCGCCACCTGGACGTCACCGCCGGCCTCGGACCGCGCCACCCGGAGGCGGGACTCGTCGACGCCGGTCAGCACGGCGGCACCGAAGCCACCCGTGGTGACGGCCAGCAGCAGGGCGATCAGCGGCAGTACGGAAGGACGCGCCGTCCGGCCCCCGGAGCCGCGGGCGGCCCGCGCCAGGCCGATGAAGCCGACCACCCCGGCCCGCCGCGCCCCGGCCCATGCCAGCGCCCCTACGGCCAGGGGCTGGATCCGGGCCAGCACGAGACCCCCGGACAGGGCGATGAGCAGCGGCGCGGCCACCAGCAGCGGGTCGAGCCCGGCTCCGGCCGGGGCGACCCCGCGCCGCCGGACCTCCGCCACGGCGGCGACGGTCGCGGCGACGACGAGGAACTCGGCGACCAGCCGGCGCCGGGGCGCGGGCCCGCGCGGGGCCGACAGCAGCACGAAGGCCCGTACGGGAAAGGCCAGCAGGGCCACGAGGGTGACGGCCCCGGCGGCCAGTAGGGCGGGTGCCAGGCGTGGGGTGGGCAACAGCACCAGCGCCGCCGCGGCCGCGATGACGGCGGCCGGCAGGACGGTCACGGAGCCCTCGGCGAGCAGCCGGCGCAGGATCCCGGCGCGCGATCCGCCCCGGGCCCGCAGCAGCAGCAGTTCGTCCCGACGCCGGTCACCGGTCAGCCCGGCGGCCAGGAGGAAGACCACGAGGGCCACCCCGCCCAGCCCGGCCGGTCCGATCGCCGCGAGCGGAGCGGCGGCCTGCTGTTCGGCCCGTGCCTCTCCGAACAGGCGCAGGATCTCGGAAGTGATCCGCAGGTCGGGGCGGCCCGTCTCCAACGCCAGCCCGGAGGCGGTGGGTCCGGCGACGAGCGCGGAGACCTCGTCCGTGACGCGGGGCAGCGTGTCGACGCGCAGCCGGTCCGTGTCCACGGGCAGCCGCCAGAAGTCCCTGGAGCCGTGGCCCCACGGGGCGATCTTCTCCAGGGCGTCGGGACCGACCAGGGCGGAGACGAGCCAGCCGGCGCTCGGCGGCGCGCACGGCTTGGTGGCGCAGGCCTTCGCGGGCATGCAGGCCTTGGTGGCGCAGGCCAGGTCGGTCCAGTAGGCGCCGGCGGGGTCCTGCGCCGTGTAGAGGCCGACGACCTCGGCGGTGACCGGCAGGGAGAGCCCGTCCAGCGGCTTCAGGACGGTGCCGACCTTCGCCTTGAGGGTGTCGGCCGCGCTCTTGGACAGGGCTACCGGAATCGGCCCGTCGCCCGCGCCGCCCCCGGGCCAGCGGCCCTCCACGAGCCGCGCGTGCTCGGCGGCCCGTGGCAGGAACAGCAGGTTGGCCTGGGGCGGCTGTTCGTCGAGGACCGCGAGTTCCGGGTTGGCCAGGGTGCGGGGTTTGTCGCCGATCGCGCCGTGCACCGGGCCGGAGGCGGCCAGGCGGAAGGAGGGTCCGGTACGGGCGACCAGGGCGGCCAGCTGTTCGTCCAGGTCCTTCGGGGACGGGGCGTCCGGCCGGGACTCGGCGGTCGCGTACAGGCTGGTCCGAGCCGGTCCGCCCGCGTGCAAGGAGTCGCGCAGCGCCTGGTCGGCGCCCCGGTCGAGGGCGCGCGGCAGGGCGGTGGCCGGCAGCACGGCGACGAACGCGAGGACGGCCGCCAACAGCGTGGCGGACGGGGTGGCCACCAGCCGGGTCCACACCCACGGGGTCCGCCGCACGGCGGACCCGCGGCCCTCGGGGTGGGCGGGCCGTGCTTCCCGGCGACCGGGGAACGGGCTGGTCACATCTCCTCCACGTGGCGCAGCCGGGCGGCCACTCCTCGGTCGCGGCGGCCGCCGAGGACGGCCGCCAGCAGCGGCACGGCCGCGATGACGGCCGCCAGCAGCAGCATTTCGAGCCCCGGCAGGTCCACCAGGACCTCCGGGACGGGCCGGCGCGCCCCGGCGGTAAGGATCATCAGCGGCACCGTCGTGTGCACGATGAGAGCGCCCAGGCCCAGGCCCACGGCGGTACCGAGCCCGACCAGGACGCAGCCCTCGGCGGCGGCGGCCCGGGCCAGGCCCCGCCGGGGCGCGCCCAGGGCCAGCAGGATCGCGGACTCCCGGGACCTGCGGCGTGCGGCGGCGGCCGCCGAGGCGCCGAATCCGATGGCCGCGAGCACCGCGCAGGCCACGGCAAGGGCGGCCAACGCGGTTTGCGGGCCGGCGCTGAGCGGGTCGTCGAGCAGTTCGGCGGCCACGTCCTCGCGCAGCAGCACCTGCTGCGATCCCGTGGCCGCCCGCAGTTCGGCCGCGGCCCGGCCGGGCGCGGGGTCGTCGCCGGAGGCGGCGGGCAACCACCACTCGTCGGGTGCGGGCAGGGCGTGCCCGTCCATGGCGCCGAGCATCCGGCCGGCGGCGCCGAGGTCGACGGCCACGGCGCGGTCGCCGGCCACCGGCAGGGAGTTCACGGCGCCGGTGATCCGCACGGGGACGACGTCCATGCCCAGCCAGACCCGGATCACGTCGCCCACCCCTGCTCCGACCGCGTCGAGGTAGGCGTGGGTGGCGAGGCCGGGCAGCGCCGGCGGTGCGCTGCCCGCCGGGGTGGTGGTGAGCACCAGGCTGCCGGTCGCGCCGCCCTGGTAGCGCAGCCGCAGCAGGCTCGGGGAGCCGGCGTCGACGGGCAGCAGCCGGCCCGCGACCACGCCGTTGCCCAGTGACGGCGCGGTCAGGTCCCAGGCGGGGGCGGGAATCCGGACGGGCACCGCGGGGCCGCCGGGGGCGCCGACGACCGAGACCCGGCGCACCGTCAGTTCCCCGGTGACCGGTTCGAGTTCGTCCGGCGCGGTGTGGAACCCGGGCTCGGCGCCGTAGGCCAGTGCGAACCCGGTGATGGTCAGGGGCGGGGCGGCGGCGCCGAGCGGGGCGCCTGCCAGGGCCGCGACGTCCACGGAGACGGTGCCGTCACCGTCCTCCGGCAGCGCCGCCACCGGGGTCCGGTAGGTCAGGCCGAACCGGTCGCGCAGCAGTACGGCCAGCCGGGGGCCGCCGCTCGCCCGCTCCGCGCGCAGCGTCACGTCGACGTCGATCCGCTGGGGCGTGCCGGGCAGTTCTATCCCGGCGCCGGCGCCCGGTGGCACGGAAAGGGGGCCGAACAGGTCGTTCATGGGTCGCCCGTCACGCAGATCGGCCCGCAGCGGCACCGACCGGGCGACGGCGGCGGAGTCCAGCGCGAGGAGTTCGCCGGTGCTGGTGTCGGGCAGCGCGTGCGGTAGGCGCAGTACCGGGGTGGCCCGGTCGCCGCCGGGCAGGGCCGTGTACCGGCCGCCCTGGCCCAGGGGCGCCAGGTCGCTGCCGGTGATCCGCAGCCCTCCGGCCGTGCTGAAGGAGGCCTGGTCGCGCTGCGAGTCGGACCAGGCGGAGTGCTGGCCCAGCGCCAGGACGCCGCTGGACACCGCGAGGACGAGCAGCAGGACGGGCCCGGTGGCCGCTGCGGGTCGCCGCGCGAGCTGCCAGCCCACGAGCGCCTGTCCGAGGCCGCGACCCCGGGCGGCGAGCCATCCGCCCAGCCGGGCGGCGAACGGCAGCACCCGCAGGACGAGGAGGGTGCCCGCGCACAGGGCGAGTGTGGGGGCTGCGACCAGGACCGGGTCCACGCCGAACCTCCCGGGGTCCCCGTCCGGAACGGCGGAACCGGCGCCGCTGTAGCGGTCGAGCTGCCGGTAGGCCAGGAAGGCGAACGCGGCCACCGCCAGGTCGAGTCCGGAGCGGGCCGCGGCCGACACCCGGGCCCCGCGCCGCCCTGCGAAGGTCCCGGTCGCCGCCCCGCGCAGAACGGACGGCAGCACGGCGGGCAGGACGCACAGCAACGCGCAGCCGGCCGCGACCGGCCACAGCACCCAGCTCCCCCCGGTCTCCATCGGCACCCCGGCCGGCGGGCCGTGGCCGGCGGCGACGCGCAGCAGGAGCGGGGTGAGCAACGGGGCGAGGACCGCGGCGGGCAGGGCGAGCAGCAGCGACTCGGCGGCCGTGAGCAGCCCGAGGCGGCGGCGGGAGGCGCCGCGCGCGGTGAGCAGGATCCGTTCCGGTTCCTGCCGCTCCGTCACCAGTCGGGCGACCAGGAGCAGGGTGGCCGCGGCCAGTACGGCCAACTGGAGCGCGCCGACGGCCAGGGTGGAGCGGGCGACCCGCTGCGCGGTGTCGAGCCCGCGCAGGTACTCCGGCAGGTCGGTGGCGATCGTCAGCCCGGACGGCTTGGCGTCGGGGCCCGGGGCGCGTGCGCGGACTCCCGCGACCTGCGCGGCCGTCGCGTCGGAGAAGTCGGGGGTCAGCAGCGTCGCGCGGCTGTTCTGCACCAGGCCGCCGACGGTGAAGACGGAGTCGTGGACGAGCATCGGGCCGTAGGTGGCGAAGCTGCCGACCTGGAGTTCCCGGCCGCCGACCGGGTCGAGCCGCCAGTACGGGTCCTCCCGGTCGGCCGCCCGGTAGACCCCGGTGACGAGCACGCCGAGCTGCGGGCCGCCGTACCGGTCGTCGAGGCGCACCTCGGCCGGCAGGGAGGCCGCGTCCAGCCCGAGCCGGGTCAGCGCCGCCTGCGGCACGGCCACCGGTACGCGGGCCGGGCCGGGCGCCACCGCCTCGGGCCAATGGCCGGCGAGGAGACGTGCGCGACCGCGGTCGAGGGCTGCGAGCACCGTCAGATCGGCGTCCTTGCCCGCGGTCGTGCCGGCGCCGGGCAGCCCGTACGAGCGGCTGCGGGCCACGCTCTCGACGCCGAAGGGCAGGGGGCCGAACAGCCCGGTGCCGAAGCCGCGCGCGCTCTCGTCGTCGGCCGCGCGGGTGCCGGTGCCGTGCTCGGCGGAGAGGAGGACGGAGGTGTGGGCGCGTCCCGGGCCGGTCAGTGCCTGGCGCATCGCCGCGTCGCCCACGTTCCGGGTGAAGGCGAGGAGCGCCGTCAACGCGGTCGTGGTGATGAGCGCGGTGAGCAGTGCGGCGGCCGCGAGCGGCAGTCGCCCGCGCATCCGGCGCACGACGAAGCCGACCATGTGCCTTCCTTCCCCCCATCCGGACCATTGGCACCGGATAGCGGACGATGCTGTCAGATTCGATCCGACAGCGGAAGGGACTTGCGTGTTTCGTGTGACGGATGAGCATATTCGGAATTGAAGGTGCGGAAACGAGCCGGTCCGAGGGGAAGTTCACCATGACCCAGCAGGAGAACGGGGCCACCGTGACGTCCATGATGGTGGTGCGCGACCTGCGCAAGAGCTTCGGTGCGGGGGAACGCGCCGTACATGCCCTGAGGGGGGTCACGTTCGAGGCCCGACGTGGTGAACTCACGGCGCTCAAGGGCCGATCGGGCTCCGGGAAGACCACTCTGCTGAACCTCGTCGGGGGACTCGACACCCCGACCGGCGGCAGCGTCGAACTCGACGGAACCGACCTGGCCGGGCTGGACGAGGACGGACTGCTCGCCCTGCGCCGCGACCGGATCGGCTTCGTCTTCCAGTCCTTCGGTTTGATACCGGTGCTGACCGCCGCCGAGAACATCGGCGTACCCATGCGGATGCGCAAGGTCCCGGCGAAGCAGCGCGAGGAACGCGTCCGCACGCTGCTGGCCCTGGTCGGTCTCGCCGACCACGCCGAGCAGCGCCCCGGCGAACTCTCCGGAGGTCAGCAGCAGCGCGTCGCCGTGGCCCGCGCGCTGGCCAATGAGCCCGCCCTGATCATCGCGGACGAACCCACCGGCCAGCTCGACTCCGAGACCGGCCGCTCCATCATGCGCCTGCTGCGCGCCGTGGTGCGCAGCGAGGGAGTCACCGCACTGGTCGCCACCCACGATCCGGCGATGATCGAACTCGCCGACCGGGTGGTGGAGTTGCGCGACGGGCGGATCGTCGAGGCCCCGACGGATTGACGGCGGGAACCCGTTGCTCCGGGCCCGGCGGCAGCCGGCGGGCCAGCGCGAGGGCCAGCAGCAGCGGGATCAGCGTGAGCGCCGTGAACGTCACGGGCCCACCCCCTGCCGGACGCCGTGCCCCGGCCGGATCCGCGCCTCCAGGGAGAACAGGAGCCGGACGGAACGGGAGGCGCCGGTGGCTTCCCAGGAACGGCCGCTCAGCACCCACCGGTCCAGCACGTCCAGCAGGGCGGAGTCGCAGAAGGAGACCAGGGCCGCGTCGAGGACGAGGTGGCGCGCGCCGCGCACGGCTCCCTCATCGAGGACCCCGCGCAGGGGTGCGCAGGTGAAGTGGTCGAACTCGCCCGCCAGGGCGACGGTGAGGACACCGTCGTGGAGCGTGGACCGTATGCGGGGGAGCGGGTCGGGACCGGCGTCCGGCCCCGTGTCGGTGGACCGGGCCGGTGCGCGCGGATCGTTGGGCTCCGGTGGGCCGGGCGGGACGGTCGTGGCGGCTGAGGCGGTCGTGGCGGACGGGGCGGTCAGAGCGCGGGCCGCGGGCAGTATCGGGGCGTTTATGGGAGCGTTCATGCCCCCTCCAACGGGCCCCGCCCCGGTCGGGGAACCGGCCCGGGCACACACTTCACCCGCGCGGGGCGGCCCACTGACCCGTTCCGGCGATCTTCCTCACCCGCCCGGGGCACCCCTGCGTCCGCCCGGCGGCGCGCGACGGACGGGGTACCGCGCCACCGGCCGGTCATGACGGACAGTGGGGCGCGTGGACGTGGACGAGGTCATCGACGCGCTGTACGCGGCGCACCCATCGGGCTTCACGGCCGCGCGGACGGAGGCCGCGGCCCGGGCGAAGGAGGAGGACGGACCGGAGGCCGCCCGGCGGATCAAGGCGATGCGCCGGCCCACCCTGGCCGCCTGGGCCTCGAACCTGCTCGTACGGTCCCAGCCCGAGGAAGCAGAGCAGTTCCTCCAACTCGCGCAGGCACTGCGCAGCGCGCACCACGCACTGGACGGCGAGCGGTTGCGGGCCCTGTCCCACCGGCAGCACGTGGTGATCGGCGCCCTCGCCCGGGAGGCCGGCCGGCTGGCGGCGGAGGCGGGCTCGCCGATCTCGGAGCCGGTGGTGCGGGAGGTCGAGCGGATCCTGTACGCGGTCCTGGCCGGACCGGAGGCGTCCGCGGAGTGGGCGTCGGGCCGGCTCGTACGGACCCCCGAGCCGGAACCCGACTTCCCGGCGGCCGACCCGGACGCCGTACGGGCGGCAGCCGGGCGGGGCCCGGACGCGGACGCGGCGGACGCGGGTGGTGGGGCCGACACCGGGGCCGGCACCGCGGCAAGGACCGGGGCCGGGACCGGGACCCGGGTCGGTGCCGGCGGTGGGGCCGCCCGCGACGCCGTCCGTGACGGGCGACCGGAGGCGGCGCGGGCCGCCGTCGAGGAAGCCGAACGGGAGGCCGCCGCCCGTGAGGAGGAGCTGCGGGAGGCCGACGGGGCCCGCCGGCGCGCGGTGGAGTCGGCCGCGGCCGCCGACGCCGAGGCGGCCCGCCTGGAACGGGAGGCCGAGCGCGCGAGGGACGCACGCGACCGGGCCTACACGGCGGTCACCGGGGCCGAGGCCCGCCACCGCGAGGCCGGCCGGGCCGCGAAGGAGGCCCGGGACGCGGCCACCGCCGCACAGGACCGGCTCCGCGCCCCGGGGACGCCCGGGCGGGGTGATGCAGGGCGGCGCGATGCAGGACAGGACGACGGAGGACAGGACGATGCCGGGCGGGGCGATCCCCGCTGACGGGCCGGTCCGACCGGCCGATCCCGTTCACTCGGTGTGCAGCGCCGCCGAGATCGTGGTCCTCGCGGCCGTCCGGGCCGGTACGAGGGCGCCCAGCACCGCGATGACCACCCCGGCCAGCAGCAGGCCCACCAGCTGCGGCGCGTGCCAGACGTCCTTCATGGCCGCGGTGAAGGACACGATCCCCACGTTGTCGACGACCAGCCGGTGCGCCACCATCCCCAACGGGATCCCGATCAGACCGGCGACCGCCCCCACACCCGTCACGGAGGTCACGGTCATCACCACCACCTGACGCGGGGTCATGCCGATCGACTTCAGCATCCCGAGGTCGCGGCGCCGCTCCCTGACGTTCAGCAGCACCGTGTTGAAGACCCCGAGCGCCGTGACGACCGACAGCAGGACGGTGAACACCGAGGAGAAGCCGACGACGACCGTGGTCGCGGCGCTGCCGGGCTCGTTCACCTCGGCGCGCAGTCCGGGGTCGAGCGCGTCGACGGCGTCCGCGTACGCGCGTGCGTCCGATCCGGGCGCGAGCGCCACCTGGTACTGCCGGGCCCGCACCTCCGGCGCGAGCGCCTCCAGGGTCTTCCAGGAGGAGCTGAACGCGCGGGCGTCACCGTCGACGAGCTCGCCGACGACGGTTCCCGGCACCCGCCTGCCGTCCAGCTCCAGCGTGATCGCGCTGCCCACCGCGAGCCCCCGTTCGGTCAGGAACCCGGGCCCGGCCACGATCTCGCCCGCCGTCCGGGGCATCCGGCCGTCCGCGAGCCGGGAGGCGTGGGAGGCGAGGTCGCCCCGATGGAAGTCGGCGAACGCGGGCTGCGTGTAACCGACCAGGCCCACCTGGGACAGGGCACTGGCCCGGACCTCGCGTGCGTCCGGCAGCGAACGCAACCTCGCCTCGATCTCCGCGTCGCCGAGCCGCAGCGACGGCAGCCCGTTGAGCGGAGCGCCCGTCTGGACGGTGACTGTGGGGCCGCCGCCCGCGCCCGTCTCCGCGTACGCCAGCATCGTCCCGGTCAGCCCCGTGGCCAGGGTGACCGTGGTGACGCCGAGGACGATCGCGGCCATGGTCATGAGGGTGCGCGCCGGGCGGGCGAACGGCTGCCCGAGACCCAGGCCGACGGGGGTCGGGAGTCCGGAGGCGGCGAGCACGCGCTGGACGCGCAGTCCGCGCCCGGCCCGCGACACCCCCGCCGTGCCGATCGCCCGAGCCGCCGGCAGCCGGTGCGCCCGCAGCGCGGGTACCAGGGCCGTGACCAGGACGAGGGCGGGTATTCCCAGCAGGCAGACGGCGAAGACCCGCGGGTCGACGGTGTTGACCACGGCGATGCCGGTCTCCGTTCCGGAGAAGGCGACCTGCAGGAACGGCCCGGCCAGCGCGCCGCCGGCCAGGGTGCCGAGCAGGCACCCGACGACGGCGGGCACCCCGGTCATCGTCAGATGGACGGCCACGACCTGGTTCGGGGTGAAGCCCATGGCCTTGAGGACACCGATGTTCCGGTACCCGGCGACGACGGCCCCGCTGACCACGTTGGCGACGATCAGTGTGGAGACGAGCAGGCCCAGGATGCCGAAGAGCCCCATGAACGGCAGGTAGGCGTCGGCCCGCGAGGAGAAGGCCTTCTTGAGGGTGAAGTAGGACTGGGAGGCCGTCAGGGTCCCCGCAGGCAGCCCGGCGGTGGCCCCGGCCAGCCCGTCCCGGACGGCGGCGGGGGAGGAGGCGTCCGTGAACCGGTAGAGCATCTGGACCGAGGCGGGCCGGAGCTCCGCGACCTGTTCCGGGGTGACCCAGGCCCCGGCCGAGCCGCTCATGCTGGTGGCGAATCCCACCACGGTCAGAGTCGGCAGCCCCGGGGACTCCAACTTCGTGCCCAGCAGGTCCTCGAACGGCGAACCGCCGATGTCCCAGTTGACGACGATCTCCCCGGGCGCGGAGGCCCAACGGCCCCGCAGCAGGTCGATCCGGTCCACCGGCCCGTCGGGATCCGCCCGGCCGACCACGGTCAGCGGACCGCGCGGCATCCAGAGCCAGTCCCCGGGCACCATGACGACGGCCCGGCGGAACGGACCCGAGGCGGCCTCCACCCCCGGGCGCCGGGCGGTTTCCGTCAGTTGGGCGTCCGAGACCCCGGCGGGGTCGTACGTCGCCGACACGTGCGCGCCGCGCTGCGCGGCATGGGCCCGGTCGAAGGGCGCGGAGGCGGCCGAGAGGAGGGCGAGGGCGAGCATTACCGTCGTGGTCGCGCACAGGACGACGAGACCGATGACGATCGTCTGGACCCTGCGCCGCCGGACGGCGGCCCGCGCGGCCCGCCACACGGCGCTCACGCGCTCGTTCCCAACGGGTCCCCGCCCAGCGGGCCGTGGCCCGTGGCGCTCTCGTGCAGGGCGGTCTCACGGGCCACCCGGCCGTCGGCGACCTCGACCAGCCGGCTCGCGCAGCGCGTGGCCAGGTGCGGGTCGTGGGTGACGATCAGGAGGGTCTGGCCGATCTGGTTGAGGTCGATCAACAGGTCCATCACCTGCTCGCCGGCCCGGCTGTCGAGGGCGCCGGTGGGCTCGTCGGCCAGCAACAGCGCCGGACGGTTCATCAGGGCCCGTGCCACGGCAACACGTTGACGCTCGCCACCGCTGAGCGTGGCCGGGTAGTGGTCGCGGCGGTCCGCGATGCCGAGCTCGTCGAGCAGCTCCAGGGCGCGCCGGCGGGCCTGACGGGCGGACGCGCCGGTCAACTGGGCCGCCAGGGCGACGTTGTCGAGGGCCGGCAGGTCGTCGATGAGGTTGAAGAACTGGAAGATCATTCCGACGTCGCGGCGACGGAACAGGGCCAGGCCCGTCTCGGTCAGGTTCCCCAGGTCGTGGCCCTGGACCTCGACCCTGCCGGCGCTCGGTCGGTCCAGACCCGCCACCATGTTGAGGAGCGTGGACTTGCCGCACCCCGACGGCCCCATCACGGCGACGGCGTCGCCCTTGCGGACCTCCAACGAGAGGCCGTCCAGGGCCTTCGCGTCGCCGTACTCCTTGTGCACGCCGTCCAGCCGGACGACGACCGGCCGCGCACCGTCATGATCAGTTGTCATGCCCCGAACTTAGAGGGGGTGCCGCGGTGCGGACGTCACCCCGGGGGTGCAAAGGGCCGGCGGTGTCATCCCGGGGATGTACGGAAGTGGGCTCGGGGGAGGGATGCGGACTACCGCTCCGGCTGCGACGCTTGAGGCGCAACGATCTTCGGCCGGAGTCCGGTTCGCGCGAGATGCGGGCTCGGGTGCGGATGGCTGACGGTGGATGGGGGTGGACGGAGTGGGATGGCAGACGGGCGGCGCGCTGGGTGTCGTGTGCCTGGCACTGACGCTCGCGTTGTGTGCGGTGGGTGGCCTGTGGGTCGCGCTGGCGCGGGAGCGGCGCGCGCACGGAGCGGCCCTGGGGGAGCGCGGGTGGCTCCTGGAGCGTGAGCGCGAGAGCGCGAGCCGCAGTGCGGTCGACGCGGAGCGGGCCAGGATAGCCGCCGAGTTGCACGACATCGTCAGCCACAACGTGAGCCTGATGATCGTGCAGGCCGGAGCCGCCCGCGAGGTGCTGGCGACCATGCCGCAGGAGGCGGCGTCGGCGATGGGGGCCGTCGAGGACGCCGGGCGCACCACGATGACCGAGCTGCGCAACCTGCTGGGCCTGCTGGCACCCGCACAGGACGGTGAGGACGAGCCGTACGCGGGCGTCGGGGAGCTGACGCCGCAGCCGAGCCTGAGCCGGTTGAGCTCCCTCATCGACCGGATCGCCTTCGCCGGGCTACCGGTGGAGGTGCGCATATCCGGGGAACCGCGCAGCCTGCCGGCCGGGATCGACGTGACGGCCTACCGCATCATCCAGGAGGCACTGACCAATGCGCTCAAGCACGGGAACGGAGGGAGGGCCGAGGTGACGGTGCGGTACGCCGACCACGCGCTACGGGTGGAGGTGCTCAACAGCGGTCCGAGCGTGCTGTCGGACGGTACATCGGCGGCGGGCCCGGGTGGGGCAGCGGCACTCCCGGCGCCGTCAGGGGCGCAGAAGGCCGACGGGACGGGCCGGGGACTGCTCGGACTGCGCGAGCGGGTGGCCGTCTACGGCGGTGACCTCGATGCCCGCCGCCGCCTCGGCGGGGGATACCGGGTCCGTGCCCGCCTGCCCCTGGGGCGGCCGTGACCGCGCCCGGGCCGGTATCCGTACCGGTGGCGGGGGCGGTGGCGGGGTCCGCCGCGGAGTTCGGCCTTGGTGCCGGTGCCGGTGCCGGTGCCAGTGCCAGTGCCGGTGCCGGGGCAGAGCCAGAGGCAGAGGCAGAGGCAGAGGCCGGATTCGGGCCCGGGTCCGGGTCCGCGTCGGGGTCGGGGTCGGGATTCGGGGAAGCGGGGTCCGTGAGGCCCCGGGTGGTGATCGCCGACGATCAGGAACTCGTCCGGACCGGTTTCCGGATGATCCTGACGGCCCGGGGGATCGATGTGGTGGGTGTGGCCGCCGACGGTGCCGAGGCGGTGGCCACGGCCCGCCGGGTGCGCCCCGACGTCGTTCTGCTCGACATCCGGATGCCCCACATGGACGGCCTGGAGGCGGCCCGCCGGATCCTCGCGGAGCTCCCGGCGACCCGGGTGATCATGCTGACCACCTTCGACCTCGACCAGTACGTCTACGCCGCCCTAGCCGCCGGGGCCAGCGGGTTCCTGCTCAAGGACGTCACGCCCGCACACCTGGCGGCCGCCGTCCGGTTGGTGGGCACGGGCGACGCGTTGCTCTCGCCTTCGATCACCCGCCGCCTGGTGGAGCGGTGCGCCCCGGCGGCCGCACCGCGGGCGGAGCCGGCCCCGCACCGGGACCTCGCCGCGCTGACCCCGCGCGAGCGCGAGGTGCTGACGCTGATGGGCCACGGTCTGTCCAACGCCGAACTGGCCCGGGAGCTGACGCTCAGCGAAGCCACGGTGAAGACGCACGTGGCGCGGATCTTCGCCAAACTGGCCCTGCGGGACCGGGCGCAGGCGGTCGTCCTGGCCTACGAGACGGGGCTGGTCACCCCCGGCGCGGTCATCCCGCCGACGCCCCCGGTTCCGGCCCCCGGAGGAGGCCCTCCGGGCACCCGACGGTGACCGGACCCCGCGGCGGCCCCGAGGGTGTGCGCGGTCATGATCGGGGGATCGACCGGCGCCCAACCGGGCGACGATCCAGCTCCCCGCCCGCGTCGGCCTACCGCTCCGGAGCAGTGCGGGCCGGAAGGGCTTGCCCGACGGGTCCCCCCACCGAGCCGTGCCGGGCTACCGGACCGGCCGGTCCTGGGCCGTGCCCGAGGACAGGGCGTCGGTCAGCGCGGCTGTGTACGGCTCCGGGTGGGGGCGGTGGGCGGTGACCACGCCGATGTGTCTGGCGGGGCGCGGGGGTTCGAGGGGGATGACGGCGGATCCGGCGGCCGGGGCCAGGCCGATGTGTGGGATCAGGGCTACCCCGACGCCCGCCCCGACCAGGGTCTGCGCGAAGAAGTAGTCGGTGGTGGAGGCCGCGACGCGCAGCTCGAAGCCGGCCCGTTCGGCGTACCGGCGCAGGTGGGCCTCCGTCTTGAGGCAGCCGAGCACCCAGCGGTCGGCGGCGAGTTCGGCCGGTTCCACCCCGTCGCGGTCGGCGAGGTGATGCCCGGGCGGGAGGACCGCGTACAGCGGATCCTCCAGCAGCGGGAACCAGGTCACCCCGGCCGCGCCCGTACCCGCCGCACCCGATGCGCCCGATGCGCCCGACGGCAACGGGCCGTCGAAGCGGTAGGTCAGGGCGAGGTCCGCGGCGCCGCCGCGCACCATGGGCACCGCTTCCTCCGGTTCCGCCTCCAGGACGGTCAGTTCCACCTCGGGGTGCGCGGCCACGAAGGTGGTGAGGGCCTGCGGCAGCAGGTGGCGGCCGCCGCTGGTGAAGGTGGCCACCGTGAGCCGCGGCCGAGGGGCGCTCAGCCGGTCGAGGCGGTGGCGGACCCGGTCCAGTTCGGCGTCGATCGTCCGTGCCGTCTCCGTCAGCAGCCGGCCCGCCTCGGTGAGGGTGACCCCGCGCGTGCTGCGCACGGCGACGGGTCGGCCCAGCCCGCGTTCGAGCGAGGCGATGTGCTGGGAGACGGCCGATGGCGTCAGGCCCAGGGCTGCGGAGGCCCGGTTGAAGCTGCCGTGCTCGGCGACGGCCAGCAGGACGCGCAGCCGGTGCACATCGATCAACAGTTTTCCTAACGACGTGTTCAGCGACTGGTCGGTTCCGCCGGGGACGATACCCGGGCAGGGTCGACGCCATGGAACGCATTCTGGTCATCGGCGGTAGCCGCTATTTCGGTAAGCACCTGGTCACGCTCCTGCGCGACGCCGGGAACGAGGTCACGGTCCTCAACCGGGGATCCGTCCTCCCGCCCGACGGGGTCGCCGGGCTGGTGGCCGACCGCGACGACGAACGACACCTGCGCGAGGTGTTGGGGTCCCGCACCTTCGACGCCGTCGTGGACCAGGTCTGCTACACCCCGCACCAGGCGGCCGTCGCCCGCCGGGTCTTCGGCGCGGGGCGGACCGGACGCTACGTGATGACCTCGACGATGGAGGTGTACGACCCGGCGACCTTCCCGTCGTCCCTTCCGGGTCGCGGCTCCGCCCGGACGTCGGTGCACGCGCACCCGGTCGCCGAGGACGGCGTCGACCTCCCGGGCTTCCCGGCGATCCTCCCGGCGGCCGGTGCGGAGCTGCCGTCCGGCCCGGCGGCCGCCTACGCCGAGGGCAAGCGGCGGGCCGAGGCGGTGTTCCTGCGCGATCCGGCGTTCCCGTACGTCAGCGTCCGCTCCGCGCACGTCCTGGGCGGAGGCCGGGCGGAGTTCACCGGGCGCCTCGCGCACTACGTGGGGAGGATCGGGGCCGGCTTGCCCGTGGACGTGCACGAGGACCCGTACCCGACCTCCTTCATCCATCACCGGGAGATCGCGGAGTTCCTGGCCTGGGCGGTGACCGGAAGCTTCACCGGCCCGGTCAACGCCGCCTCCGACGGCGCGTTGACGGTCACCCGGCTGTGCGAGTTGGTCGCCGCCCGGGTCGGGCGCCCACCTCGGTACCGGACCGTGGCACGGGGACAGGAGGCGTCACCCTTCTCCTTCGATCGTCCCTACGCCCTGGACAACGGCCGCGCCGCGCGGCTCGGCTTCGCCTTCACCCGGACCGAGGACTGGCTGCCGGAGGCGGTGGACGAAGCGATCGACGACGCGACCGACGGGACCCCGCCCGCGCGCTGACGCCGCGTCGCACGGGGTCCCGGCCCCACCCCGTCCCCCCGCCCCGTCCCCACCCGGGCGCTGCCGTCCCCGCCCGCCGCCCCGCCGGTCGCGTTCAGCGTTCCGTGCCCGGGTGTCGCTCCAGCGGAGTTGCTACTGCCGAGTTGCTCACACTGAAGGTGACGCTGCCGGCCAGGTACCGGTCGTCGGACCACTCGATCGGGCGCCCGGTGCGGGTGGCCGAGACGTGCCGCTGGCGCAACAAAGGGCTGCCGCGCCGGATTCCGAGCAGTCGGGCGTCCTCGCTGCCCGCCGGCAGCGCGTCGATGAGGTGTTCGCCGTACTGGGCCACGACCCCGGAGTCCGCCTCCAGACTGTCCATCACCGAGCGGCAGTCCTGCGGCAGCGCCTCGACGGCCTCGGCGACCCAGTCGGCGTAGGCGGTCCGCTCCACCATCGTGGGTTCGCCGTCGAGCAGGCGCAGCCGCAGCGCGGCGAGGACCTCCGTACCCGGCGGCAGAGCCAGCCGCTCCGCCTCCTCGACCGTCGCGGCCCGGCGGGTCCGGGACAGGAAGCGGCTGCGGACCTCGTGGCCGATGCCCTCCGCCCACTGGGCGAAGCTGTTCAGCTCGCCGAAACTGTGCCGTCGCTCCTGGCGCAGGACGATCCGTCGCGCGCCCTGGCTGGAGCCCACCAGTCCCTCGGCGGCCAGGGTGGCGACCGCCTGGCGGACGGTGCCCCGCGAGGCGGACCAGTTGGCGGCCAGGTCGCTCTCCGACGGCAGCCGGGCGCCGACCGGGTAGGCGCCGGAGAGGATCTGGCGCCGCAACGCCTCCGCGATCTCCAGGTACCGGGCCGTCCCGGAACCGGTCCCCGTGGCGCCGCCCGCACGGCCCCCCGTACCGCTGCCCGCGCTGTTGCCCATGCCGTTCCCCTGCCGCCGACGTCCTCGACCCCCCTGGGCCACGATCATCATCGATGATCATCCGGCCCGGTCTGTCACGACCCCTTTCGGTCATTTTCCGCTCTTCCTCGAAGCGTGCTCCGGCGGACGGCCGCCGTTCACCGTCCGTACAGCGCGCCCGGGCGAACTGGAGCCAACTTGTTCAGACAAGTGAACGACCCCCTTTTGGATCTGTCTCCGGGAGAGACCGTGCTCAGTTCCTCCGCCCGTCGCGGCGCGGCCGTACTGCTCAGTGCCGCCGTCCTCACCACGCTCAGCGCGTGCGGCGCAGCGCCCGATCCGCAGCAGCCCGCCGGCGCGACCGGCAACGCGAAGGGCAACGCCCAGCCGGGCACCGCGACCTCGCTCGCCGACCTCGGCGGTATGGAGGCCCTCGTCGCGGCCGCCGAGAAGGAGGGGAAGCTGAACGTGATCGCGCTCCCGCCGGACTGGGCGAACTACGGCGAGATGCTGAAGGCATTCCAGGCCAAGTACCCCAAGATCAAGGTCAACAGCGAGAACCCGGACGCCTCCAGCTCCGACGAGATCGCGGCCGTCAAGTCCCGCAAGGGCCAGGACCGCGCCCCCGACGTCCTCGACCTGGGCATCGCCTTCGCCCGCAGCGGCGCCGCCGAGAACCTCTTCGCCCCGTACAAGGTCACCGCCTGGGACAAGATCCCCGGCTCCCAGAAGGACGCGGACGGCCGCTGGTACAACGACTACGGCGGCTACGTCTCCATCGGCTGCGACGCCGCCCGCGTCCCCACCTGCCCGCAGACCTTCGCGGACCTCCTCAAGCCCGAGTACAAGGGCAAGGTCGCCCTCAACGGCAACCCCACCAAGTCGGGCTCCGCGTTCGGCGGCGTGTACGCGGCCGCGCTCGCCAACAAGGGCTCCTTCGGGGACATCCAGCCCGGCATCGACTTCTTCGGACAGCTCCGCAAGAGCGGCAACTTCATCCCCGTCGAGTCCACCCCGGCCACCGTCGAGAAGGGCGAGACGCCCATCTCCATCGACTGGGACTACCTGAACGCCGGCTACGCCGAGCAGTTCAAGGGCAAGGGCGTCGACTGGAAGGTCGCCGTCCCCGCCGACGGCGTCTACGCCCAGTACTACTCGCAGGCCATCAACAAGGACGCCCCCAACCCGGCGGCCGCCCGCCTGTGGATGGAGTTCCTGTACAGCACCGAGGGCCAGAACATCTGGCTGCGCGGCCACGCCCGCCCCGTCCTGCTCCCCGGCATGACCCAGGACGGCACC
This sequence comes from Streptomyces sp. NPDC057939, assembly GCF_042887545.1. NCBI lineage: Bacteria > Bacillati > Actinomycetota > Actinomycetes > Kitasatosporales > Streptomycetaceae > Streptomyces > Streptomyces sp. NPDC057939. The sequence continues at coordinate 199,234 of NZ_JBHVPG010000005.1, forward strand.
GCGGACAAGGCCGCCATCGGCGCGCTCCCGCAGGTCCAGGGCACCCCGACCTTCCCCGCCTCGGAGGAGCTCGACAAGGCCAAGGCCGCCCTCGCCGAGAAGTGGGACAAGGCCCTCAGCTGATGTCCACCCCCACCACCTCCCCCCTCACGGAGGGGACCGCCGGCGGCGCCACCACCCGCCGCCGGCGGCGCGGACCGCGCACCTGGCTCGCCGTCCTCCCCCTCCTCGTCTTCACCGGGCTCTGCTTCGGCATCCCGCTCGGCGCGATCGCCTTCGGCGCGGTCACCGGCACCGACCCGGCGACCGGCGCCACCCGACCCACCGGCGAGCACCTCGCGCGCTCCCTCCAGGGCCCCTACCTCGGCTCGCTCGTCGGCAGCGTCCAGTTGTCCGCCCTCACGGCGCTCCTCGCCGCGGTGCTCGGCGTCCTCATCGCCCAGGCCCTGGTCACCTCCCGCTCCACCGCGCTGCGCTCGGCGGCGCTGACGGCCTCCGGGGTCCTCGCCAACTTCGGCGGTGTACCGCTCGCCTTCGCGTTCATCGCCACCGTCGGCATATCCGGGGTCGTCACCCGCCTCGCCGACCTCACCGGCCTCGGCTGGAACCTGTACTCCTTCACCGGCCTCACCGTGGTCTACCTGTACTTCCTGACCCCGCTGATGGTGCTCGTGACCGTCCCCGCACTCGACGGACTGCGCCCGCAGTGGCGCGAGGCCGCCCGGAACAGCGGGGCCACCGCGAGCCAGTACTGGCGTCACGTGGGCCTCCCGGTGCTCGCGCCCTCCCTCCTCGGCGGGTTCGTCCTCCTCTTCGGAACCGCCTTCGCCGCCCACGCGACGGCCGCGGCCCTCGTCGGCGGCTCGGTCCCCCTGGTCACCCTGAAGATCGCGGACGCGCTCTCCGGCAACGTCCTCACCGGCCAGGAGAACGTGGCGCTCGCCCTCGGCCTCGACATGATCCTGATCGCCGGCCTGGTCATGGCCCTCTACCTGCCCCTCCAGCGACGGAGCGCCCGATGGCTGCGATGACCCCGACCCTGCCGCAGACCGACGAAGGCCCGGTGACCGTCCCCGGGGCCCGCGCGAAGGCACGCCGTCCGCGCCCCCGGATCTGGCGCGGAGCCGTACTCGGCCTGGCCGCCGCGTACTTCCTCGTGCCGCTCGTCGCCTCCTTCGTCTTCACCGTGCACGTCCCCGGGCAGGGCATCACCTTCGAGGCGTACACCGAACTGCTCGCCGCCGAGGGTTTCACCGAGAGCCTGCTGCTCTCCCTCGGCCTGGCCGCCGCCACCATCGCCCTGTCCCTGCTGCTGGCCGTGCCGGCGCTGGTCGCCGTCCGCATCGGCTCGCCCCGACTGCGACCGGTCGTCGAGGTCGTGTGCATGCTGCCGCTCGTGGTGCCGCCCATCGCCCTGGTCACCGGCATCACCACGGTGCTCCGGTGGGGGCCCGACCACCTGTCGCGGACCCCGCTCTACCAGACGTTCATCGCCGTGCAGAACGAGAAGTTCCCGTTCGTCCTGGTCCTCGCCTACACAGTGCTGGCACTGCCCTTCGTGTACCGCTCCCTGGACGCCGGCCTGCGCGCAGTCGACGTACCCACCCTGACCGAGGCCGCCCGCAGTTGCGGCGCGAGCTGGCCGTACGTCGTCCTGCGCGTGCTGCTCCCGAACCTGCGGGCCTCCCTCGCCGGAGCGGCCTTCCTCACCCTCGCGCTGGTCCTCGGCGAATTCACCATCGCCTCGCTGCTCGGCTTCCGGCCCTTCGCGGTGTGGATCGTGACCATCTCCGGTGCCCAGGCCCGGATGTCGGTGGCCGTCTCCGTCCTCAGCCTCCTCATCACCTGGCTGCTGCTGCTCCTCCTCTCGCGGGCCGGAACCAACGCCTCCGGAGCGTCGTCGCCCGCCCCCACCACCTCCCGCAAGGAGTCCTGACCCCATGCCCACCACCCCTGCCGCGGCCGGGACGCCGGCGGACCGCGGCGCCCCCGCGGGCGCCCTCGTCGAATTCCGCAACCTGCGCCGGGCGTTCGGCTCCACCGTGGCCCTCGACGGCCTCGACCTGACCGCCCGCCCCGGCGAGCTCCTCGCCCTCCTCGGCCCCTCCGGCTGCGGCAAGACCACCGCGCTGCGCGTCCTCGCCGGCTTCGAGCAGCCCGACTCCGGCGAGGTCCTGGTCGACGGCGAGGACATCACCCGCGTCCCGGCGAACCGCCGCGACGCCGGGATGGTCTTCCAGTCGTACAGCCTCTTCCCGAACCTCACCGCCCGCGAGAACGTCGCCTTCGGCCTGCGCGTGCGCAAGGTCCCCGCCGCCCGGCGCACCGAGCGCGCGGCCGAACTCCTCGACCTGGTCGGCCTCCCCGAGCACGGCGACCGCTACCCGCACCAGATGTCCGGCGGCCAGCAGCAACGCGTCGCGCTCGCCCGCGCCCTGGCCCTGCGCCCCCGCGTGCTCCTCCTCGACGAACCCCTGTCGGCCCTGGACGCCAAGGTGCGGGCCAACCTGCGCGACGAGATCCGCCGCCTCCAGCTCTCCCTCGGCATCACCACCGTGTTCGTCACCCACGACCAGGAGGAGGCCCTCTCCATGGCCGACCGGGTCGCCGTCCTGAACGCCGGTCGGCTGGAGCAGTGCGCGGCCCCCGCAGAACTGTACGAACGGCCCGCGACGGCCTTCGTCGCCGAGTTCGTCGGCACCATGAACCGGCTCCCGGGCCGGCTCGGCGACGGCGGCCTGGTGGAGGTCGCGGGCATCCGGCTGCCCGTGGACGGACCGGTCCCGACCACCCGCGACGTCGAGGTCCTCGTCCGGCCCGAGAACGTCACCGTGTCCGCCGACGAGGAGGGCGCCGCCGCCGTCGTGTCGGCCTCCTTCTTCGGCGCCGTCACCCGGCTCCACCTCGACCTGCCCGGCGGCAGCCGGGTCAAGGCCGACCTCCCCTCGCGGGACGCCGGAGCCCTCGTACCCGGCGCGCGGGCCACCGTCGGCCTGACCGAGCGGCCCGTCCTCGTCGTGGCGAGGACCGCGTGAAGGGACCCGCCGAGGACCGCGTGGACGGGCGTGCCGAGGGTCGGGGCGACGGGCCTGCCGAGGAGCGCGTGGACGGACCTGCCGAGGACCTGGCCGACGGGCCCGCCGCCGTCCTCCTCGACATGGACGGCACCCTCGTCGACACCGAAGTGCTCTGGTGGCGGACCACGGAGGAGGTCGCCGACCTGCTCGGTCACCGGCTCGGCCCCGCGGACGCCCCCGAGGTGGTGGGCCGCGCCGTCCAGGACACGGCGGAGCACCTCGTACGCCTCACCGGCGGCGCGGACCGGGCGACGGTCGCCGCCGCCCTCACCGACGGCTTCTTCCGCCTGGTCGCGGCCGGCGCCCCACTGCGCCCGGGAGCCCGGCGGCTGCTGGCCGCCCTCGCCGCGCGGAACGTGCCCTTCGCCCTGGTCAGCGCCTCACCGAGGGTCGTGGTCGACGAGGTCGTCGGGGGCGCGCTCGCCCACGTCCCCTTCGCCTTCACCCTCTCCGCCGACGACACCGCACGCACGAAGCCGCACCCCGACCCGTACCGCGAGGCCGCCGCGCGACTCGGTCTGCCCCCGGCCGAGTGCGTCGCCGTGGAGGACTCGCCGGACGGGGCGGCCTCCGCCGAAGCCGCGGGCTGCGCGGTCCTGGTGGTGCCCTCGCTGCTCGACGTACCGCGCTCGCCGGCCCGGACCTTCGCGGACTCCCTGGAGGAGGTCACCCCGGCCGTGCTGCGCGCCTGCCTGCGCGCCGCCGGCGGGGATCAGACGGAGAGGTCCAGGAGCGCGAGGACCCCGTCGGCATAGGCGGCGGCCACCGAGCCCGGGGCGGCCGCCCGCTCACGGCGCAGCCCCGGCAGACCCGTACGGATGAACGCGGCGCACTGGCCGTACAGGCCCGCCTCGTGCGACGAGCCGTCGTCCTCCGTGTTCAGGAAGGCCAGCAGCGCCCACAACAGCGCCTCGCGGGTCGCCAGCCGGGGCGGCCCGGCCGCCCACACGGCCATCAGCACCCCGCACGCGGCCGGCGCCGGGGGCCGCAGCCGCGACCCGGCGAACACGTGGCCCTCCAGGGCGTGGAACGCAGCCGGATGCCCCTCGGCGGCATTCCAAAGGGTCTCCTCCAGATGCTCCGCCGAGCGGCCGCAACCGCACTCGACGGACCCCCAGTCGTGCCGGAGGATCTCGGCGCTCACGGCGTCGGGCACCAGGGGGCTGCTGCGCGGCTTGTCCATCCCTCTCATGAGCCACAAGTATGGGATCAGCCGGACGTCCGACGGCCCCGTCGCGGCCACTCCCGGGGCACGGAACGGCCGCAGTTTGATGACGGAGCGCGGACGTCCGCCCCTGTCGGCCGCGGTGACGGCGGGCACCGGGCGGGCGGACCGGCCGGCGGAACCGGACGCGACGCGACCTCGTCCCATCACCCGTGTGGACGAAGCGAAGAATCCTGACCCTCCTGTTCGCCCTGCTCGTGACCCAGTCGGGCGCCCTCATCGGTCCCGCCCACGCCTGCGGCTGCGGGGCGATGGTCCCCGGGGACGCGGCCCGCATCGGAGTCGACCGCGAAGCCTCCGTCGTGCGCTGGGACGGCCGTACCGAAGAGATCGTCATGCGGTTCACCGTCGGTGGCACCGCCCGCAAGGCGGCCTGGATCATGCCGGTCCCCGGCCGGGCGACCGTACGACTCGGCGACGCCGACCTCTTCCCCGAGCTGGGCCGCCTGACCCGCCCCGAACACCGGACCCGCACCTACTTCTGGCCGCGCGAGGGCGACTGGCCCTTCTCCTCCGGCTCCCGCGACACCGCCGGCGCCCCCCTTCCCGGCAGCGGCGCCCCCGCGGTCGGCGTCGTCGGCCGCGAACGGCTCGGCGACTTCGACGTCGCCCGGCTGACCGCGACCGACCCCGACGCCCTGCGGACCTGGCTGGAGACCAACGGCTTCGAACTGCCCGACCGGCTCACCACCGAGCTACGGCCCTACGTCGACCGCGCCTGGGAGTACGTCGCCGTGCGCCTCGCCCCCCGGGAGCAGGGCCGGACCCTGCGCGGGGAACTCGACCCGCTGCGCATCGGCTTCGCCAGTGACCGGCTCGTCTACCCGATGCGGCTCTCCCGCCTGGCCCGTACCCCGCAGTCGCTCGACCTGTACGTCCTCGCCGCGCACCGCATGGAGCCGCGGTCCCCGATCGGCGGAGCGGCACCCGAGGTCACCTTCGCCGGAACCGTCACCCCCACGGGGCCGCTCGCCGAACTGGCCGGGACCGAACCGCTGTTCCTCACGGCGATCGAGCAGCGGTTCCCGCGGCCCGAGCTCATCGACGGGGACCACGAACTGCGCACCACCGCCGAGGACACCCCCTACCGGCGGATCGTCCACCACGACGAGCTCCTCACCGTGGGCGACGGAATCCCGGCCTGGTCGCTCACCGTGGCCGGAGCCCTGATCGCGGTGGGGGCGGCCGCCGCGCTCCTCCTGCGCGGGCTCCGCGCCCGGATCCGCCGCTCCCCGCGGGGGTGAAGCCCTGGCACACCCGGCCCCGCCCCGGCGACACTGACCGGATGCGCATACGAGCAGCGGTCCTCGCGGACCTTCCGGTCTGCCAGGACATCGAACGGGCCGCCGGGGAATGCTTCCGCGACATCGGAATGCCCGACGTCGCCGACGACGATCCGCTCCCGCAGGAGGAACTCGCCCGGTACGTCAACAGCGGTCTGGCCTGGGTGGCCACCGGCCCGGATGACCGCCCGCTGGCCTACCTCATCGCCGAGCCGGTCGACGGCGCCCTCCACGTCGAGCAGGTCTCGGTGCATCCGGACGTCGCCCGCCGGGGAGTGGGCCGGGCCCTGCTGGAGCACGCCGCGCTCCGCGCGGCCGACCGGCGCGACGGCGCACTCACCCTGACCACCTTCGCGGCCGTGCCCTGGAACGCCCCCTACTATCTGCGCTGCGGCTTCCGGATCCTGGCCGACGGGGAACTCACCCCGGGCCTGCGGGAGATCAGGCGGCAGGAGGCCCTGCACGGCCTGGACCGCTGGCCGCGCGTGTGCATGGGCCGGGCCCTGTGAGCCCGACCGCCCCGCACCGGAGCCCGCCGGATCCGGAGCCGCTCAGGCCGACGCCCGCCGCACCAGCGTCGTCGGCGTGATGACCGGACGGGGCGCCCTCCCGGCGCCCCGCCGGTCCTCCAACGACCGCAGCAGCAGCCGGGCCATCAGCCGGCCCATTCCCTTGATGTCCTGACGCACCGTCGTCAGCGGCGGATCCGTGGTCTCCGCCACCGACTCGGCGTCGTCGAAACCCACCAGTGCCACGTCCTCGGGGACCCTGCGGCCCCGCGCCCGCAGGGCCTCCAGCGCACCCGTCGCCATCAGGTCGTTCGCGGCGAACACGGCGTCCAGGTCGGGCCTGCGCTCCAGCAGCCCGGCCATCGCCCGGGCCCCTCCGGCCGCCGTGAAGTCCCCCTCGGCCAACAACCCCGGATCGGCTCCCGGCAGCACGTCGAGGTAGCCGTCCAGCCGGTCGGTGGCCGAGGTCTGGTCGCGGGGTCCGGCGATGTGCGCGATCCGCCGACGCCCCAGGTCCAGCAGGTGCCGGACGGCCTGGCGGGCGCCCCCGCGGTTGTCCGCGTCCACGTACGCGACCCCACCGGGGGAGCCCTCCGCGTCCGGTGCGGCCGTCCAGCCCGGACGACCCCCGTAGACCGTCGGCAGGGCGATGCGGCGGGTGATCGCCGGGAGCGGATCGTCGGTGTGCAGGGAGAAGGCCAGTGCCCCGTCGACGTGCCCACCGGCCAGATAGCGTTCGATCCGCTCGTAGTCCCGGTGGTCCTCCACCAACAGCAGCACCAACTGCGTGTCGCTCGCCGTCAGTTCCCTGCTGATGCCGCGGACCTGCCGGGAGAAGAACGGATCGGAGAAGATCCGCACCTCCGGTTCCGCGATGATGACCGCGACGGCCCCGGTCCGCCGCGTGACCAGGGTGCGCGCGGCCGGATTGGGCACGTAGCCCAGTTCGCGGACGGCCTCCTTGACCTTGTCCACCAGATGCGGACGCACCCCCTCGCCGCCGTTGACCACGCGGGACGCGGTCGCCCGGGAGACCCCGGCCGCCGCCGCGACGGCCTCCAGGGTTGGGCGGGCCGCGGGCGCCGCGGCCGCCCGGGGGGTCACGGAAAGCTGATCGGGCACGGATGGTCCTCCTGCCTCTGCGGGGGCGCTCGCCTCGCCGGGCAGCAGGGTAACCCGTACCGCCGGGCCCCGAGGGGGCTCCGACGGTACGGGGCCGTCACCAGCCGATGCCCAGGGCCGGACCGGTCGGCGGCGCCGAGTTGCCGAGGATCCGCACGGAGGGCTGGTCGTTGACGTCGTCGTACGGGAACCCGTAGGCCCGGCCGCCGATGCCGATCGTGTGGAGGAACACGGCGCGGAACTCGGCTCCGAGCTGCCTCCCGGTGTCGTAGCCCGAAGCCGTCGCCCCGGAGCGGGACAACACCTCGTACGAGGTGGGTGTGCGCAGGGTGAAGGGGCCCGCTCCGTTCTCGGTGGAGGTCAGCACGTCCCCGGCGACCCGGCCGGATGAGGTCCGGCGCGGGCGCGAGGTCATCGGGAAGCCGAACTTTTCGACCTGGGCGGTGTTCCCGCCGAAGGGCACCTCGCCCCGCACCCAGGTGTACTCGTACCAGTCGTGGGGCACGTCGGCGTCGGGGTCGCCCGGGTTGCGCGGATCCGGCCCCGGCCCAGGTCGTCGGGGGAGACCGGGATGTGGAGGGGGGAGCCGGGAGAGCCGTGGATCTGCGCGTCGGAGCAGCGCCCACGGGGGTGCCGGGCGGCCGTCATCGGGCGAAGTGGAACCAGTTGAGGTTCATGAAGTCGGCGGGCCCGCCGCTGGTGAAGGTCAGGTACACGTCGTGGACGCCGCCGACCGCCGTCATGTTCGCCGGCACCGTCCGCCAGCTCTGCCAACCGCCGGTTCCGGCGACGGAGAAACTGCCGACGGGCGGGCCGGTCCGGCTGTCGAGCCGGACCTCGACGAGGCCGCTCACCCCGCCGGTCGCGCCGCTCGCGACCCGGGCGAGGAACTGCCCGGCGGTGCCGGAGCCGAAGTCGACGCCCGCGAACCGGGCCCAGTCGCCGTTCCCGATGGAGGTGACGTCCTGACCGCCGCCGGTGTCGGTGGTCGTCTCGACGGCGAGCCCTCCCTGCGCGTCGTGGGTTTCCGCCTGGATGGGCGCGTAGGCGTCCCGGTGGCCGCCCGGCGGGGCGGTGGGGGGCGTGGTGGGCGGGGTCGTCGGCGGGGTCGTCGTACCGCCCGACGACCGGAGCACGCGTACGTGGTCGACCGTCATCGGGTGTCCGGGCACGGTCCCCGCGTCGGGGCCGCCGCCGAAGGCGTCGGGGAACCCGCCGCCCATGGCGACGTTGAGGATGAGGAAGTAGCCGTGGCCGGTGGCGGCGGCCCAGGTGGCGGCGTCGACCTGGTCGGCCCGTACGGTGTGGTAGTTGAGCGTGTCGACGTAGAAGCGCATCTGCTCGGGGGCGGTGGACCTGTCCCATTCGACGGCGTAGGTGTGGAAGCCCGCCTGGCAGCTCACACCGGGGCAGACCTGCTTCCCGCCGATGCCGGACGTCTCGTTGCAGGGCCCGCCGGGGCTGGTGCCGCAGTGCATGGTCGACCAGACCTGGTTGATGCCCTGGACGTTCTCCAGGATGTCGAGCTCGCCGATGCCGGGCCAGTTCCACCAGTTGCCGCGATAGGGGCCGCCCAGCATCCAGAAGGCCGGCCAGTACCCCTTCGCCGCGGGGCCGGTCACGTTCGGCATCCGGACGCGGGCCTCGACCCGGAGCGTGCCGCCGGCAGGGGGCCGGAAGTCGGATCTGCGGGTCTCGACGCGACCGGAGGTCCAGTTGCCGGCGGCGTCGCGCCGGGGTGTGATCAGCAGGTTCCCGGCGCCGTCGAGGGAGACGTTGGACGGGTCGGCGGTCATCGTCTCGATCTCGCCGGTACCGAAGTTGGCGGGGCCGCCGGGGTAGCTCGTCCCGGTCGTGTACTGCCAGTCGGCGGTGTCCACCCCGGATCCCGCCGGCCCGTCGAACTCGTCGAGGAACACCTGGGACCAGCCGGGCGGGACGGGAGGGGCGGCCGGGGAGCCCGGGGCGGCCGCCCCGGCGGGCAGGACCGAGGCCGTGACGGCGGCCGCGAGCACGCCGAGGGTGCTCAGGGCCGCGATGACGGTGCGACGTAACGACGGCCCGTCTGTACGGGATGGCTCACGCATGGATGTCCTCTCCGAGACGTCCGAGGGCGTGGTACGGGGGAGACGCGGGGGAGCGGAGTCCTTGGCGGAATCCCCCTGAGAGCGCTCTCAAGGCCGCGCCGCTGGACACTGTGCTCCCCACCCTCGGCGCCGTCAAGAGTTGTAACGGAGAAGGGACTTGAGGGCGGAGTGGGTTGCTCCGCCGAACGTGGGCGGCTCGGATCAGGGCGACGGAGGCAGGATGACGGTGACCCCGGCCCCCACCGCCGAGCCCATCGCGGCGAGCGCCGCCGGGGCGGCCTCCAGACCGATGAGCGAGGTGACCAGCAGGTCCGGCCTCAGCGTCCCCGAGCGGACCAGTTCCAGCATCGGCGGGTAGGCGTGGGCGGCCATCCCGTGGCTGCCCAGGACCTCCAGCTCCCAGCCGATCACCCGATCCATGGGCAGGACGGCGGGGCCGGCCGCCGCCGGCAACAGCCCGACCTGCACGTGCCGGCCCCGCCTGCGCAGCCCGGCCACCGAGGCGGCCGCGGTCGCGGGGGAGCCCAGGGCGTCCAGCGAGAGGTGCGCGCCGCCACCGGACAACTCCCGCACCGCCTCCGCCGTGCCCCCGGGCCCGGTGTCCGCGGGGTTCACGCAGGCGGCCGCCCCGAAGGCGCGGGCCAGCTCCAGTGCGCCCGGCGCGGTGTCCACGGCGATCACCCGCGCGCCGGCCGCGGCCGCGATCATCACGGCGGACAGGCCGACCCCGCCGCAGCCGTGGACGGCGACCCACTCGCCCGGGGCCGCCCTGCCCCGCGCGGTCACCGCCCGGAACGCCGTCGCGAAGCGGCACCCCAGGCCGGCGGCCGTCGCGAACGACACCTCCTCGGGGACGGCCACCAGGTTCACGTCGGCGTGGTCCAGGGCCACGTACTCGGCGAAGGAACCCCAGTGGGTGAATCCGGGCTGCGTCTGGCGCGCGCACACCTGGTGGTGGCCCGCGGCGCAGTCCGCGCAGCTCCCGCAGGCGCAGACGAACGGTACGGTCACCCGGTCCCCGGGCCGCCACGCGGTGACGGCCGGCCCGACCGCCTCGACCACCCCGGCCAGTTCGTGGCCGGGCACGTGCGGCAGCACGATGTCCGGGTCGTGGCCCATCCAGCCGTGCCAGTCGCTCCGGCACAGTCCCGTCGCCTCCACGCGGACGACGACGCCGCCCGGGGCCGGAACCGGATCGGGGACCTCCCGTACCCCGGCCGACTCCCCGTACCGCTCGAACACCACAGCGCGCATGACACCGCCCTTTCGTCGGATGCCGGGACCGGGCCCGGGCTCATCGATCACGAGCATTGTCGGGCCTTGTCGCCGGACGGGGCCGGTGAGAGGCTTCGTGGGGCGCGGGCCGTCGTGGACCGCGGACCGTCACGACACAGGGGGAACCGTGAACCGCAAGCGCAAGGCCGCTGTCGCCGCCGTCCTGATCGCCGTCGTCGCCGTGCTGGGCGCCTCCTCGCAGGCCGTCGCCTCCGCCGGGGACAAGAAGGTCGAGGTCATCAAGTAGAAGCGGACCTGCGCAGGACCAGGTCCGCCAGGGCCCGCGGCGCGCCGGCCTGGCCGCGGATCCCGGGGAAGGCGTTGACGTCGACGATCAGGGGCGCGCCGCCGACGGTCTCGATGACGTCCACGCCGTAGACCTCCAGTCCGAAGACCTCTCCCACCCGCAACGCGGACTCCGCCCACTCGGCGGGGAGTCGGTCCCGGACGGTGGCCGGTTCCTCGGCCCCGGGGGCCAGTTCGGAGCGCCGCAGGGCCGCGAAGACCCGGCCCCCGACGACCCACACCTTGTGGTCCCAGCCGTTGTTGGGGGCGAAGTCCTGCACCACGACGGGTTCCATGCCCCAGATCGGCTCCAGGGCCCGCAGTCCGTCCGGTCCGTCGACCCGGGCGACCAGGTCGTGCTTGCGGCTGCGCCGGCTCTTCACCACGAGCGGCCGGTCCGTCCGGCCGTCCGTCGAGGACACCAACTCCGCGAGACTGTCGAACGCGTGGGTGGCGGCGAAGGGGAGCCCCGCCGCGCGGGCCGATTCCGCCATCGTGATCCGGTCCTGGCAGCGGTCGGTGGCCGTCGCGGAGTTCAGCACCACGGAGCCCCGCGCCTCCAACTCCCGGGCCAGTTCGAGCGCCGCCGGGGTCCGCGCCTTGAGCAGGCAGACGTCGGGCGTCGCCCCGCGCGCGCCCGCGGGGCCCGCCGCCGGGTCCAGGACCAGCACCGTGTGACGCGCGGCGAGCAGCGCCGCGGTCGCCGCGAGCAGCGGATGCCCCGGGTCGGGGGAGATCAGGGCGATCCTCACGCGCCGTCCCCCGCCCCGGCCGCGACCTGCGCGGGGATCGACAGGGGCAGTGCGGAGTACGCCGCCACGGAAGGCCCGGGCACGGACTGCTGCGGCACCGACGGACCGGGGACGACCTGAGCGGGCACGGACACCCCGGGAACGGGCGCCACGGGCATCCCGGGCCCCGGCGTCACGGGCACGCCGGGCGCGGGCATCCCGGGCGCCGGCATCCCGGGCGCCGGCATCCCGGGCCCGGAGGCTCCGGCCGCCGGCACCCCCGCCGCCGGCCCCTGACCAGCCGGCGGCCGTGCGGCTCCGCCCGCGCGGGCCAGCGCGAGGACGGCCCGCGCCACCCTGGCGGCGGCGTCCGGGACCTGACGGAAGCTCGGGAAGTCGTTCACGTCGACCACCACGGGCCCGTCGGGACCGAGCAGCACGTCCACCCCGTACAGGTCGAGCCCGTACACGGCGCCCACCCGGGCGGCGATCGACGCGACCTCGGCGGGCAGCGGCACCCGCCGCTCGCGCACGGCCGGGTCGGGGTGCAGGGGGGAGCAGCGCTCGGTGGCGAACAGGTCGCCGTCGACGCAGTAGACCTTGATGTCGGTGCCGGGGTTGGGCACGTACGGCTGGGCGATGAGCATGCCCTCGCCCGCGAGCGCGGGGAGCAGTTCCGCCAGCCGGTCCGGGGAGGGTACGAGGTGCACGGCGCGGCCGGAGCTGCCGTCGGCGGGCTTGACGACGAGGGGGTACTCCGAATCCGGTACCTCCGCCAGCAGTTCGGGCCGGGCCACCGCGTAGGTCGGCGGCATCGGCAGGCCGTGCGCACTGCCGAGGGCGGCGGCGAGGGCCTTGTCCCGTACGCCGCGGATCGAGCGGGCGTCGTTGATCGTGGTCGTGCCGGTGGCCGCCGCGGCCTCCAGGAGGGTGAGTCCCGGACCTCCGGACACGGTCTTGAGGACCCAGGCGTCGTGCACGCCGGCCCGCACGACCTCGCCCATGCGCAGCAGAGAGCCGCCCGGCCGTACGACGTCGACCCGGTGCCCCCAGGAGGTCAGTTGCCGGATCACCTCGTTCGGCATGCCGTCGTGGCGGTAGTGCTCCTCCACCAGGAAGCAGAGCCTCATGGACCTTCCCCATATTCCCCGGACGTCCGCCGCCGATCCCGTCCGGCGAGTTGTGACGTCACAGGATGCCATGCCATAGCCCCGAAACCGCTCCAGACCTGTCCTTAGTGGGCGCTACATAGCGTGACTTCCGTCAAGACCTTTCCTAAACGATCAGCAATCCTCTTATAGTTGTCCCTCGTTGCCACAGGAACCCTCTCTTCCATATACGCCCGGTTTGAGGCTTTGATTGATGACGGCGTCGCCTTCCCCCCTTCGCCCCGCTGTGCTCGCCCTGCTGATCACCGCAGTGGCCACCGGCGCCCTCTCCATGGCGGCGGTGGCCGCGGCCCCGTCGTCGGTCCGCGAACCGCTCGGCTGGTTCTCCGCGTCGGGCTCCCTGGTGCTCTCCGTCGCGGCCTGCGCCCTCACCTGGACCGCGCGCGGATCCCGCCTGCTGCGGAGCCGGCTCACCGCCCTCACCCGTGAACTCGCGGACCGCGACGCCCACCTCGCCCGGCTCACCGCCGAGGCGACCCGGGAGACGGCCGCCCGGACGGCCGAGCGCACCCGCCTCGTCACCGAGCACGCCGCCGAAGTGGAGCGGTTGACCACGGCGCGGGCCGCGGACCGCGAGCACCTGACGGCCTCCCACGCCGCCGAACTCGACCGCATGACCTCCGCCCAGCTGGCCTCCCGCGAGCGCCTCGGCGAGGAGCTCCGGCGCGCCCGCTCCGGCCGCGCCGCCGCCATGGCCGCCGCGGCCAACGCCGCCGGGCGGATGCAGGCGCTCGCCACCGGAATGCTCGCGGACCTGCGGGACATGGAGCACCGGCACGCCGACGAGGACGTCCTCGGCGACCTGCTCCACCTCGACCACCGCACCGCCCAGGCGGGCCGCCTCGCCGACTCCATCGCCGTCCTCACCGGAGCCCGCTCGGGCCGCCGCTGGGCGAAGCCGATCGTCATGGAGTCCATCCTGCGCGGCGCCATGGGCCGCATCGGCGGCTACCAGCGCGTACGCCTGCACTCCACGAGCGAGGCCGCCGTCGCCGGCCACGCCGCCGAGGGCGTCATGCACGCGCTCGCGGAACTCCTCGACAACGCCGCGAACTTCTCGCCGCCGAACGCCGAGGTCCACGTCTACGTGGAAGAGGTCCCGGCCGGCGTCATCATCACCGTCGAGGACAGCGGACTCGTCATGAGCGAGGTCCAGCTGCGGCGCGCCGAACAGGCCGTGACCGCCGAGTCGCTGGACCTGGCCGGGCTCTCCGGGACCCGCCTCGGACTGGCCGTCGTGGGTCGCCTCGCCCGCAAGCACGGGCTGACCGTCTCCTTCCGGCCGTCCGCGCGCGGCGGTACCGGCGCGCTCATGATGCTGCCGCAGGAGCTGATCAGCCGCACCGCGGCCGAGACCCTGCCCGCCCCGGCCCTCGTGGCCGCTTCGGCCGCCCCGGCGCTCGCCGCCGTACCCGCGCCGGCCGCCCCGGAGGCGGAGCCCGCCCACCACGGCCCCGTCGAGCCCGACGGCGCGACGCCCGCCCGGGAGCACGCCCCCCGGACGCAGGGCCCGGCCGACGCCGCCGACCCCGCCGCCGGCACAGAGGACTCCGAATCCACCGGCCCGAACCCGGTGATCGGCGAGAGCGGACTGCCCCGGAGGCGGCGCGGCCGGACCATGGCCGCCGCCCACCCCGAGGGTCCCGACGCCGCGGGAGCGGCGGCCCGGAACCCGGCCGCCCCCACCGGCGCGTCCCAGTCCGCCGCCCGCTTCGGCAGCTTCCGCCAGGCCGTGCGCGGCAACTCGGCGCAGCAGCCCCCGAACCCCCCGCACCCGGAAGGCAACACGCGATGACCGGCACCACCACCGACGAGACGCTCAGCTGGCTCCTGGAAGGACTCCTGGAGCGCACCCCCGGCGCCCGGCACGCCCTCGTGCTGTCCCGGGACGGCCTGAAGCTGTGCCGCACCCCCGAGCTCTCCGTCGACCAGGCCGACCAGCTCGCCGCCATCGCCGCCGGCATCCAGAGCCTTTCCCACGGCGCGTCCATCGAGTTCGGCGACGGCACCGGCGGAGTCCGTTCGGCGATGGCCGAGTTCTACGGCGGGATCCTCTTCATCGTCGAGGCCGGCGAGGGCGCACACCTCGCGCTGGTCGCCGACGAGGAGGCCGACGCGGGCTTCGTCGGCCACAACATGTCCGAACTGGTCGAGCAGCTGAGCGAACATCTGATCGCCAGGCCCCGGGGTTGAGCCGCGGCAGGCCGGGCCGGGACGACTCCCCGGACCGGCTCTACACCCTCACCGGCGGCCGCAGCCACTCCGGTTCGGACGCCTTCGACCTCGTGACCCTGGTGGTCACGGAGTGCGACCCGGTGCCCGGCATGCAGTCCGAACACGTGGCGATCCTGCGGATGTGCCGGTTCCCGACCGCCGTGGTGGAGATCGCGGCCGAGCTCGGCCTGCCGGTGTCCATCGTGCGCATCCTCCTCGCCGACCTGCTCGGGACCGGGCGCATCAGCGCCCGGCACCCGCGTTCGACGTACCTCCTTCCCGACCTCGACATCCTGGAGCAGGTGCTCGTTGGACTCCGCAACCTCTGACCGGGGCACGCCCCGGCAGGCGCTCAGCAGCACCGCCGACAACGGCCTGAAGATCGTCATCGTGGGCGGCTTCGGCGTCGGCAAGACCACCATGGTCCGCTCGGTCAGCGAGATCCGTCCGCTGAACACCGAGGAGACGATGACCAAGGCGGGCGAGGCCGTCGACGACACCTCCGCGGTCGGCGCGAAGACCGCCACCACGGTGGCCTTCGACTTCGGACGCATCACCCTCGACGCCCACAACGTGCTCTACCTGTTCGGCGCCCCCGGGCAGGAACGGTTCTGGTTCCTCTGGGACAGGCTGTTCTCCGGCACCCTCGGAGCCGTCGTCCTGGTGGACACCCGCCGGCTCGCGGACTCCTGGTACGCCATCGACCGCCTCGAACACCACGGCACCCCCTTCGTGGTCGCCTGCAACGACTTCGGCGGCCCCTCCCACACCCCCGAGCAGATCCGGGAGGCGCTCGACCTGCCCCCCGAGGTGCCCCTGCTGTTCTGCGACGCCCGCTCGCGCGCCTCCAGCAAGCAGGTGCTCATCTCCCTCGTCGAGCACCTCCAGCACCTCCAGCGCCACCAGACGGCCGTCCTGCACACGATCCCGGAGCCCACCCCGTGACCACCCCCGAGCCCCAGCCCGTCTACCTCGGCGGCCCCCGCTTCCAGACCGACCCGATCGAGCTGTACCGGGAGATGCGCCGCGACCACGGCGCCGTGGCCCCGGTCGTGCTCGACGGGGACGTGCCGGCCTGGCTGGTCCTCGGCTACCGCGAACTGCACCAGGTCACCAGCGACCCGCAGCTCTTCTCCCGCGACTCCGACCTGTGGAACCAGTGGGACACCATCCCCGCAGACTGGCCGCTCCTGCCGATGATCGGCCGCAAGCAGCCGTCGATCCTCTACACCGTGGGCGAACGCCACCGCGAACGCGCCGCCGTCATCTCCGGCGCCCTCGAAGCCGTCGACCCCTTCGAACTCAAGGGCCACGCCGAACGCTTCGCCGACGAACTGATCGACGGCCTGTGCGGCAGGGGAGCCTGCGACCTCGTCGGCGAGTACGCCATGCTCCTGCCGCTGCGCGTCCTCGCACGCCTCTACGGGTTCTCCGACGAGCAGGGCCCCGGGCTCGTCACCGCCATGAACGACATGATCAACGGACGGGCGGGCGCCCTGGAGGGCCAGCGCCACCTCGGCGAGTCCATGTACGGACTGCTCGCCGCGAAGCAGGCCGTCCCCGGCCCGGACGTCGCCTCCCGCATGCTCGCGAACACCGCGGGCTTCACCATGGACGAGGTCGCGCAGGACCTCATGGTGATGATGGCCGCCGGCCACCAGCCCACCGCCGACTGGATCGGCAACACCCTGCGCCTGATGCTCACCGACGACCGGTTCGCCGCCTCCCTCGCCGGCGGCCGGCACAGCGTCGGCGAGGCCATGAACGAAGTCCTCTGGGAGGACACCCCCACCCAGAACGTCGCCGGACGCTGGACCACCCGCGACACCAAGCTCGGCGGACAGCACATCGGCCGCGGCGACCTGGTCCTCCTGGGCCTGGCCGCCGCCAACGGGGACCCGCACGTACGCACCGACGCGGGCTCCCTCACGGGCGGCAACAACGCCTTCTTCTCCTTCGGCCACGGCGAACACCGCTGCCCCTTCCCCGCCCAGGAGGTCGCCGAGGTCATCGCCCGCACCGGCATCGAGGTGCTCCTCGACCGGCTCCCGGACGTCGACCTCGCCGGCCGCGCCGCCGGACTCACCCGGCGGCCCTCGCCCTGGCTGCGCGGACTCACCGAACTCCCCGTGACCTTCACCCCGACCCCCGCCCTTGGAGCCACCCGATGACGTGCCCGATCGATCACGCCGGCCCCGCCCCCCTCGTCCTCGACCCCTTCGTCACCGACCTCGACGCCGAGAGCGCCGCGCTGCGCGCCGCCGGTCCGCTGGTACCCGTGGTCCTGCCGGGCGGTGTCGACGTGTACGCCGTCACGCACCACGCCGAGGCCAGAAGACTCCTGACCGACCCAAGAGTGGTCAAGGACATCAACGTCTGGGGCGCCTGGCAGCGCGGCGAGATACCCGCGGACTGGCCGCTGATCGGCCTCGCCAACCCCGGCCGTTCCATGCTGACCGTCGACGGCGACGAGCACCGCCGGCTGCGCACCCTGGTCGCCCAGGCCCTGACCGTCCGCCGGGTGGAGAAGCTGCGGACCGGCATCGAGGCACTGACCACGCGGATGCTCGACGCACTGGCCGAGCGCCCCGCCGGCGAGAGCGTCGACCTGAAGGCCGGCTTCGCGTACCCGCTGCCCATGAACGTCATCAGCGAGCTCATGGGCGTCGACGCGGCCGAACACCCGCGACTGAAGGCCCTCTTCGAGAAGTTCTTCTCCACCCAGACCCTGCCCGAGGAAGTCCCGCAGATGATGGCGGACCTCGGCGCGCTGTTCTCCCGGATCGTGGAGTCCAAGCGGGAGAACCCCGGCGACGACCTGACCAGCGCCCTCATCGCGGCCTCCGAGGACGGCGACCACCTCACCACCGAGGAGATCACCAACACCCTCCAACTGATGGTCGCGGCGGGCCACGAGACCACGATCAGCCTCATCGTCAACGCCGTCGTCGCCTTGGAGACCCACCCCGAGCAGCGCGCCCTCGTCCTCAAGGGCGAGGTCCCCTGGGAGAACGTCATCGAGGAGACCCTGCGCTGGGCCACCCCGACCTCGCACGTCCTGATCCGCTTCGCCGCCGAGGACATCGAGGTCGGCGACCGGATCCTGCCCCGCGGCGCGGGCCTGATCGTCTCCTTCGGGGCCCTCGGCCGTGACGAGGCCCAGCACGGGGAGACGGCGGGCGCGTTCGACGTCACCCGGACCCCGAACCGGCACATCTCCTTCGGCCACGGCCCCCACGTCTGCCCCGGCGCTGCCCTGTCCCGCCTGGAGGCCCTGGTGGCCCTGCCCGCGCTCTACGCCCGGTTCCCCGACCTGCGCCTGGCCGTGGCCCGCGAGGAACTGCGCAACAAGCCGATCCTCACCCAGAACGACCTCTTCGACCTGCCGGTCCACCTGACCGCGTAGCGGAGCCGACGGTCCCGGCCCCGCCCGTCCGGCGGGGCCGGCCTCCGCCGCACCGGCGGCCGGCCGGGCCGCGAGCCGCGGAAATCGAATGGCCATCGTACGAACGGCGTTGCTAGGTTGATCGCGTGCCGAAGCTGAATCAGATCATCGCAGTCGAAAAGGGCGTCAAGTCCAAGTCCCTCCAGGAGCTCACCCAGGCTCACCACGACGTGCAGAAGCCCGCGCTGCTGGCCGGCATCTCACGTACGTACCAGCCCAAGGACGAGGAGGGCGAGCAGCTGCCCCCCGAGTCCACCCGGGTGCAGGTCAAGGCGGAGGACGTGCTGCGGTCGACGGCGGCCACGCTGACGCGCCTCTTCGACGTCACGGCGACCAAGGACTGGGCGAACCGCACCGCGGCGGCGGACGTCGTCGTCGACGGGAACGTGCTGCTCGCCCAGGTGCCGGTGCCCTACCTGCTCTTCCTGGAGAAGCAGTTGACCGACCTGCACACCTTCGTGCGGAAGCTGCCGGTCCTCGACGCCTCGGAATCCTGGAACCTCGACCCCTCCACGGACTCCTGGAAGACGGAGGCCGTGCGCACGATCCGCACCAAGAAGGTGCCGCGCAACCACGTCAAGGCCGAGGCGACCGAGAAGCACCCGGCCCAGGTCGAGGTGTACTACGAGGACGTCGCCGTCGGTTACTGGACCACCGTGAAGTTCTCCGGCGCCCTGCCCGCCCGCCGCGTCAACGAGCTGCTCGACAAGGTGGAGCGCCTCCAGCAGGCCGTGAAGTTCGCCCGCGAGGAGGCCAACAGCGCCGAGGTCACCGACGAACGGGTCGGGGACGCGGTGTTCGGCTACCTCTTCAGGTAGCCCCCGTATCGCCCCCTGTGTCGCAGGGGGTGCGCGAGAGCGCAAGCTGAAACTGATGTTGAAGCTGAAACAGGGGTGTCATTTGAGGGTTCGAATCCCTCCCCCGGCACCACATGCCGGGGTGGCCCAAGCTGGTACAGGCGGCCCCTATCAAATTCAGATTATCGCTCCAGTCTCAGTATTCGCCGCCGAACACCGGATCGACCGGGTCGGGACGATCACCGACGGATGGGGGTTCAAGTCCCCCCTGCGCCTCTTCCGTGGCGCGGTAGTTCAACGGTAGAACACGTCGGCCTCAGCATGATCCTGGCTCTTAAACGCAGCCGGTGTGCGCAATTGGGTGGCAAACAGGAGCCCGGGAGCTGGACATGCTCCCGGGCTCCGTCACGTCCCCGGCCCGGAGGCCGGGGCGCGTTCCCCGCCCCCGCTACGCGGGCGCGGGCACCGGCACGGACACGAAGGTCCGCCCCGCCTCGTTCTCGACGAGGACCTCCTTCACCTGCGCGGGATCCACCGCCGCCGTACCGTCCAGCGAGGCGCCCTTGCCCTCGCCGTGCTCGGCCGTGCCCACGACCCAGCCTCCCGCGGTCGTCCTCGTACCGTCCCGGGCGACCACGACCAGCCGGCAGCGCTCGCCCGGCGGCAGACCCGTCACCGCCACGTGCACCCGTACCCACTTCGGGGCCGGCGTCACCTGCACGGTCATCCGCGCGCCCGTGCCCCGGTCCGTCGCCGAGGCGACCCGGGTGCCCGCCACCGGGGGAGAGGGCTGCGCCGAAACGGACGGGGACGGCGGCGGAGGCAACGCGAGACCGGTGTCGGCGTCCCCTCCGAGCCGGGTGCCGGCCCAGAACACGGCCGCCATCGAAGCCGCGGCCGCCACCCCGACGAACGCGATGCGCCGCCGCGAGGCAGCGGCCCGCTCGCCGCGGACCTGCCGCAGGGTCCGCTGGAGCAGCAGGTCGCCGCCCTGCGGGGGACCGTCGAGGAACGCCTCCTCGGGCACCTCGCCCAGCACGCTCTCCAACTCGCGCAAAGCCGTCAGCTCCTCACGGCACCCCGAGCAGGTGCCGAGGTGCTCCTCGACCCGCCGCACGTCATCCTCGTCCAGGACACCGAGCACGTACGGTCCGAGCAGTTCCTCCTCGTGCCGCTGCCGGTTCATGCCACCACCTCCCGCAGTCCGCCGGGCTGCTGGGGCGGCCGGGCTGATCGTCTGTCCTTGCTGTCGTCCCTGCCGCTGTCCGAGAACACCTCGCGCAGTGCCTTGAGGGCGTAGTGCGCGCGCGACTTCACCGTCCCCGCAGGTATCCCGAGGCGGTCCGCCGCCTCGGTCACGCTGCGCTGGCGGTAGTACAACTCCGTCAGTACGTCCCTGTGTTCCGGGGTGAGCCGGTCAAGGGCGCCGAGGACGGTCATCGAGTCCACCACCGAGTCCGCGTGGTCGACCTCGACCGGCGGCGCCGCCGACGAGCCGGACACCTCCGCCGGTCGGGCGGCCTTGGCCCGGTACCGGTCGGTGATGATGTTGCGGGCCACCGTGAGCAGCCAGCCGCGCACCGAGCCCTTCCCGTTGACGAGGACCTCGGAATGCCGCCACGCCCGGATCAGCGTCTCCTGGACGATGTCCTCGGCGGCGGCCCGGTCCCCGGTCAGCCGCGTCGCGTACGCGAGCAGGGCGTGGCCGTGCTCCTCGTAGACCGTCCTGATCAGTGCTTCGTCGGTCGAGCCCCGCCGAGTGCGGGGCCACAGTGGTCCGGCCATCTCACCCTCTCCGTCCTCCTCGTGTTACGTGGTGCGGTCGGAACACGCCGGGTGCGGACCGATGGTTCACGTGAGGTGCGTCACTCGGGGCGCGGCGGGCGGGGCGCTCAGGTCCGGCAGGTGCGGCCCTCGTTGAGGCAGCCGACGACGTCCCGCATCCGCTCGTCGGTCATCACGTTGACGAACATGGCGTGGTCCGTGCGCGGGCTGTGCCGCTGCTCCGGAAAGGAATCGAGGGCGATCGGGACGCCCGACGCGACCGCGTAGGACAGCGAGACGCGCAGCTCGGGCACGGGGAAGGTGTTCTGCGGGCACACGCCCTGCGCGGAGGGGAAGCGCAGGTGCGAGCGGTGGCCGGGCGCGCTGGTGTCGAGCCCGTTCCAGCAACTGGGGAAGACCAGCGTCCGGGTCACCAGGCTCCCGGACGGGCAGCGCGGGTAGTCGGTCGTCGAGCGGTCGGGGAAGCCGGAACAGCCCCAACGGGCCCGGACGTCCGCGTCCGTGCCCGCCGTGTACGCGACGGCGTCCCCGGTGATCGCCCGCAGGAAGCGGGGCATCGGCACCACCTTGCTCACCGGGCTGCCGCGGAATTCGACGCTCACCTTCGCCTCGGGGAGGATCTCGCCGGTGTTGCCGTGCCCGGCCGAGCTCTCGTGGGCGCGGTTCCCCGGCCGGTCGAGGCGGCGCAGCACGGGCCAGTAGTAGGTGGACCGGTCACCGCCGACGCAGCTCGTGGCGGCCGCGGCCAGCGACGCGTCGTCCGACAGCGCGTCGGTGGACAGGTTCCCGACGTACGCGTGCGTGTGGTGGGCGCCGGCCCGCAGCCCCGGGGACACCACCAGGTTGTCCTCGTTGTAGTGGCCCTCCGCGTTGCGGCCGCAGTCCACGGTCACCGTCCCCGGGGAGCCCTCGGGGCTCGCGGGGGTCCGGGGCGCGGCCTCGCGCGGAACCTCGCGTATGTCCACGTACGCACCCGCCACCCCGCCGTGGTGCGGGCCGGCGGCCCGGGAGGCGCCCAGGACGGCGGCGACCAGCCCGGTGCCGAGCACCAGGCAGACGAGGAGCCACAGCAGTCGGTGTTCATTCCCCATGGCGGTCACGGTTGCCGGTGCTCCGTACGGTCGTCAACGGGGGGTCCGCACGACGGGAGCCCCGTGTGATTGTAGGTGTCGTCCGGGGTGCTCCCGAAGCCGCCGGGACCCTGCCCCGGGCGACGGTCCGGACCCGGGAGCGACCTCCGCCGGCGGATCCCCGCCCCCGCGCCCAGCACACCCGCCCCGAGGCCCGTACGCGGCTTCCGGCCCCCTGGTCCGGCCCGGCGCACCCGGACGGCCGGAGAGCGCCTTGCAGGGCCGCCGGGCGGCCGCGCAGAGTTCTCCGTATGACACCGGCTGAACTCCTCCACGACTTCGCCCGCACCCGTGCCTCCCTCGACGGAGCCGAGGTCACCTTCTGGTGGACCGGCGACGTCCACTCCTGGTCCCCCGACGGTCCCTACGACCGGACCTTCGGCTTCGAGGGCCTCAACGTCGCCCGGCTGGAGGCCGACGAGGAGACGGGCGGCTACCGGATGCTCTCCCGCGAGGCCGCCTTCTACCTCGACCCGACCGGTCGAGAGATCCTGGAGACCTGGCAGGACAAGCCCGTGGTCCACGTGTGGAACGATCCGGCGAACCTGAGGCTGCGGCCCTTCCCCGTCCCGCGCACCGAGCTCGGCGACCAGGTCTGCTTCAGCCTGGAGATCCCCCTCGCGTATCCGTCGCCGCTGCCCGTCGCCGACTACCCGCTGAACTCCGCCTCCGACACCTACCGGGCCCTGGAGCTCTTCCAGTTCTTCGCCCCCGCCGCGGACCTCGCCGGGGACGCGCCGAGCGTCCCCGCGACCATGTCCTGGATGCGGATGTCCCCCTGGCTCCCCTGGATGGAGCAGGGACAACGCCCCGGCGGCCTCGCCTTCCACTGCCGCGGGACGAAGCTCGGATCGTACGAGGAGGTGCCGGAACGCACCCGCGCGTACATCGCCGCCCACCACCCCGAGTTCGCCTCCGCCCCGCAGAAGTGGACCGAACCGAACGAGTCCAGCTGGACCTACTTCCGTCGGCTCAACCCGCGATGACCGACCCGCGGTAACCCCGGTCGGCCCCCGTCCCGCGCCGGCCCCGCCGCCGCCCCGCCACCGCCCCCGGCCGCACCGGGGGCGGGGGCGGTGGCGTAGGGGTCCGGACAAGGGTTTTCCCCGTATCGGGTTCATCTCCGCGTTGCCTACTGTCTGCCCACCGGCGATCCACCGGACCCGAACCGCCCCCGCACCAACCCCACATGGTGCGAAGCGGAACGGGAACGCGGATCGCCGGGATCGCCGTTGCCCTGCCCCGCCGTCGCGGCCGGGCAACGCGGCGCGCGGCGGTGGCCGGGGCGGGGACTGACCAGTCCGCCCCGGGCCCCGCGGCCGCCGGTTCACCTCCCACACTGCACCGACCGGCCGCTCCGGCCTGCCCGGAAACGGCCCTCGAAAGGGAACACCGTGCACGCATCCAGACGCAGCAGGCTCATATCCGTGGTGGCCATGTCCGTCACCCTCCTCGCCGGCTCCGCGACCGCCTCGGTCGCCGTGACCGCCGAGAGCGACCCGGCCACCACCCTCCCGGCCGCCGCGGCCCCCGCCGCCCCCACCGGCGCGCCGGTCGAGAACCTCATCGTCGGATACAAGTCCTCCGCCTCCGAGGCCAGTTCCAACACCGCGGCCGCCGACGACGCCGCCGCGAAGGGCAAGAAGGCCGGCAAGAAGGCGAAGTTCGACCGCCGCCTCGGCACCGGTGCCGCCCTCGTCAACCTGGGCGGATCGGTCGCCCCGGCCGACGCCGCCGGCGTGATGGCCCAGTTCCGCGCCGACCCGGACGTCGCCTACGTCGAGCCGGACACCCGCGCCTACGCCATGGCCGTCACCCCGAACGACACCGAGTACGCGAAGCAGTGGGACCTCTTCGAGCCCACCGCCGGCATGAACGTGCCCGCCGCCTGGGACAAGACCACCGGCTCCGGCGTCACCGTCGCCGTCATCGACACCGGCTACGTGGCCCACTCGGACGTCGCCCCGAACATCGTCGCCGGCTACGACTTCATCTCGACCTCCTCCGAGGCCCGCGACGGCAACGGCCGCGACAACAACCCGGCCGACGAGGGCGACTGGAACGCCACCGACGGCGAGTGCGGCCTCGGCTCCAAGGCGAGCAACTCGTCCTGGCACGGCACCCACGTCGCGGGCACCATCGCCGCGGCCACCAACAACTCCAAGGGCGTCGCCGGCATCGCCTACGGCGCGAAGATCCAGCCCGTCCGCGTGCTCGGCAAGTGCGGCGGCGCCACCTCGGACATCGTCGACGCCATCACCTGGGCCTCGGGCGGCACCGTCGCGGGCGTCCCGGCCAACGCCACCCCGGCCAAGGTCATCAACATGAGCCTCGGCGGCTCGGGCACCTGCGGCACCAGCTACCAGAACGCCATCAACGCCGCCGTCGGCCGCGGCACGACCGTCGTCGTCGCCGCCGGCAACAGCAACGCGAACGCGTCCGGCTTCTCGCCGGCCAGCTGCAACAACGTGATCAACGTGGCGTCGACCAACCGCACCGGTGACCGCTCGTACTACTCCAACTTCGGCACCATCATCGACATCGCCGCCCCGGGCGGTGAGACCCGCCGCGCCACCGACACGCCCGGCACCGTCACCACCCCCGAGAACGGGATCCTCTCGACCCTGAACGCCGGCACCACGACCCCCGGCGCCGAGTCCTACAAGCCCTACCAGGGCACCAGCATGGCCGCCCCGCACATCGCGGGCCTCGCCGCCCTCATGAAGTCGGCGAAGAGCTCCCTGACCCCGGCCCAGATCGAGGCGGCCATCAAGGCCAACGCCCGCCCGCTGGCCGGCACCTGCACCGGCGGCTGCGGCGCCGGCCTCGCGGACGCCACCGCGACGGTGAACGCCGTGACCTCCACGACGCCCACCACCCCGTCCTTCGAGAACACCACGGACGTCGCCATCGGTGACAACGCCACCGTCGAGAGCTCCATCGTGGTCAGCGGTGTCACGGGCAACGCCCCGGCCGCCCTCAAGGTCGGCGTGAACATCGCCCACACCTACATCGGTGACCTGAAGGTCGACCTCGTCGCCCCCGACGGCTCCGTCTACACGGTCCACAACCGCGCCGGCGGCAGCACCGACAACATCAACCAGACCTACACCGTCAACGCCTCCTCCGAGGTCGCGAACGGCACCTGGAAGCTGCGCGTCAACGACAACGCCGGTGGCGACACCGGCAAGATCGACTCCTGGAGCCTCGGCTTCTGACCCGCATCGGACCCCGGTCCCCCCGGCCCCGACGGAGCCCCCCAACTCCGTTCTGACGGGCCGATGGTACGGACCATCCCAGCGCGCGGACCTGCCGGTACCTCCCGTACCGGCAGGTTCGTCGTGCTTTCCTGTCGCCCGACTGAATTCTGCGTCACAATCCGGGTCCGTCCGGCGGCCGACCTCGTATTGTCGCGTCTCACAGGAAAGGCACAGAACCGGGGACCGAAAGGCTGGTGGCGTGGCGGCGACGGGGAACGCTGACGCGAACGTCGGACACGGCGAGCTGATCGAGGCGGTCGACCGGGCGCTGACCACGCACGGCCGCGCCGTCCTCGTCGGACCGGCCGGGGCGGGGAAGACCGAGGTGGCGCGAGCCGTCGCGGCCGCCGCCGAGGGCCGGCGCGAAACCGTGCTCCGGCTCGCCCCCGAAGCCGCCGACCGGTGGATACCCGAGGCCTCCGCCGCAGCCCTCCTCGCCACCGTGCCCCGCGCCGCGCTCGACCGGCTCGCCGGACCCCAACGCACCGCCATCGCCCTCCTGCGCCGCGAGACCGACGCGCCGGGAGCGGGCCGCGACCACGTCGCGCTGCGGCTCGCCCTCGTCGAGGTGCTCCGCACCCTGGCCGCCTCCGGACCGGTCCTCCTCGTCCTCGACAACGCCCAATGGCTCGACGCGGAATCCACCGATCTGCTCCGCTTCGCCCTGCGGCTCACCCCGCCGCGCGTACGGGTCCTCGCGGCCGAGTGCGTCCACGCCGGAACCCCCGTCGCCGAACCCCTCTGCGGCCCCGGCACCCCGACCGTCCGCGTCCCGCCGCTCGGCGCCGACGAGGTCGCCGAACTGCTGCTGCGCCACGACCTGCCCGCCCGGCTCGCCGGCCGCATCCACCAGGCCAGCGGCGGAAACCCACGGCTCGCCCTCGCCCTCGGGCACTCCCTCGCTGAAGCCGCCGGCACCCGCGACGGCGGCGCCCACCACGCCGACACCCTGCCCCTCACCGGCCAGGCCCGCGACGTCGCCCGCCGCCTCCTCGCCGAGGCGCCCGCCCGGGCCCGCCGCACCCTGCTCCTCGCCGCCCTCACCGCCCGCCCCACCACCGCCCTGCTGCGCCGCGCCGGTAGACCCGACGCGGAGGCCGAACTCGCCGAGGCCGAACGCGCCGGGCTGGTCACCGTGGGGGAGGACGGTGCGGTCACCTTCACCGCGGGCGCCGTCGCGACGGCCCTCGCCGCCGACGCCGGCTGGCCCGAACGCTCCGCGGGGCACGCGGCCCTCGCCGACGC
This sequence comes from Streptomyces sp. NPDC057939, assembly GCF_042887545.1. Taxonomy (NCBI): domain Bacteria; kingdom Bacillati; phylum Actinomycetota; class Actinomycetes; order Kitasatosporales; family Streptomycetaceae; genus Streptomyces; species Streptomyces sp. NPDC057939. Next base: position 225,873 of record NZ_JBHVPG010000005.1, read on the forward strand.
CGTCGACGACCCGGTGCAGGCCGTCCGTCACCGCGCGCTCGCCGTCGACCTCCCCGACGCCAGGCTCGCGGCCGAGATCACCGCAGCCGCCGACTCCTGTCGCCGCCGGGGCCAACGCGCCCTCGCCGCGGAACTCGGCCTGCTCGCGGCCGAACGCACCCCCGCCGCCCTGCCCCAGGAGGAACTCGCCCGCCTCGTCGGCGCCGCCGAGGACGCGGGCTGGGCCGGACGCGCCGACCTCGCCCGCCGGGCCACCCGCGCCGTCCTCGCCCGCGACGCCTCGCCCGCCCAGCGGGTCCGGTCCCGCCTCGCCGTGATCGACGCCGCCGGCCAGGCACTCGCCGACCTGGACGAGACCTTCGCCTACGCCGTGGCCGACGCCGCCGGGGACCCCTCGCTGCGGGCCGCCGTCCAGCTGCGCATCGCCTGGAAGCTCAACCTCAGCGACGGGGACCCCGTCCGCTCGCGCGACGCCGCCGCCGAGGCGGGAGCACTCGCCAAGGCCGGCGGCGACCAGGTCGCCGAAGCCATGGCCCTGACCGTACGGGCCCGGATGGGCCGCATCCTCGGGGACCACGACGCCGAGGACATCCTCGCCGAGGCCCTGGCCCTGCCCGCCCCCGAGGTCCCCCTCGGCATGCGCAACGCGCCCCAGTACCTCGCCGTCCGGCACGCCCTCTTCGACGACCGGCTCGGCGACGCGCACGGCCAGCTCCTCGCACTGCTGCCGGCCGTCCAACGGACCGGATCCGCCGAGGACGTCTTCGAGGTGCTGCGCAGCCTCACCGAGGTCGAGCTGCGCCGCGGTCGGTGCGCCGCCGGCGCCGCGCACGCGCGCCGGGCCGTGGAACTGACCATCGAGGCGGGCCTGTCACCCGGCCCCGCCTGGTACGTCGCGGCGACCGCCGAGGCCGCGGGCGGCAGTTTCGCCCGGGCGGCCGGCTACGCACGCCGCGGCATCCGGGCCTCCGAGGAGGAGCAGGACCAGGTCTTCCTGTCCCGGGGCCTGTACGCGCTCGGCACGGTCGAGCTGGCCACGGGGGAGGCCGCGAAGGCGGTGGCCACCCTGTGCCGGGTGGCCGAGTTGGAAGGGGCCCAGCAGGTGGTGGACCCGTCGATCCTGCGCTGGCACGGGGAGCTCGCCGAGGCCCTGGTGGCGGCCGACGCCCCCGGCCGGGCCGCGGAACTGCTGGACGGGGTCACCCCGGTGGCCCGCTCCCTGGGGCGGACGCCCGTCCTCGCCGCCCTGGACCGGGCCCGCGGACTGTGCCTGTCGGCGCGGGGGGACGCCGAGCCCGCCGTGGTCCTGCTGGAGGAGACGGCCCGGCGCTTCGAGGCGCTCGGGCTGCCGCTGGAGCACGGCCGGACGCTGCTGGCCCTGGCCCGGGTCGAACGCAGACGCCGCCGTCGGGCACCGGCGCGGGCGGCGCTGCTGGCGGCGGCCGAGGTGTTCGAGCGGGCCGGGGCGAAGCCCTGGCTAGGCCTGGCGCGGGACACCACGCCGGAAGCCGCCGCCCCGCATCCGGGGGTGGCGGCCCTGACCGAGGCGGAGGCCCGTCTGGCGCTGCTGGTCGGCGCGGGGGCCAGCAACCAGGAGGCGGCCGCGAAGCTGTTCCTGAGCGTGAAGACCGTCGAGTCCCGGCTCACCCGGATCTACCAGAAGCTCGACGTGCGCTCCCGCGCGCAGCTGGCCACCGCGCTGCGCGGGCACTGAGCCCGGGCGGCGCGGCGGCCGGCGCGGATCAGCAGGTGAGGTTGTTGCCCGGGGTGACGCCCAGCAGCTGGGTGAAGTTCTGGTACTTGCTCACCCGGCTCTGCACCTGGGCGGGGTTGCCGCCGTTGCACTCCAGCGCCCCGTTGATGGAGCGGATGGTCTCGCCGAAGCCGGCGCCGTTGACCATGGCCGCGTGGGCGGTCATGGTGCCCGGGCCGTTCTGGGTGTTCCAGTACCAGAGCGCCGTCTTCATGGCGACGGCCGGGTCCTGCTCGACGAGGTACGGGTTGGCGAGCAGGTTGATGCCGAGGGCGTCGCCCGCGGCCTTGTAGTTGAAGTTCCAGCTCAGCTGGATCGGGCCGCGGCCGTAGTAGGCGGCCTGCCCCGCAGGACAGCCGTAGGGCTGGGTGGCGTCACAGTAGTGCGGGTAGTTCGCGGTGTTCTGCTCCACTATGTGCACCAGCCCGCCCGTCTCGTGGGAGACGTTCGCGAGGAAGGCGGCGGCCTCGCGCCGCTTCACGGTGGCGTCGCCGGTGTTGGCGAAGCCGGGGTAGGCGGACAGCGCCGCGACCAGCCCGTTGTAGGTGTAGAAGGGGTTCCGGTTCGGGAACATCTGGTTGAACTGGGCCTCACTGACGACGAAGCCGGACGGGTCGGGGTCCTGGCCGCCGCCACCGCCGCAGGCGCCCTGGTCCGACCAGACGCCCCACTGGCCGGTGGTGCCGGGCGTCTCGCCCTGGGTCCACCACTTCGCCTGCCAGTTGCGCCCGTTGTACGAGGCGGTGCCACCGCCCGTGTAGACGGCGGAGGAGGCCCACGCCGTGGCGCAGGCGGGGGCGGCCGAGGCGGAGGAGGCGGGCAGGGCGACGGCGAGGCCGAGGGTGACTGCGGCGGTGGCGACGAGGGAGAGGGCGCGGCGGCGGACGGCACGTATCACGTAACTGCTCCTGTGGTGGGGGGAGTTGTCGCGAGGAGTGGGGGCGACGACTACCGCCACTGAACCGAAGTGGTCTGGACCTGTCAAGGTCTAGACCAAATATTGTCCGCGGCTGCCAAATCGGGATTCGGGGGGCCGGCGGGAGCCGGAAACGCCGAACCGGCGTGACGACCTGGGTCGTCACGCCGGTTCGGATGCCGACCGGATCAGCTGCCGGCCGAGAGGTTCCCGGACAGGACCGGGATGTTGTCCACGATGTGGGACAGCGACTCGTCACCCTTGGCCTGGGTGGAGTTCTCGGCGCACTGCTGGTTCTGCGGGTTGGACAGGACGTTGACGTCCTGGACGCCGACGTTGGCGAGGACCGCGACCAGCGACTGCGCGTTGACCTTCGCGGGCAGGCCGACGCAGAGCTTGTTCAGCGAACCCTGGATGGCGCCGAGCTGCGGGCTCATCGCACCCTCGGTCGACTGGTTGCCGTAGACCTGCGAGGCGCCGTTGCCGTTGACGGTGTTCACGCCGTTGTCGTTGCCGATCGCCATCGCCGGGGACGCCATGACGGCACCCGTGCCGATGACGGAGGCGGTGACCGCAGCGGTGGCCATGAACTTCTTGAGCATCGTTGATCCTTCTGTCGCATGAGCTGTCCCCGGCGGGACGTCCTGATCAACTGCGTCCGGCGCCGGTGGTTATCGCGCGTCACCCATGCGGCCCAACGATCGGCTCGGTCAGCCGGTCTTGCGACGGACCTTCTTGTTCTTGCCGCCCGCCCCGCTGCTGGACCCCTGCACCTTCGCCCGGCTCTGGTGGGCCTGCTGGGACTGGGCATTGGAGGCGTTGCGCGCCAAGGCCTCGCGGAACTTCCGCTTCGCCTCCTCGGCCGGGGTCTCGTCCTGCGGTGCGTCGTTCTGCGCCGCGTCGGCCTGCGGGGTGGCGTTCTCGTCTGACATGGCTGCCTCCTGGAGTGATCAAGTTGCCCCAGTCTGTCAGTCGGGCCGCGCTCAGGCCATCGAGATGGGCCCGCCCCCGGTCGGGGGCCCGCCCGTCCGGTCCGTCCGGGCCGCCGTTCCGGGCCGCTCAGACCCCCGGACGCGGCGCCTCGGCCCCGTGGCCGGCGCGCACCGCGGCCAGCGCCGCGGCGTGCAGCGCGGCCGGATCGCCGTGCGCGACCGGGCTGCCGGTCAGCGTGTACCACTCGTCCGCATCCTCGTACTGGATCGCGAACCGGACCTCGCCGTTCGACCCGGCCGTGGTCCTCAGGGTGAGCGGGCCGGTGATCACCCCGACCTCGTCGGTCATCGCTCCGCCGGGACCGGCAAGGACTCCGTCCTGCCGGCGCCAGGCCTCCGGGGCCGTCATGAGGCGCAGGTGTCGATCATGGTGGTGAGGGTGGCCCGCTCGGCTTCGGTGACGGTCAGACCGTAGTGGGACTTGACGGTGGTCCAGGCGCGGCCGTACTGGCACCAGCTCGACCGGTCCGTCGGCTGCCACTGGTCGGGGCTCTGGTCGCCCTTGGAACGGTTGGAGGACGCGGACACCGCCAGCAGCTGGGGCCGGGTCAGGTCGTTGGCGAACGCCTTGCGCTTCGCCGCGTCCCAGCCGGCGGCCCCCGAACGCCAGCCCTCGGCCAGCGGCACCATGTGGTCGATGTCCAGCTTCGCGGCCTCGGTGACGGACTCCCCGTCGTACAGGCTCTTCCAGTTGCCCGACACGGCACGGCACTCGGAATCCTGCGAGACGTTCGCGCCGTCCCGCTTCAGGACGGTCTCGCGGGTGTCGCACTTGTTGCCCTGCTCGGCCCAGTGGGTGAACTTGGCACGGCTGTACCCGGCCATCGTGCCGGGCTTGCCGACCGTCAGCGCGGCCAACTGCGTCCGGGCCACGGCCGCGCTGACCATCCCGGGCAGTACGTCGCCGGCGACCGGCTTCGCGTCGTCACCCGACGGCGACGCCTGCGGGGAGGACGACGCCTGCGGGGAGGAGGACGGGCCGGAAGGACCGGTGCTCGGAGTCGCCGTCGCGCCCGGTCGGTCCCCGCCCTTCCCGTCCCCGATGCCCTGCCCACCGCATCCGACGCTGCCGAGCAGCAGCGCCACGGTCACCACCGCGACACCCGGACCTGTCTGACGCACCATGAAACCCCGCCCCGAGCAGACTCCGCACACTGTCCGGTGCAGCCTACCCATAACCGGACATCCAACCCCCCGCCGGGCCCGCCGGATCGGCCCGGGACGCCGCCCGCGCGCACCAAGTGGGACGAACGACCGCCCCGTTGCGCCCCGCAGGCGCGCCGACGGGGCCGCACCGGCTCCACGGTCAGCTCCAGGAGGCGGCCACCAGGGACCGCCCGGCCGCCTCCAGATGGGTGGCGGAGGCCAGCCAGGCACGGGCGTAGGCGTCGGCCGAGGGCTCGGTCAGGCGCCCGAACGCGTTCCGGGGCCGCCGGTCCGCCTCCAGGACGAGCGCCCCCGCCAGGTCGGCCGCCGTGGCGAACCCGGCGCGGCGCAGCGGCCCGTGCGCGGGCAGCGGCTCCGGGCCCCGGCCGGACCCGGCCACCGCGCGACGGCCGCCCGCGACCCCCGCCTCCAGCAACTTGCGCACCCGCCACAGCGGCGAGTCGGCCAACGGGTCCGGACCCGGATCGCAGGAGCCCGGCGACGTTCCCGGGCCACCGGCGTCCGGGAAGTGGCTGCCCTGGAGCCGGTCGTAGCCCAGGTCGGCCCGGTCCAGCCACTCCCGCGGCAGCCGCAGCGTGTACCGCGCACCCGGTACGGGACCCACGGCCAGCGGGCGCAGCGTCGCCGCCCGGTCCAGGTCGGGGCGCCCGAGGACCCGTACCACCAGGCCGGGATGCCCCGCGAGGCGGCGCAGGTTGGCGGAGTGCGCCAGTTCCGGATGCGGGTGGGCGGGCCGCAGCCGCAGCAGGGGCGCGTCCGGTCGTACGGTGCCGTCCGCGGACAGCTCCCGGACCAGGAGGCAGTCGCCCGCCGCGCCCTCCACCCGCACGTCGCAGCCCAGCAGCGCCGGCTCGGACCCCGGCGCCCCGTCCGCCTGCCGCGCGGCCACGGCTTCTGCCGCCGGGCGTGCGAAGAGCGCCGCGAGGGGCTCCTCGGACCAGGACAGGCCCGGCACGGGCGTCGCGCGCACCCCGCGTCCGGCGCCGAGCCGCCCGTCGGCGGAGACCGTCGCCCCGACCACGCGCAGACCCCCGCGGGCGAGCCCCGCGTGGTCGAGGGCGCCGCCGCCCAGGGCGACCGACGCGGCCCCGGCACCCCGGGCCCGCGCGAGCCCGCCGGGGCGGACGTCGGACACCGAGTAGGGGGCGCCGTCCGCGCCCAACAGGTGGGTCACCACGCCGCCGTAGCCCGTCGCGCTGAGCACGGGCTCCCGGCACAGGCCCTGCACGCGCAGGCTGCCCCCGGCCCCGTACGCCCGGCGACCGCCGTCGCTCACGCCCGGGCCGCCGGTCCCGGAGGCCAACAGCGAGGCGATGCGCAGCAGTCCGGCGAAGGCCGTCGTGAGGTCGGTGAGACGCTGGGCGGCGTTGCGTTCCCGCGCCGAGCGCAGGCCGCGTACGACGCGCAGCGCGGCCGCCTCGGCGGCCGGCAGCCCGGCCAGGCGCGCCGAGTGGGCGGCCCGCAACAGCTCGGCCTGGACCACCGCGCCCCCGGCCGTGACGCCGGCGGCCAGGGCCTCGGCGGCGGCCGTCCACAGCGCGGCGCCGGCCACCATGGCGCCCGGCGTGAGCGGCCGCGCAGCACCGTCCCCGTCCGGCGCATCACCGTCGGGCGCCTGCTCCGCCCCGACGCCGTTCCGCCCACCGGGCGCCGGCTGCGCGCCGGTCACGGCCCCGGGGCCGGCCGGCGGATCCTCCGCCGCGAGCGGGTTCCCGGCTGCCGCGCCGGTCCCGCCCGCCGGTGACCCTCCGTCCGCCGGCTCCGAGCCGGCCGCATCCGGCAGCTCCGACGGGTCGGCGAGGGGCGCGGCGCCCAGCACGGCGGCCCGGTGCAGGCAGCGCGGCGCCAGGAGACAGCCGCAGACGGCCTGCCCGGCCTCCGTGACCACGCCCGAGGGGCCCGGACGCAGCGTGACCACCGCGTCCTCACCGAACCGTACGGTGACACCGCCCTCGGGCCCCGGCCGGGCCGCGCCGGCGCAGCCCGCGACGGCCGCGTCGAGCTTCTTGCGCAGCCGGGCGCCGAGGTCCTCCACGGCCTGCGCGAGGACCTCGGGCGCGACCGGCGGCAACGGCACGCCGCCCGCCGGGCCCGTACCCGATTCCGAACCACTGGTCGTGCTGGTCAACGGGTCTCTCCACGGAGTCGGTCGCCCACCCAGCGGGCGAGGGCGAGGGGGCTGAGCGCGGCCACCGGCATTCCGGCCGCCACGAGTTGCCGGGCCACCGGCACCGAGTACCGGGGCGCGCCCGCGTCGTCGAGGGCGGCGCAGCCCATCAGGTGGGCGCCGGAGGCGGCCAGGGCGCTCACCTCGGCGAGCAGCCCGCCCAGCGGCGCGCCCTCCTCGAAGTCGCTGACCACGACGACCAGGGTGCGGCTCGGCACGGTGATCAGCGATCGGGCGTGCGCGAGGCCCGCCGCGATGTGCGTCCCACCGCCCACGCGGACCTCCAGCAGCAGCGAGAGCGGATCCTCGACGCGGTCGGTGAGGTCCACCACCGACGTGGAGAACGCGAGGAAGTGCGTGGACAGCGTCGGCACGCCGCCGAGGACCGCCGCCGTCAGCGCCGACCAGATGACGGACGCCTCCATGGAGCCGGAGACGTCGACCACCAGGATCAGCCGCCAGTCGCTCTCCCGGGACGCCCTGGTGCGGAACACCGGACGCTCCGGGACGACGACCACCCGACCGTCGTCCAGCCGGCGGGTGTGCGCCAGGTTCGCCCGCAGGGTGCGGGCCAGGTCGAGCGCGCCGCCCGGACGGCGCGTCGGGCGCGGGGTGGACAGCCCGGAGAGCGTCGGCCGCAGCCGGGTCGCCAGCTCCTTGGCCAGCTCGTCGACCAGCCGCCGCACCAGGGGCCGCAACCGGGCCAGTTGCTGCTCCGGCATGCCACCGGCCAGCGACAACACCGAACTGAGCAGCTCCACGGAGGGACGTACGGACGCCGGGTCGAGCTGCGCCAGCACATCGGTGCGGCCCGCTCCGGCCGCGTCCGCGAGCACCTCCTCCCGCACGTCGGCGCCGAAGAGGGACTCCAGCTCGTGCGACCATTCGCGGGCCGTGGGGAAGGAGGGCCCGTCCCCGCCTCCGGAACCGCCCCGGTCGAGGTCCGTGGAGCCCTCGCCGCGCCCCGCCCCGTACAGCTCGTCGAGGGCGCGGGCGTAGCGCCGCGCACCGGCCGGGAGCCGGTCGCGCTGCCGGCCGAGCAACAGCCGCCACCGGTCGGCGGGAGCCAGGCGCCGTTCCGCGGCCGGCGCGGCACGCGGCGCCTCCGCCACCGCGGGAACCCGCGGCGGCGACCCGGGCGAACACGCGGGGAGCGCGAGCTCCTTGAGGGCGGCCGCGCCGGCGGCGTCCGCCGCCGCCCACAGCGCGAGCAGTGCGGGCGGCGCGTCGAGGGAGAGGTCGACGCGGTCGCCGAGCCGCTCCGTCACCGTCTCCAGCAGCCGCTCCCGGGCGGCCGGGGCCAGCGCGTCGAAGCCACCGCGCAGCGCGGGCAACCGCTCCAGGAACGCCTCGTCGTCGAGACTGTCCACCCGGTCCAGGAGCGGGGTGAGGGCGGCCGGGGAGGAGTCCAGCAGCGGCCCGGCGGCACTGAGCACCCCGGCGAGCCGACGGGCCAGGGCCCGCCGTCCCTCGGGGGCGGTCGCGCCGTCGACCCAGGCGGCGGTGCGCCGGCCGAGCTCCGCCACCGGATCGAGGTCCAGCAGGACGCGGACGGCCAGTGCCGCGCCACGCATCAACGGCGATGCCGTGGCGGCCAGTTCGCCCAGCGCGGCGTCCATGCGCAGGCCCAGCCGGCGGGCCGCCGCCCGGTCGGCGAGAGCCACCAGGGCGCCGGCGTCGGACGGGTCGTCGCTGCCGGCGAGCCCCGGCAGGGCCCGTACGGCGGTTTCCAGCAGATCGCCGACGAGCCCGCCGGCGGTGTCGCGGGCCCCGGCGGTGGTGCCCGGGAGGTGCCCCCGGCGCAGTGCCTCCAGCAGGTCGACGGCCTCCAGGAGTTCCGGCAGCCCGGCGGTCTCCGGAAGGACCTCCGCCGCCTCCGCCAGCCGTACGTCGACCAGCGCGGGCAGGTCGCAGCGCGCGGCGGCGGCCAGTCCGGCCAGCACCTGGGCCGCCGTCGGACCGCCCGCGTCGGCCTCGCGGCGCGCGGTGTCCCGCAGCGTCCCGGCGGCGGCCTGGGCGGCGGTCACGCCGCGGACCCCCGCCAGGTCCAGGCGGGCCGGGACCGAAGGGGTCCACGACAGCCGCCACTTGCTGCCCAGGGCGGTGCCGTCACCGGTCGCGGCGACGGCGACGGGCTCGCCGTAGGACGCCCCGCAGACCAGCAGGCGCCGGAGCAGCACCTCACGGCGCCCGTCGAGCGGGGAACGCAACGGGTCGAGGCGCACCTCGCGGGGCGCGGGGTCCTCGGGCGACGGCAGCCGCAGCTCGGCCAGCTCCGCCTCCACGGACGGCCCGAGTCCCGAACGGGGGGCGTGCGGGGTGGTCCGGCCGCGGCCCGCACCGACCAGTACGGCCTCCAGGGCACGGGCCAGCGCCCGCCCCCGGCCCAGCGGTTCCCCCTGCCCGAGGACGGTGGACACCGCCTCCAACAGCTCGCCCCGCCCGGGCGCGGACAGCCCGCGCAGCACCGCCAGGTCGCAGGCGAGGCGCAGGGTCTCCGCCGCCTCCCCGGTTCCGGCGGTGTGGCCGGCGCGGCGCAGCTCCCGGCACACGCCGGTGACGGCGACCGACGCCGCCTCGCGCACCCGTACGGGGTCGCCGCCCGCCTCGAGGACCGCCTGCTGCCACAACGGGTCCCGGATTCCGGCCGGGTAGCCGGAGCGGGAGTCGAGCAGGTCGTAGGAGTAGGCCACGAAGGAGGTCACCACCCCCGCGTCGCCCTCCCCGCCGCCCGTCGCGCCGGCCCGGGGGCCGCCTGCGGGGCGGACCGCGCCCGCCTTCGTACCGGGCCCCGTGACGGCGTCCGTCCCGGTGTCCGGTACGGCGTGCTTCCCGGGGACCGGCGCGGCGCCGGTCGGGTCCGTACCCGCCCTCGGCGCGGGCACCGCGGTGCCCGGTTGCGCCGGCAGCAGCGCCGGGGCGTGGAAGGCGCCGATCAGGGCGGCCACCCGACGTCCGCCGGCCCCCGCCGCGGCGATCACCCGCCGCATGTGGGCCTCGCGGGCCAGGTCCGTCGCCGGCACCGTCCCCGCGTCGGACCGCAGTGCCCAGCCGACGCCGAGGGCGGCGCGGCGGACGGACTCGGCGGAGCACCCGGGGGCCAGTACCTCGACGGCCCGGTCCCAGAGGTCCTCGCCCTCCCGCCCGGTGCCCGAGGCGACGAGGGCGTCCGCGAAGACGCGCCCGCCGGCGGCCGGGTCACCGGCCCCCGGCTCCCACGACCGTCCGGCATCCGCCGGTGGCCCGGAACCCGCGGCCGTCGCTCCGGTGCGCCCGTCCGCGGCCGCTGCCGTTCCCTCGGGTCCCGCTCCGGCCGGTCCCGTTCCGGTCTCCTGCGCGTCTCCGTGCTCGGCTCCCGGCCCGGGGGCCGCGTCGGACCAGCCCGGGTCGGTCAGCGGCAGGTCGCAGCAGACGACCTCCACGCCCCGGCCCCGGGCCCAGCGGATCGCCGCCAGCTCGGGGGAGAAGTCCGCGAACGGGTAGAAGGCGAGCCGCCCTTCGCGTCCGAGGCCCGCCAGGGCCACCGGTGCCACCGTCTCCGGGTCCGCGAGGTGCTCCAGCCACGGTTGGAAGTCGGCGGGGAGCTCCACGCACAGCACCTCGGCGCCCGCCGCCTCCAGCAGCGCCGGCACGACCGCCGCCAGGGCGGGGCTGTGGTGGCGTACGCCGAGCAGGTAGGGCTCGCGCGAGGCGGCGAGGGCGGCCACGGCGGTCCGCGGTTCGGCCGCCGGGCCGGCCGTCGTCGGGTCGGTGACCGTCAACGCAGGCTCCCGCGCAGGTCCCAGAGACGCCGCCACATCGCCGAGCCGTCCTCGGCGCGGCGCCGGACCGGGCCGTCCCAGTACCCCAGCAGCCGCCCGTGGTCGGCCGGGTCGTCCTTGCGCACGACGCCCAGCAAGTGCCCCGGCAGCAGGTCCAGCGCGTCACCGCCCGGCAGGTACGCGGCGGCCACCCCCAGCGACGCCGCCACCTGCACGGCCTCGGCGGTGGACATGACCGTACCGGGCCGCTCCACGTCCCAGCCCTCGGCGGAACGGCCCGAGCGCAGGTCCCGGAACACGGTGACGAGCGCGTCGAGCACCGAGTCGTCCACCCCGAAGGCCGCGCCGGCCCGCTGGACGGCGGCGACGGCCTGGCGCCGGATCAGCGTGGCCTCCGCGTCGGCGTCCGCGATCGGCTCGACCGTCTCGAAGTTGAAGCGCCGCTTGAGGGCGGCGGACATCTCGGAGACGCCCCGGTCCCGCAGGTTGGCGGTCGCGATGACGGTGAAACCGGGCGCGGCGGAAACCAACGCGTCCTCGGTGGAGGTCAGTTCGGGGACGCTGACCCGCCGGTCGGACAGGATCGACACGAGGGCGTCCTGCACCTCGGGCAGGCAGCGGGTGATCTCCTCGACGCGGACGACGCGTCCGGTGCGCATCGCGGACAGCACGGGGGAGTCGACCAGGGCCTGGGCGGTGGGGCCCTGCGCGAGGAGCAGGGCGTAGTTCCAGCCATACCGGAAGGCGTCCTCGGTGGTGCCCGCCGTGCCCTGCACGGTGAGGGCGCTGGTACCGCACACCGCGGCCGACAGCAGTTCGGACAGCATGGACTTGGCGGTGCCCGGCTCGCCCGTGAGGAGGAGGCTGCGCTCACCGGCCAGGGTGACCACGCACCGCTCCACCAGGGCGCGCTCGCCCACGAACTTCGTCGTGATCACCAGCTTCGACGGCAGTCCGGCCCGGCGCTTGGGCAGGGCGAGCTCGGCGCCATCGCTGCCGCACACGAACGTCACGACGGCGCGCGGGGTCAGCGCCCAGCCCGGCGGCCGGGGGCCGGTGTCGTGCGCGGCGAGGAAGGCCAGTTCTGCGGCGTACCGCTCCTCGGCCGGCATGACCTGCCGGGAGGGTGCGGGCTGATCGGTGACGGTCATCGGGTCCTCTGTGTTCTGGAGTCGACAAGGTCGAAGGGAGGGCGTGGGGAAAGTCGAAGGGAAGGGCGAGGAGGGCGAAGGGACGGGCGGACCGGGCGGCAACGGGGGCGCGCGCCGTGGCGCGCCCCCGTCGGGGCCGTCGGGTCAGCGGCGGCGGCGGGTCGCCGTGCGCTTGACCTTCAGTTCCTCGAAGCGCGGCACGTCGCCCTCGCGGACCCGCGCCCACGCCCGCCGGTACAGGTCGGCGGCCGGTTCGGTCGGCGCCAGCAGGCCCAGCGTCGGACGGCCGCCCGGCGCCGCCGCGTACATGGGCAGCTTCCAGGTCTCCACCGGCAGCACCGGGGAATCCAGGTCGGACCAGCCGCCGGGCAGGAACAGGGTGCGCCCCGCCCGGCTGCGGCCGGCCGTCACGACCAGGTCGCCGGCGGCCAGTTCGGCGCGGGCCGCCTTGAGTCGGGCCGGCTTCCAGCCCGTCCACCGCGCCGTGTTGCGGTCCGTCGGGTCGGGCATCGCGAGCAGCGCCAGGTACAGGGCCGCGGCGTCGGCGCCCAGCCCGTGCGCCGCCTCCACCTCGGCCACCAGCTCGGGAACGGACCGGCTCGGGTCCTGCGGCCACCAGGTGCCGTCCTTGTCGGGGGCCCCGGCAGCGGGCGCCCCAGGGTCGGCCAGCAGCGCGGCGAAACGCGGGTCGTGCGCCAGCCGCAGGGCGGTCTCGACGGAGGACGGCACCTGCTCGGGGCCGCGCAGCAGCGGCAGGTAGGGGTCGGAGCCGGTGGAGTCCAGCAGCGCCGTGCGCAGCGCGGGCCGGGGCGTCCCGTCGGCCGTGGACAGCACCACCGCGCCGTACCGTTCGTACCGCTGAGCGGTCTCCGTCGGCGTGCCCGCCGCCTTCCGGAAGTCGGCGGACCGGATGTAGTGGCCGATGCCGAGCAGCAGTTCGGGCGAGGCGAGCCGCTGCCGTACGGCGGTCAGCGCGGGCGGGAGGCAGGCCCGCAGGGGATCGCCTGCGGGCAGCCGGTGCGCCAGCCACGCCGTGAGCGTGATCGCCCCCTTCAGTACGGCGGCGTCGAACACTTCGTCGGACGGCACGACGGGCGCCACGTGGTCGCTCTTGACGGCCCACGCGACATCGGTGGACAACACCGGGGAGGCCGCCGGGTCGAGCAGCGCGGGCAGCGCCCGGTGCAGTGCCCAACTGCTGCGCACGTCCTTTCCGGCCTCGGTGGGCAGCCAGTCGGGCATCGGCGTACGACGCCCCACGCGCCGGTTCCAGACCCGCGCGGCGGCGACCGCGTCCGGGCCCTCGGTCCACAGCCGGGCCGGCTCGGCGGGCAGGAGCGCGGCGACCAGTTCCCGGCGCACGTCGAAGCCGAGTTGCTTCAGGTCGTCGCGGGCGTGCCCGGCGGCGGTGGCCTTGATCCCGAGGGCCGTCCGCAGCTCGGCGGGCAGGAAGCCCCGGTCGTGGGTGTCGAGGTGCGGCAGGCCCGCCAGCACCAGCCGGGCCGTGGTGGAGGAGACCCCGGTCAGTCGGGCGAACTCCTCGGCGGCCTCGGGGAACCAGGGGGCCGCGCCGCGGGCGCCGGCCTCCCGCAGGAACGCGGCCAGCCAGCCGGCGCCGCGCTCCGGGTCGCCCGGGGCCGTGGGGTCGCCGAAGCCCTCGTAGGGCGCCGGCACGGTGAACGTGCCGGTCGGGTCGTGCAGGAGCGCGGCGAACTCGCGCTGCCCGGGCCTGCCGTCGATGGGCTCGGCCATGCCGAGCGCGGCCCCTCCGCCGAGCGGCAGGACGCTGCGGTGCCGGGCGCCGCGGCCCCGCTCCCGGCCGTCCGCCCCGTGGAGGCGGCCCTGGTCGATCCGTACGCGCACCCGACGCCACCGGGGCGCGGACCGCTCGGTCGAGTCGAGGCCCAGGGCGTCGACCTCCGCGAGCAGCGCGCACAGCGCGGTGCGCTGCGCGTCGGTGGTGCCGGTGACCACTGACCGGTAGGCGACCGCGGCGGGCCGTTCCAGGAAGGGGCCGGTCCACGGGAGCGCGGAGTGGGGGACGGAGGGCTCGTCGACGTGCAGGCGTCCGGGTACGGGCTCCGCCGCGGTGTCGGCGGCCGCTGCCGCGAGCTTGCGCAGGAGTTGGAAGACCGTGTCGGACTCCTCGCCGTAGCGGTAGTGGCCGGCGCCGACGAGCCCGCCCAGACCCTCGTCGAGGAGGCGGTCGGCGGGGCCGCGTTCCACCGTCTTCCGGGGCTGTCGGGGCTCGGCCGGCGCGAGGGACCGCGCCACCTGGTCCAGGGCCTTGCGCTGGGTGAGCGCGGCCCGCACCTGGTCGACGACACCGCCGATGAGCACGGGGTCGGTGATCCGCGGCAGCGCCGCGGCCACCACCGCCGGCACCTCCTCGGACTTCGTGACCTCGGCGGCGGCCTTCAGCAGGGTCGCCGCCGTGTCCCGGTCCATGGCGCGCAGCACGGCCGAACCCTCGGGGTCGCGGGCGCGCAGGCAGTACCAGTAGGGGAGCGGCGGGAGTTCCATGCGCCGGGTGGAGAAGGTACGGGTGCGGTGGTCGGCGCCGACCGAGGCCGTGACCACGCCCTCCGGGTCGATGAGGGACAGGGTCTGCCAGTCGGTGGCCGCGGTGCGCGGCCGCTCGTCGCCGGGGAGCTGAAGGGCGTGCCGCGGGATGCGGTTGCCGGCGGGGACCGTGACGGAGCGTCCGGCGTTGTCGGAGCCGTGCCAGCCCTGGTCGGGCACGCGCACGGCGCGCCAGCCCAGCAGTCCGTCGACGGGCGTGCCGAGCACGGAGCCCTCGACGGTGGGCACCGGGCGCAGCCAGTTCTGGCCGACGGAGTCGGGCAGGGTGCTGCCCGCCGGGTGGCCGTTCAGCGCGTCGGCGAGGAAGCCGGGCGCGGAGCGCCTGCCGGTCAGGCCGGTGGCGGGGTCGTACTCGGCCCAGCCGGGCTCGGCCGGGTGCTGGGCGTGTTCCCACACCCAGTAGGAGGTGCCGTCGGAGATGACCTCCCGTTCCTCGGGGAGTCGGGTGTCGCCGGGGTGCAGGAGGTGCGAGCCGGTGGCGCGGCCGCCGCCGGGCAGTTGCATGGAGACGTGTCCGGTGCGCGGGTTCCAGTAGTCGCCCTTGGAATCCAGGGTGAGGACGTTCCCGGGCTCGCTCAGCCAGTAGCCCTGGACGGGGCCGTCGTAGGAGGACCAGAAGACCAGCAGGTCCCCGTCGACGTGGTGGAAGCCGATGACGTTGTTGTTCCCGGTGGGGACCCGCAGATCGTGGGTGAGGACCGTCGAGTGGGCGTCGATGACCCTGACCTGGCCGGCGTTGGCGACGATGAGGTGGGGCCAGGCGTCCATCACGACCCTGCGGTGGTGACGGTTGTTGCCGGGCAGGAGCTCGGTGACGGCCTCTTCCCAGGCCGGCCAACCCAGTTCGTCGAACAGGCCGCCGCGCAGGGTCCGGGCGAGGATCTCGCCCAGGTCGGCCGCGGCCGCGCGCCCCACTGCCCCGGGGGCCAGGGCCAGGGCCTCGGCGGGCAGCCAGGTCAGCCGCTGGATGGCCGCGGGCAGGTCCGGCAGCGCCGCGGCGCGGGACGCGTCGGCGACCCCGCGGACCCACTCGGCGACCAGTGACCTGCTGCCCTCGGTCGTCGCGAGGAGCCGTACGACCGTGCGGCCGACGGACATGTGCCCGTTGAAGCCGTCGAGGCCGCGCAGCAGGAAGGGGCGCAGCCGCTCGTCGGCGCACAGGGCAAGCAGGTCGCGGCGCTCGGGCGTGGCCGCCCACTGCTCCAGGCCGAGGAGGCCGCCGCGGCCGCGGCGGCCGGTGTCGTCGTCGAGGGCGGGGACGTGGACGGGCACGTCCAGGGAGAGCAGCAGGTCGAGGAGGTCCACGTCCTGCAGGCCGATCCGCAGTCCCTCCTCCCGGTCCGGGGAGGAGAGTTCGTCGCGCAGCGGGTCGGCGCAGCGGGTCACCAGCGGCAGCAGCGGCGGCAGGGCGGGCGGGGTGCCCCAGCCGCTGTACCGGGCGGTGTGGAAGCGCTCCAGCCAGCCGGCGGTGCCGTCGGCGCAGCGTTCCTCGGCGGGCAGGGTGGTGTCGGTGAGTCCGGCGGTGGCACCCGACTCCTCCAGCACCTCCAGCCACAGCGCGGCGAGTTCACCGGCGTCGCCGCCGCCGGTCGGGGCCAGGCCCAGCAGGGTGCCCCGTACGGACGGCACGCGCCGGGCGAGCGCGACGAGGGCGGCGCGGTGGGACTTCCACCAGCCGGTCGCGGCCCGCATCGTCGCGGGCAGCGGCAGCAGCTCCGCCAGGTACTCCTGTTCGGCCTCGCCGGCGGCCGGTCCGGCGGCGCGGGCCAGGCGTCGCAGCTCCACCGCCGCCTGCGCGGACGGCGGCAGCCCGCCCGCGGTGCGGCGCACGCACAGCCGGCGGAAGCGGTCGAGGGCCTC
The DNA here is from genome assembly GCF_042887545.1 of Streptomyces sp. NPDC057939. Taxonomy (NCBI): domain Bacteria; kingdom Bacillati; phylum Actinomycetota; class Actinomycetes; order Kitasatosporales; family Streptomycetaceae; genus Streptomyces; species Streptomyces sp. NPDC057939. Next base: position 242,223 of record NZ_JBHVPG010000005.1, read on the forward strand.
GGCGGGGGACACCCGCAGCGCCAGTTCCTTCGCGTAGGCGGTCAGCACCTTCACGGGAAGGGCTCCGGCCAGGGCGAATTCGAGGAACACGGCGTCCAGCCGGTCCTCGTCGACGCTCAGCCCGTACTGGCTCTCGCTCGTCCGGGCACGGCCGAACAGCTGGGCGGCGTACGTGGTGTTCTCGACGGCGAGGAAGAGCCGGGCGGCCTGCTCGTGGAAGACGGGAAGGAAGTGCGGGACGGCGGCGGCGAGCCGGCCGGCCAGTTCGTGGCAGGCGTCCAGGGCGGCCTTGGGCTTGGACTTCGCCTGCCGGGCGATCCGGTCCAGTTCGGGGACGACGGCCAGCGCGTGGTGCCCGTCGTCGGGGTGGTGCACCAGGACCCACTCGGGGAAGCCGAGCGCCTGCCGGCGGCCCAGGCCCACGACGGGCGGTTCGACGTCCTGCGGTACGAGGCCCAGGAACCCGGCGGCGAGGTCCTCCGCGGCGCCCAGCTCGGCGGCGGCGAGGCGCACGACGACGCGCTCCTCACCGAGCGCCGGGTGACGGTAGGTCCGCGCGGTCAGCGGCACGGCGGTGGGTCCCGCGCCGGTGGCGTCGGCGGGCAGCACGGCGCCCGCCCGGAGGAGCTCGGCGGCCCCGGTGCTGTCGGTGGTGGTGTTCACGCGTCCCCGCCCTCTTCGATCCTGCGCCCGGCGTACAGCGCCGCGGCCATCCTCATGCCCTCGGACCAGGCCACCGGCCCGACCTCGTCGAGCCGTACCGACCGGCCCTCGTCGTCGTGCCAGTTCAGCGACCCGGTGGCCGACTCGCTGTCCCAGTACGGTTCGCCGATCCACACGGCGGCCTCCACGGCCCGTCCGGTGTCGCGGACCTTGCAGGTGGAGTAGCCGCCGGAGACCCGGTAGCCCAGGGCGGTGGCGCGGGCGGCGAGGCTGAACCGGGAGGGGAACACGCCGCCCGCGTAGTCCCGCACCTCGGTGTCCGTCGTGCTCAGCCCCTCGGGCCTGACCCAGGTCGGGCGGTGGATCTGCTCGACCTTCTGCGTGATGCCCAGCTCGGCCGCGAAGTCCCGTACGTCGTCCAGGTCGGGCAGCAGCACCGGGTGCGGCAGGGTCACCGTGCGGGGCGAGAGGCGTACGGTCTCGCCGTCGAGGTTGACCACCTTCAGCTCGCCCGCGGCCGTCGCGTCGCGCAGGAAGCCGACCTCGTCCGGGTCGTCCCCGACGATCGCCAGGTCGCGCAGCGCCGCCTGCCAGGCCTCGTCGGGCCACACGCGGGCCAGCAGCGCGGTCGGCACGGGGAGCGAGGACACCATCCACGCGTCCACCTGCGCCGCGCAGGACGCCTCGTGCCGGTCGAGCCACTCGGCGAGTCGGCGCAGCCGGTCCACCTCGGGGTGATCGCGCAGCGCCTTCGGGAGCGCCTTCAACTGCCGCCCCGCGGGCCGCCGCGCGGTGACCCGCCCTTCCACGAGGGCGACCTCGTACCCCTCGTCCACTGCCAGCCAAGCCATCAGAACGCGCCCCTCCGCCTGCTCGTATCCGTTTCCGCGCAGCCCTCATGACGGCGCCAACGCCTCTGAGCTGCGGTATGCGGGGAGACTAGCGAGGCCCACTGACAGCGTCCGTCGCGGGCTCGGGGACGGTCGCGCGCCGGGCGTGGACAATGAGGGCGGTTGAAGCGTCAATCGCACAGAACGGGGCGGGACAGTGACTCAGACACCTGTGGAACTCGACAAGGGCGGCAACGGCGAACTGCCGGGCGCACGGGTCACCGTGACCGTGCGGACGCCGGCGTCGGTGGACGTCTGCGCGCTGCTGCTCACGGCGCGGGGCAAGGTGCGCGACGACGAGGACCTGGTCTTCTTCAACCACCCCGAGCAGGACGGCGTACGGGTCGCGGGGCCGGTCGTGGAGGTGGACCTGGACGCGGTCCCGTCGGACATCGAGACGGTGGTCTGCGCCGCGAGCGTCGACGCGGCCGGACCTCAGGTCGCCTTCGACGCGGAAACGACCCCGAGCGTGTCGGTGAACCACGGGGCGCAGGATCTGGTGTTCGTCCCGCCGCCGCCGACGGACGGCGAGACGGTGCTGCTGCTCGTCGAGCTGTACCGGCGCGGTGACGGCTGGAAGGTCCGCGCGGTGGGGCAGGGCTACGCGAACGGCCTCGCCGGTATGGCCGCCGACTTCGGCGTCGCGGTGGAGGGTGGTGCGGCCGGGGCGGGGCACGCCGCACCGGAACCGGCCGCGGTCGAGGCGGCCGTGGTGGAGCAGGCCGCGGTGGAGCCGGCCGTTGTCGAAGCGGCTGTGGTCGAGCCGGTGCCCGCCGTCGAGCCCGTCGCCGGGTCGGCGTTGGGCAGGATCGAGCTGGTCAAGAACGGCACGGCCACCATCGCCCTCGACAAGAGCGACCCCGGCGTGGTGGTGACGGCCTCCCTGGAGTGGGGCGGCGGAGGCCGGGAGGAGGGCCTCGCCGACCTCGACCTGTACGCCCTGTTCGTGCCCGCCGGCGGGGTCCGTCGGGAGCTCACGGACAAGGAGCGGCGCGCGGCGGACCGGGAGTCGGGGAAGACGCCCGCCACCGGGGCCGTGTACTGGAACAACGAGGGTTCCCTGGAGGGCAGGCCCCATCTGACGCTCGACGGGGACGCCAAGGAGCCGGGCCGGGAGACCATCCGCATCCACCGGCCGGACACCCAGGGATACGTGCTGATCTGCGCGTACAGCGCGTTGGACAACGGCACCGGCAGCTTCAGGAGCTTCGGTGCGAAGGCCGTGGTGACCGACGGGCGGGGCTCGACGGTGGTGGTCCCGTTGTTCTCGGACCAGGAGAACGCCTATTGGGCGGCCATCGCCCTCGTGGACTTCACCCACCCCGACGGTGTGATGATCAGCCAGGTGGAGACGTACAGCGGGGCCAACGTCGAGAACCGTCCGATGCTCTACGCCGACGGCGTGTTCCGGATGGACCTGGGGCCGGTGGAGTTCAAGGAGGCGCAGTGACGTGAGGACGCCGCCCCCGGTCCGGTGACCGGGGGCGGCGTCCTCACGGGCGTGCGGACTCAGACGGCCTCGGCGGCCGCCTTGACGGGGGCGGGGGCGGCGGGAGCCGCGCCGGCGGAGGCTGCGGTCACGCGCGGGCCATGCCCGCCGCGCAGGCCGAGCCAACTGATCAGGGCGACCAGCGCGAACGCGACGGCTCCGATCCCGAAGGTGAGCGTGAACCCGGACTCCGCGGGCAGCGCGGGAACGCCCGGCGGGAGGTGCTCGATCGTCTTCGAGGCCAGGATCGTGGTGACGATGGCACTGCCGATCGCGCTGCCGGTGGATCGCGAGATCGAGTTGATGCCGTTGGCGATGCCGCTCTGGTGGTGCGGGACGCTCGCCATGATCACGGCGGGCATCGCCGCGTAGCCGAAGCTGACGGCCGCGCCGACGACGAGACCGGCGCCGATCACCGAGGCGCTGTGGCCGTGGTCCAGGGCGAGCCAGCCGAAACCGAGGGCGCCGAGTCCGGCCGCCAGGCCGAGCGCGACGCGCGGCCCGCGGTGGCGCACCAGCTGCCCCCCGATGGGCGAGGCCAGCAGCGAGACGATCGCACCGGGCAGCAGGAACTGGACGGAGGCGCGCAGGATGGAGGCGTCGAACCCGTAGCCGGTGAGCGCCTTCGGCATCTGCACGAGGTAGGAGACGCCCAGGAAGTTCGCGAACATCCCGAAGCCGACGAGGATGCCGGCGAGGTTGGCCATCAGCACCGGGCGGTGGACGAACATCCTCATGTCCACGAGGGGTTCGCGCACCTTGAGTTCGGTCAGCACCCATACGCCGGTCATCACCGCGGCGCCGGCGAAGCTGCCCAGCGTCCGGCCCGAGGCCCAACCCCACTCGTGGCCCTGGGAGATGGGCAGCAGGAGCAGCAGCAGGGCGATGCCCAGGGTCAGCGCGCCCAGGAAGTCGGTGCGGCCGCCGGTCTTGTGGCGGGTGGCGGGGACGAGGAGGACGACGGCGAGCAGGGCCAGCGTCGCGAACCCGGTGGCCATCCAGAAGGCGTTGCGGTAGTCCGCGTCGGCGCCCGAGGTGAGCAGGCCGGTGGCGACGAGCGCCAGCCCGCTGCCGAACGCGAGCGTGCCGCTGACCAGCGCCATGGCTCCCGGCAGCTTCTGCGGGCGGACCTCCTCCCGGAGCACCGACAGGGCCAGCGGGAAGATCGCGGTCGCGGCGCCCTGGAGGACGCGTCCCAGGATCAGGAGGGGCAGCGAGGTCGCCAGGGCGGCCACGACGGATCCCACGACCATGACGCCGAGGACGGCGACCAGGGTGGGCTTCTTCCCGTGCTGGTCGCCGAAGCGGCCGAGCAGCGGGGTGAAGACGGCGGCGGAGAGCAGGGTGGCGGTGGTTACCCAGCTGACGTTGGCGGTCGAGGTGCCGAGGTCGTTGCGGATCAGGCCCAGGATCGGGACGGGCAGGGTCTGCATCATCGACACGACCATGGCGGCCAGGCTCAGGGCGAAGACGATGACCGTCTCGTTCCTGTTCCTCGCTTCGGCGGGGGCGGATGCGGTGGAGCTCATGAGGGGGAGGACCTACTTCAGGACGAAGATGTTTGATGTCATCAAGTACTTCGTCGAAGGTAGACGTCGATAGTTAAGGGGGTCAAGTAAAAGCTTGATAATGTCAACGATTCTGAGTAGGCTCCGGAGGTATGAGCACCACCGCCACGCCCCGGCCCACCAAGCTCCAGCTGCTGGAACTGCTCGCCGCGATCGGCACCGCCCAATGGCGGGACTTCGCGGCCGCGGCCGCGCGTCACGGCCTCACTTCCACGCAGGCCAAGGTCCTGGCCCAGCTGGAGGGGCCCGTACCCATGCGGGGGCTCGCCGCGCTGCTCGTCTGCGACGCCTCGAACGTCACCGGGATCGTCGACCGGCTGGAAGCCCGTGATCTGGTGCGGCGCGAGCCGTCCCCGGCCGACCGGCGCGTGAAGAACGTCGCCGCGACCGAGGCCGGCCGTGACGTCATCCGTCGGGTGCGCGAGGAGATGCAGGCCACGCACGGCGCCCTCGACGAGCTGGACGCCGACGAGAGCGCGACCCTCTACGCCCTGCTGGAGCGGCTGCGCCCCACCCTGGAGCGCGACTCCGGGGCCTGAGGGACGCCGCGGCCCGGCTTCGGAGCGGTTCCGTTCGGGTCGGTGGCCCGTTCCCGAGTTCCGGCGGTGGCCGGTCCCGCGTCCGGGTCGGCTCTCAGTCCTGCGGCGCCGCGGCGTCGAGGGCGGCCGTCAGGCGGCCCAGGCGCGTCTGGAGGTCGCGGATCTCGGACAGCTCGAACCCGGTGGCCGCCGCGATCCGGCGCGGCACCTCCACGGCGCGCGCCCGCAGCGCGGCGCCCTCGTCCGTGAGGACCGCGTGCACGGACCGCTCGTCCTCGGTGCTGCGCTCCCGCCGGATCAGACCGGCCGCCTCCAGCCGCTTGAGCAGGGGTGACAGCGTGCCCGAATCGAGGCGCAGGTGCTGTCCGAGTCGCTTGACCGGCATCCTGCCGTGCTCCCAGAGGACGAGCATCACCAAGTACTGCGGGTACGTCAGCCCCAGATCCTTCAGGACCACCCGGTAGAGCCCGCCGAAGGCGCGGCTCGCCGCGTTGAGCGCGAAGCAGATCTGCCCGTCCAGTCGGAGGAAGTCCTGATCGAGGACGCCCTGGTCGTGGACGTGCTGGTCGAAGACGTCCTGGTAGCGGAGGGCGTCGGCGGGCTGCTCGGTCATGGGGGCCAGTGTACCGGAGGGCTTCTTGTGAGCGATTGAGTTGTGCGCAATTTAATTGTGTGCTCTAGTAGTGGTCGAGGGCCGGCCGCCGGCCCCGCCCCTGTGAAAGGACCTCCCGATGAACGCGCTGTACACCGCCGTCGCCACCGCCAACGGCCGCGAGGGCCGCGCCGTCAGCTCCGACGGCCAGATCGACCTCGCGCTCGCCATGCCGCCGGCGCTCGGCGGCAACGGGCAGGGCACCAACCCCGAGCAGCTGTTCGCCGCCGGGTACGCCGCGTGCTTCGCCAGCGCCCTCGGCCTGGTCGGCCGTCAGGCGAAGGTCGACACCGGCGACATCTCCGTCACGGCGGAGACCTCCATCGGCCAGGACGACAGCGGCTTCGCGCTGGCCGTCACCCTGCGCATCGAGCTCCCCGAGGCCCTGGCGGGCGAGACCGGCGCCCTGCTGGTCAAGCAGGCGCACGAGGTCTGCCCCTACTCCAAGGCCACCCGCGGCAACATCCCCGTCGAGCTCGTCATCGAGTAGTCACCACCCGGGCCCCGGCCCGTGGGCGGTCCGTCAGGCGGTGCGCCGCGCGGCAACCACCGCGCAGGCCACCGCCAGCGGCAGTTCCACACCCACCGCGAGGGCCAGCGCCACACCCTGGCCGCCCGTCCCGGCGGAGGTCGTGACGTCGAACCAGGCGTCCATCGCCAGCAGCGCGGCCGTGGCCGCCGCGACCGGCGACACCCGCGGATCCCCCTTGCGCAGCAGCAGGCCCGTCACCGTCAGCCCGGCGGCCAGCGCCGCGTCGAGGCCGATCCAGGCGGTGGACCAGTTCGACACCTGCACGGTGTTCGGCACCGTCCGTGCCAGCACCACCATCCACGGCAGCAGCGCCAGCCCCGCGCCGGTGAACACCGCGGCGAGCCGCCGGGTTCGACGGTCGGCCCCGATGAGCCCTCCCGCCGTCCGCCGGACGACGCGGGCCTGCGGGCGGGCCGGGAACCGCTGGGTGACGAGGGCCATGGTCGCGGCCTCCTTCCTGCCCGGCGGACCGTCCCCCGGGCACACCACCACCCTGGTTCCGCGCCCCGTGAAGATCACTGGTGCCACGGCCCGAACCGGGGGTGGTGCCAGGTACACCCCGGACCGGGCGCCAGGGGGGTGGCAACGTCCCCCACCCGTCCGATTACCGTACGGACCATGGCACTTCGCGGCGCGTCGAGACGCACGTACACCTGGATCGCGGCGCACACCCCCTGGTCGGCGTGGGCCCGACGCAACACCGCCTTCTCCGTCGCGGCGATACCGGCCGCGCTCCCCGTCGTCCTCGGTCTCGTGGCCCTGGCCGCGACCCCGGACCGCACCCCGCTGCCCCTGCTCCTCGTCCTCGCCCTCCGGCCGTTGCTGACGCTCCTGCAGCGCAGCCGGCTGCGGACGCTGCTCGGCGTGCACGTGCCGCCCGTCGTGCGGGAACACCCGTGGAACTCCGCCCCCGGACTGGCCGAGAGGCTGCGGTCCGAGGCGACCTGGCGCCAGTACGGCTACCACCTGCTGATCGGTCCGTCCGCCGCCGTCGCGGGCGCGGTCGTCGTCCTCGGCTGGACCGTCGCCGTCGCGGCGACCACCGTGTACGCCTGGGAGTGGATGTTCCCCGCGGACGGATGGCTCCCCGGCTCCCCGGCGTCCTCGTACTACGACCTGATCACCGCGACCGGCCTGCTGGCCCTGCTCGCGACGCCCTGCGTGGCCGCGCTCACGACCCGGCTGGACGCCGCCGCCGCGACCGCCCTCCTCGGGCCCAACCGGGCGCGCGAGTTGGAGCGCCGCGTGGAGGACCTCGCCGAGAGCCGGGCCGGCGTGCTGGACGCCGCCGACCTCGAACGCCGCCGGATCGAACGGGACCTGCACGACGGCGCCCAACAGCGCCTGGTCTCCCTCGCCATGAACCTCGGCATCGCCCGCGCCACCCTGCCCGACCTGCCACCCGAGGCGAGAGCCGTCATCGACGAGGCCCACCGCGAGGCGAAGGAAGCCATCGAGGAGCTCAACGACCTGGTACGGGGCCTGCATCCGGCGGTCCTGGAGGACCGCGGACTGGACGCGGCGCTCTCCGGCATCGCCGCCCGCGCCCCCCTGCCCGTCGAGTTGACCGTGGAACTGACCCGCCGGCCCGGCCCCACCGTGGAGGCCGTCGCCTACTTCGTCGTCTCCGAAGCACTCGCCAACGTCGCCAAACACGCGCGCGCCGCGCACTGCCGCGTCCACGTGGCCTCCGTCCCCGGCCCGCGCGGCGACCTGTTGAGGGTCGTCGTCACCGACGACGGAGCGGGCGGCGCGGACCCGGCCGGCGGCACCGGACTGGTCGGCCTGCGCAAACGCGTAGGGTCGGTCGACGGAACGCTGTCGATCAACAGCCCCCTCGGGGGTCCTACCGTCATCACCGTGGAGCTGCCGTGCGGGCCGTGATCGCCGAGGACTCCGTCCTCCTGCGCATAGGGCTGGTCAAAGTCCTCGAAATGGCCGGGTTCGAGGTGGCCGCCGAGACGGGCGACGCCGAAGGGCTCCTCGCCGCCGTCGAGGAACACCGGCCCGATCTCGCCCTGATCGACGTCCGGATGCCGCCGGCCTTCACCGACGAGGGCGTCCGCGCCGCCCTGCTGATCCGGGCCCAGAGCCCCGGCACGGCCGTGCTGCTGCTCTCGCAGTACGTGGAGGAACGCTACGCCGCCGACCTGCTGTCGGCGCCGAGCGGCGCGGGCATCGGTTACCTCCTGAAGCAACGCGTCGCCGACGTCGAGGAGTTCGTCGACGCGGTGCGGCGCGTCGCGGCGGGCGGCACCGCCCTCGATCCGCAGGTCGTCGCGCAGCTCCTGCTGCGCCGCGGCGGCCCGGACCCGCTGGAGCGACTGACGCCCCGCGAGCGGGAGGTCCTCGCGCTGATGGCCGAGGGCCGCTCCAACGCGGGCATCGCGGCCGGACTCTTCGTGAGCGAGAGCGCGGTCGCCAAACACATCAACAACATCTTCGCCAAGCTCGACCTGCCCCCGGCCTCGGAAGCCCACCGCCGGGTCCTCGCGGTGCTCCGGTTCCTGGACGGCGCGGCGTGACGGACCCCGGGGACCGCCCCGGGCGGACCCCCGGCGCGACGGACTCGCGGTACGGGCCGGGCCCGGCGGTGCACCGGCTCGCCTGGCTCACCGCCTCGGGGCTGAGCGCCGTCCTCGTGGTGGTCGCGGTCGCCCTGCGGTTGCCGGTGGCCGGCAGCCCCCGCCCCGTCGTCGTGCAGGGCGGCAGCGAGGGCCGGCCGGTGACGGCGGTGGAGATCGTCGGCGGCGGCGCGGACGTCGGGGTCACCCCCGCCGGGGACCGCGAGGTGACCTACCGGGCCCGGATCACCCGCGCCTCGTCGGCCCCGACCGTCGAGGAGAACCGGCTCGGCGGCACCCTGCGACTGACCCCGCACTGCCCGGGCGAGGACTCGGGCTGCTCGGCGCAACTGCTCGTCACCGTCCCGCGGGACGTGCCCGTGAAGGTGTCGGGCGGGTCCGGCCGGGTCTCGCTGAGCGGTCTCGACGGCGCCGTCGACGCGGAGGTCACCTCCGGCTCCCTCACCCTGACCGGGCTGCGCGGTCCCCTGCGCGCCGCAGTCGGGTCGGGCATCCTGCGCGCCGGCGCGCTGGGCTCCGCGAGGGTGGAGGTACGTACGGGTTCAGGGCGCGGGGAGGTCGAGTTCGTGGTCCCGCCGGAGCGCGTCACGGGGTACGCCGGGTCCGGCCGCCTGGACATCACCGTCCCGGCGTCCTCCCGGTTCCGCGTCGCGTGCCGGACCGGGGAGGGGCGGTGCGAGGTCGACGCGGCCCTCGGCGACCCGGGGTCCGCGCACTCCCTCGACCTCACCGCCGGGTCCGGCCGCGTCCGGGCGGGCCCGCCCACCCCCTGAGGAGGGCGCGGTGCGGCCGGCACCGGCGTCCTGCGGGTGAGGTCGCGCCGACGGAGGGCGCAAGCCCTCAGACGACGTGGCGTCCGCCGTCGACGGTGAGGACGTCGCCCGTCGTGTACGCGGCGTTGACCAGGTACAGGGCCGCCCCCGCCACGTCGTCGCCGGTACCGACCCGGCGCAGCGGTGTGTTGTCCGTGATCCACTCGCGCGAGCTCTCCCAGACGGCCTCCGCCCCGTCGTACCAGGGCGTGTCGATCAGCCCGGGCGCCACCGCGTTCACCCGCACGTCGGGCCCCAGTTGGGACGCCAGGAGCCGCGTCATGTGGTTGAGGGCCGCCTTGCTCACGGCGTACGGGATCGAGCTGCCGAGGGCGCGGGTCGCCGAGACGGAGGAGATGTTGACGATCGACCCGGCTCCGGATTCCCGCAGGTGGGGGACGGCGGCGGTGGTCATCTGCCAGGCGCCGATGACGTTGACGTCGAAGATGGCGCGCCAGGCGTCGGCGTCCGCGCCCTCCAGGTCGTCGAGCGGGATGAACCGGGTGGTGCCGGCGTTGTTGACGAGGATGTCGAGCCGGCCGAAGGCCTCCACCGCGGTCCGGACGATCCGCCGGGCGTCCTCGGCGTCGGACACGTCCCCCTGCACGTAGACGGCGTCGGGGAGTTCGGCCGCCAGCGCCTTGCCCGCCCGCTCGCTGTGGGCCGAGTTGACCACCACACGGATGCCCTCGGCGGCCAGCCGGCGCGCGATGGACGCGCCGATGCCCGAGGAGGAGCCGGTGATCAGGGCGACGCGGGACTCGGTCAACGTTCCTCCAGCTCAGGGTCGGGCACGGTCCGGGGATCGTAACGCGCACCTCGTGGAATTCGAATTCCGCTTTACGGAAACCGCGCGCCCGGTGCCGGGCCCGCAGGCGGCGGCCCCGCGCCGGTCGGTCGGCGCCCGCGGGCCCGGCCCCGGGCGGTCAGCGGCGTCGGAGGGCTCCGCGGACGAAGGCGGCCTGGCCCGCGTGCTGGAGGTCGTCGGACAGGACGCTGACCAGCCGGACCGCCAGGGTGACCGGCGGGTCCCAACGGTCGTCGACCACCCGGTCCAGATCGGTCGCGGCGAGGCCGCGCAGGTGGCCCAGGGTCCGCTCGTGGACGGCGTCGTGGTAACCGAGCAGCAGCTCACCGGCGTCCACCCGGACCGCGGCCACCTCCCGCGGGCCGTGCCCGTAGCCGGTCGCGTCGGCGGGCAGGTCGAGTGCGAACCGATCGGCCCAGCCCCCGGCGGACCACACCTGGTCGGTGCCCGCGGCGTCGGCCAGGTGGTCGTCCTGGACCCGGGTCAGGTGCCAGACCAGCCAGGTGATCGAGTTCGCCTCCGGGTCGGGCCGGGCGTTGAGTTCCTCGGCGGAGAGCCCGTCGACCACCTCGTGCACCACTTCGCGGACCCGCCCGAAGCCGTCCGCGAGTACATCGGTTGCCTTCATGCGCCGTCCTCGGTCGTATCGCGTCGAGGCGACCGCCGGGCCGGTGGCCGCCGCCGGGACCACCATGCAAGGCCCGCGGGCAGCGGCGTCGGAGACACTCCGTCAGCGGAGCGAGCGGCGTCGGCGGCGCAGCAGGACACCGGCCGCCGCCCCGGCCAGGGCGATGCCGGCGACGCCCGCCGTGGTCCACCAGCCGGTGTTGTCGCCGGCGGGGTCGGACTCCGCCGCCGTGGGAGCGGGCGCGGACGGCCCGGGGGACCCGGGCGCGGCGGACCGGGCCGCCGCCGGCGCGGGCACGGAGGCCGGCACCGAGGCCGGCGCGGGCGCGGACGCCGCGGTCGAGGGCGCGGGGTCGACGACCGGCACGCCGACTTCCGCCGTGCCGTGTCCGAGGCCGGGGAAGCCCGTGTCGACGCTGACCGTCCAGGTGCCGGGCGGGAGCGACTCGGCCGTCGTCCAACCGGCGGGCCTGGCGGGATCGCGGACCAGCCGCCAGGGTCCCTCGGTGCGGGTGCCGTCGGCGCTGACCGAGTTCACGGTGGCGGCGACCTGCTCGTCGACCGGATCCCCGTCGTTCTCCCAGGTGACGTCCGCGGTGACGTGGCCGTCGCGTTGTCCCGTGACCACCACCTTCAGGGTGTCGCCGTGGGCGTGGGCGGGGCCGGCGAGGGCCACGCCCTGGACGAGGGCCAGCAGGGCGAGGCCGAGTCCGGCCAGGGTCGGGGAAACGGCGGCGCGCAGTCGCATCGGCACGGTGCTCCAGGTGATGAGGAGAGCGGGAGGGGAGCGGAACGTGTGGGGGGAGGGCGAGGGGGACGTGGGGGAGGTGAGGCGTGGGGGGAGGCGGCGGGCGGCCGCAGGGGAGTACGGCCGCCCGCCCGTTCAGGAGGTGGTCAGGCGGCCTTGCGGGCCGTCCAGACCTGCGCCGGACGGCCGTCCGCGCGCTGGAGTTCGAGCAGCCAGTCCCCGTAGTAGGGGCGGTTGCTCACGGCGAGCGCGAAGCCGCCGCTCGGGTCGGAGACCGTCACCGCGCCGTCGCGGGTGGAGACCTTCCAGCGCTGCGCGCCGGCGCTCCCGCAGGGCTGCTGCGCGACCCACATGCCGGCGGCGGGTGCGCCGCCCGGCTGGAGGCACTTGCCGGAGACCGCGGACCGGATGCGGACCAGTCCGTCACCCGCGTCGTCGAAGAACCACTGCTGCTGCGCGTAACCGTTGTTGCGCCCGGCGACGAGGACGGTGCCGTCCGCGGTCCGTCCGCCCCACAGCTCCGCGGCCATGCCGGTGCTGCCGTTGCCGAGCACGTAGCGGGTGCCCGGGGTGGTGGCGCCACCGTTCTTGTCCGCCGTGCGGAACGAGGCGGCCTTGCCGGCCCCGCTGTCCCGACCGGCGTTGTCACGGACGGACACGGCGGCCGTGTACGCCGTCCCCGGACGCAGGTTGTAGACGCGCAGCGACGTGGACTGGACCCAGGTGAGGTGCTTGCCGTTCAGCATGACCTGGTACCAGGCGGCGCCCTCGGTCCTCGGCCAGCTCAGCACCACCGAGTCCGGCTGGATCTGGCCGGCCGTCACGGTCGGTCCGCCGGTGGGCTTCCCGGTGGGCGTCGGCGTCGGGGTCGGCGTCGGCTTCGGCGTCGGGGTCGGCTTGCCGGTCGGCGTCGGCGTCGGGTTCGGGCCGGGGTCCGTGCCGCCGCCTCCGCCGGCCGCGCGCATCAGGAACTGGTTGTCCGCGATGTTCCAGTGGGTGGCGAGGTAGCTGCCCGCCTTCGGACTGGTGTGGAAGTAGTCGTCGTGGTTGCAGTCCAGGATGTTCTCGGCCGCCTGGTTGGTGCAGACGTTGCGCATCTTGGGGTAGTACGGGGTGTCCGAGTAGCACATGACGTCCCACTCGTCCGTGCAGTGCGCGCCGCGGCTGGTGTTCGGGGCGCTGTTGTTGACCGCGCCCAGGTTGTGGCCCAGTTCGTGCGCGGCCGTGTGGCCGCCCCAGCAGCCCGAGTCGGTGCGCCCGTAGGACGGACCGAAGTTGCTCAGGTTGTTCTGGCCGGGGCGCTCGTCACCGGCGAAGGTGCCGATGCCGCAGTAGATCTTGGCGTCCGCGAAGATCATGTACTTGCGGTCCCGGCGGTCCAATCCCTTGGCGGCGAGCGCCTTGTTGGTCGCGCTGAACTCCGCGAGAGCGGACTGCGGCAGCTCGATGCTGAGCACCGAAGGCGTGCAGTCGGCGGCCGTCACGTAGCGGATGTGACGGACACCGCCCGTCTCCTTGGCGCTCGCGGAGTAGATGACGTCGGCGTCGGCGGCCCACTTGCGGAAGGAGGCGAGGTACTCGGCGTACCGGTCCTGGCCCGGGGCGTGCACGTACACGACCTGCACGCGGTTGCCGGTGGTTCCGTCGCCGTCGCACTGGACGGTCTGACCGGCCGGGCCGGCGGCGACCGCCTGGCTCCCGGCTGCGGGAGGTGCGGGCGCCGCGGCGGCCTGGGCGCTGCCGGCGTCGGCTGCCGCGGGCGCGTCCTGAGGACGCCCGCCGCCTTCCGTGGCGGCCGGGTCGCCCGCAGCGGGGGCGGCGGGGTCGGCGGCCGGGGCCTTCGCCTTGACCGCGGGCGGGATGTCCTTCTTGATGTCGACGCCGCCGGGAGGGGCGTCGGGGCCGTGCGTGCAGTGGCCTGCGTCCGTGCGGTAGACACCGGCGCAACTGTCGCCCTTGGGCGCCGCCTCCAGGCCGTCGTAGACCATTCCGCGTGTGCCCTCGTTCGCGGGCTTGGCCTTGATGGGGGCGGGGTCCGCGTCCCGGGCGGGCGCCGAGGCCGGCTCGGGGGAGTCCGTGCCGGGTCCCGCGGCCATGGCGGGCGGGACCGCTTCGGCCTGGTCGCCGAACCCGGAGTAGGCAAGGCCTCCCGCGATCACCGCCGCCGCGGCAACGGCGGCGGTGACGAGTATGAGCCGCCGGGGTCTGCGCCGGTCCTCACGGGGTCTGCGGCGTCGGCCGCCCGCGCGTCTGACTGTCATGCGCACCTCAAATCGATGTGAGGGGGGTGGGTGCGCGGAAGCTTGCCAGAAGGACGCCGAGAAGAATTCGGACAAACGGGAATGGGGCCCGAGAAATCTATCCGTTACCTTGTGGTTGAATCTGATGAACAGTCAACTTGCTTGAAAATAAACGAAGTTACGCGCGTTGCGCCCGAATGGTCCAGGCCAATAAAGGGATCTCGTTATCAAATCGAGATATGAGGCGGAATCTTGTTGACGGGAATTCAGTCAGGTATTCATGCAAAAACTACCTGCCGAATCTTTCCGGTCACGAGCGGTGAACCAAGCCACGGTCCTGGGTGCCCAGGCCGCCCGAACGCTCCGGCGGCGGCAAGGGCACCCGTACGGACTACTTCCCGGCGTCCCGCTCCCAGCGGTAGAACCGGTGCGCCATCGCGTCCTTGGGTCCCCGCCAGGTCTGCGGGTCGTGCGGACTGATGAACGCCGAGAGCCGGTCGCTGAGATCGCGGAACTCCGGGTGCCCGGTGACCTCGGCGATGGCCGGACCGGGATCCGTCTCGGACTCGATCAGGTGCAGGTACACGTCCCCGAACTGGAACAGACTGCGGTGCTTGACCCCCACCAACCGGGGGAGTTCGCCCGCGTCCGAGGCGGCGAACAGGCCGGCGATGTCGGGTGCCGAACCGGGCGCCATGCGGGCCACGATGAGGGCTTGGTGCATCGGGAGGTTTGCCTTTCGTCTCGGGTGAGGAGAAGCGAGGTGCGGGTGGACGAGGTGAGGTCGGGTACGGAGGGACGCTGCCGGTGGCTCAGCGCCGCTCGGCGACCGGGGTGCGCACCCCGCGCCGACCCTGCTCGATCTTGTCCCGGATGAGTTCCATCTGGATCCGGGAGTTGTGGTTGATCCGCTTGGTCATGCCCTCGTCGTCGATGGGGGCGTCCGGCTTCATCGCGAAGTCCTGCACCCAGCGCATCCGGGTGCCGCCGCCGGCCACCTCGCCGTACTCCCAGTGGATGTTCATGTGGGCGAACGGTCCGGTCTCCACCCGGCGGGCCTTCACGGTCAGGCCCGCGCGGTCCACGGTGCGCTCGGAGACCCAGCTCCACACCACGCCGTTCTCGTCGGGGTGCATGGCGAGGCGGAACCGGGTGGTGTTCCCCTCCTTCTCCAGGATCTCGATCGACGCGTACTCGCTGAACAGCTCCGGCCAGTTCGGCAGGTCGTTCGTCACGTCCCACACGACGTCGACGGGCGCGTCCACGTGGATCTCGTTGTCGGTGTGTCCAGGCATGTCAGGCTCCGGTCATCAGGCTGTTGTTCACGAGGTCGAGGAACTCGTGGGGGCTCTTGCAGCGGTCGGCGTCGGTGGGCAGCGCCCGACCGCGCCGGTTCTCCAGCTCGCCGACGATGCCGAGCAGGCCCAGCGAGTCGAGTCCGTACTCGTCGAACCGCGACTCCGGACGGTCCCGCATCTCGGAGGGGTCGACGGTGATGCCCGCGGTCTTCATCAGGGCCGCGAGCTCTTCCATGGTCAGTCGGTCGGACATGGGTGCCTTCTCTCTTTCCTGCTTCCGGAGTGCCGCGCCGATGACGCCGCGGCCCTGACGAGCGGGTCCCGATCCCTACACGGGCGATTCGGGCCCTTTGCGGAGGACGACCGCCGCGTTCGAACCCATGAGGCCCCGGCTCAGTACGAGCGCGGTCCGCACGGGCGCGACCCGGGCGCCGCCGGTCACGACGTCGAGGTCGTGGCAGACCTCGAACACGTTCGGCGTGGGGGGTACGACGCCGTGTTCCAGGGCCATCACGGCCGCGGCGACGTCGAGGGTGCCGGCCGCGCAGTAGGCCCGTCCGGTACCGGTCTTGGGGGCGGTCACGGCCACCCGGGCCCCGTGGGCGCCGAGCGCGTCGTGGATCGCCCGCACCTCGGCGGCATCCGCCTCCGGCGTGCCGAGGGCGTCCGCGAAGACGACGTCCACCTCCTCGGGCGCGACACCGGCCTCCGCCAGCGCGCCGCGGATCGCGTGGGCGAGGCCCTCGGCGGACTCCTCCCAGCGGCCCGGCCCGGTGAAGGTCGCGGCGTGGCCGGCCAGTACGGCCCGCACCGTCGCGCCCCGGGCGGCGGCCGCGGCCGCCTCCTCGACGACGAACATCGCGCCGCCCTCGGCCGGGGCGAAGCCGCACGCCTTCGAGGTGAAGGGGCGGTAGGCGCGCTCCGGTTCCTCCCGGGTGCTGAGGCCCGGGTACCCGAGCTGGCACACCATCGAGTACGGGGCGAGCGGCGCCTCCGTGGCGCCGACCAGCATCGCCCTGCTGCCCCGCCGGATCTGCCGGGCGGCGTGGGCGAACGCGTCGAGCCCGCCCGCCTCGTCGGAGGCGACGACCCCGCACGGACCCTTGAACCCGCGCCGGATGGAGACCTGCCCGGTGCTGGCCGCGTAGAACCAGGCGATGGACTGGTACGGGCCGACGAAGCGGGGGCCCCGCCCCCACAGCCGCTGCAACTCGCGCTGCCCGAACTCGCCGCCGCCCGAACCCGCGGCGGTGACGACACCCACCGCGTACGGATCGTCCTCGTAGTCCGCCCGGCCGAGCCGGGCGTGCTCCAGGGCGAGGTCGGCCGCGGCCAGGGCGTAGTGACTGAAGCGGTCGGTCTGCACCAGGAACCGGTCCTCGACGAGGGACCCGGGCTCGAAGCCCCGGACCTCACCGGCGACCCGCAGCGGCAGGTGCTCGCACCCCTGCCGGGTCACCCGGTCGAGGACGCTGACGCCCGACTGCGTCGCCTTCCAGAAGGCATCGGCGCCGACGCCGTTGGGCGCGACGACTCCGATGCCCGTCACGACCACCGACTTGCCGGCTGTGGCAGTACGGCTGTTCACGCGCGCACCTCCTTGGGCTGGGTCAGGACCACGGCGGACTGGAAGCCGCCGAAGCCGCTGCCGACCGACAGCACGTTGCGCAGGGTGTGGTTGCGGGCCGTTCGCGGCACGTAGTCCAGATCGCACTCCGGATCCGGGGTCTCGTAGTTCGCCGTCGGCGGCACCACGTGGTGGGTCATGGCCAGGACGCAGGCCGCGAGCTCGATCGCGCCGATCGCGCCGAGGGAGTGCCCCACCATCGACTTGATGGAGCTCATCGGCGTCTCGTAGGCGTGCGCGCCCAGGACCCGCTTGACGGCCGCCGTCTCGTGCCGGTCGTTCTGCTTGGTGCCGGAACCGTGCGCGTTGACGTAGTCGATCTCCGCGGAGTCGACCTCGGCCTGGTCCAGGGCCGTCCGGATCGCCCGGGCCATCTCCAGGCCCTCCGGGGTCAGCCCCGTCATGTGGTGGGCGTTGCCGAAGGTGGCGTAACCGCCGACCTCGCAGTACACGGTCGCACCGCGGGCCCGGGCGTGCTCCAGCTCCTCCAGCACCAATATCGCGCCGCCCTCGCCGAGCACGAAACCGTCCCGGTCCGCGTCGAACGGCCTCGACGCGTGCGCCGGGTCGTCGTTGTTCGCCGAGGTCGCCTTGATCGCGTCGAAGCAGGCCACGGTGATCGGGGAGACGGGGGAGTCGGAGGCGCCGGCGACGCAGACGTCCATCCGGCCGTCCTGGATGGCGTGCACGGCGTACCCGATGGCGTCGAGCCCGGACGTGCAGCCGGTGGAGACGGTCTGTACCGGCCCGCGCGCCCCGGTCTGTTCCGCCACCGCCGAAGCGAGCGTGGCGGGGGTGAACGCGCGGTGCAGGAACGGCGAGGCGAGCCGGTGGTCCACGTCCCACCAGTCGCCCTTCTGGCTGACGGCGACGTAGTCGTGCTCCAGACGGGTGGTCCCGCCCACCGCGGTGCCCAGGGAGACCCCGGTGCGCCACGCGTCCTCGCCGTCGAGGGTCAGTCCCGCGTCGGCCATCGCCTCACGGGCGGCGACCAGCGCGAACTGGATGTACCGGTCCGCCCGGGCCGAGTCATCGGGGCCCAGGCCGTGTGCGGTCGGCTCGAAGTCGACCTCGGCGGCTATCCGGGAGCGGAACCCGGCCGGGTCGAACAGGGTGATGCCCCGCGTCGCCGTACGGCCGTTGGACAGCAGGTCCCAGAACGCGGCCGCGCCGATCCCGCCGGGCGCGACGACACCGACACCGGTGACGGCCACCCGTCGGCGGGTCAAGAGACCACGCCCGTACGCTCGGGCGGGCGCTCGGCCCACGCGGTGCCCCCGGGGTTCGGAGCCTCCTCGGTGTCCACGTGCCCGAGCTCCGGGCGCGGTGCGAGCGGGCCGAGGTGGAACACCATCCGGGCCTCGGTGCTGCCGACGTTGCGGAAGCGGTGCCGCACGTTCAGCGGGACGAGGAGCCCCTGGTCCGTGCGCAGCGGGTGCGGTTCCCCGTCGAGGTCGACCTCCAGGGAGCCGCTCACCACGTACACGAACTCCTCGGAGTACGGGTGGTAGTGCTCGGCGATCGACTCCCCGGGGGCGATCAGGGCCAGCCCCATGAATCCGCTCGTCGAACCCACCGAGGTCGGCGTGAGCACGGCGCGCAGGTCACCTCCACGCCTGGTGTTGGGCTGCGTCTCGCTGAGATCGACGATGCGCGGGTGATGTTGCGTCATGACTGACTTCCTCCTGGCGGTGCGGAGCCCGACCGCGGGCTGCCGGTGGTGGTGGGACTGCTGCTCGGGGCCGCGCCGGTGGACGCCGCGGCCCGTCCGGATCAGGACTGCGCCGGAGCCCGACGGTCGGTGATCAGGTCCATGGGGTGGGGAGCGCCGTCCGGCACGGCGCCGGGTTCGCCGGCCAGCAGGCGCCGGAGCACCGCGGCCTTGCGGGGCCCGTCGATGCCGAAGCCGGCCGCGAACAGGCCGTCCGACGGACCGGCGACGTCCAGGAGCCGAACGACGACGTCGTCGCGCTGGAAGACGCTGCTGCTCACCACCGGGCTGGTCGGACGCTGCGCGGCCGCCTCGTCCTGCCGGGCCAGGAAGCGGGCCAGCAGCGGACCGCAGCCCGCCTTGGCGGGGTAGAAGAGCGCGTGCCTGCGCACATCCTGCGGCTCCCGCCGGGTGGCCGCCACGTGGTGGACGGCCGGCAGGGCCGCCCGCATGAAGAACATCCGGGCCGACTCCGGGTCGGTCAGGTCCCGCTCCTGCTCCAGGTACGGGTCCATCTGCTGCTCGACGGCCCGGATCTCGGGCTGCTTCGCCACGTGCCGCAGCGCCGCCGTCAGGTCGCCCTGCACCTCCACCGCCCGGACCACCCGGTTGCCGTACATGAACAGGGACGTGCGCAGCAGTCGGGTGTGCTCGTCGACCTGTGCGGCCGGTGAGGAGTAGGAGGACAGGATCTCGGCGACCTTCGCCTCGGTGCCCGGCTTCACCGTGAAGGTCAGCGCGTGGCGCACGACGCCCGCGCCCAGCCGGGGGGTGGTCTGCAAACGGCCGCCGAAGCCCTTCGCGGGGGCCTCGTAGCGCCGGCCGGTCTCCTTCAGGACGGTGAACTGCATCGGCCGCATCGTCCGTACGCAGGCGCCCAGCGGGCGGACCTGCTCGGTGTGCTCCTCGCTGTTCACCCAGGCGAGGTACTGCGGGGCGCTCTCCCACTCGCTGGTGATCAGCCACTGCTCGGGGTTCTCGAACGATTGGCAGAGCTGGTCGCCGAGGTGACCGGGGACCGAGGCGATGTCGTGCCGCAGCTGCTCGTAGGCCTCGAAGAACTTCTGTTGGACCCCTTCGTGCAG
This sequence comes from Streptomyces sp. NPDC057939, assembly GCF_042887545.1. Classification (NCBI taxonomy): domain Bacteria; kingdom Bacillati; phylum Actinomycetota; class Actinomycetes; order Kitasatosporales; family Streptomycetaceae; genus Streptomyces; species Streptomyces sp. NPDC057939. The sequence continues at coordinate 262,097 of NZ_JBHVPG010000005.1, forward strand.
GTCCATCAGCAGGACGACCCGGAGCATGGAGCCGTCGAAGGCCGACTGCGACACCCGTTCGGACAGTGTGGTTGTCATCTGCTCACTCCTTCGTGAGGGCCCGGAGTCCGGCGCGAACGCGCTCACGTGCGTCTTCGGCGGCAACTGCCCGGGTCGATGGGGCCGGCGCCCCGCGCGATCGGGGACGGCGGGGCCGGGGGCCACCGCTGTCGCTCATCGTCATCCGCCCGGGTACGGATCGCTACATCTCCGGATCAAGCGGGTGACAAGCGGCGAATCACCAGGGCATCGGGGCTCATCGGGGGCATAAGGCGACCACTGCCCCCCAGACGAAACAGGAGCCCGCAGCTGATGGAAGAGCATGCCGATGTTCGCGTACCGGTCCTCGTCGTGGGCGGCTCCCTCGTGGGCCTGTCCACCTCGCTGTTCCTGAGCCGCCACGGCATCAGGCACCTGCTGGTCGAGAAGCACTCCGGTACCTCCGTCCACCCCCGTGGACGAGGGATCAACGCACGCACGATGGAACTGTTCCGGACGGCGGGCGCCGAGCCCGCCATCCGCAAGGAGGCCTCCGCGCTGGAGGCCAACCAGGGAATCCTGCAGACCCACGCGCTGATCGGCGGAGAGCACAAGTGGCTGATCAAGGCGGTCGACCCCTCCGGGGCCCTCGCCCGCTTCAGCCCGACCGGTTGGTGCCTGTGCAGCCAGAACAACATCGAGCCGGTCCTCGCCGCCCAGAGCCGCGCACAGGGCGCCGACGTGCGCTTCGCCACCGAACTGATGAGTTTCGACCAGGACGCCACCGGAGTGACCGCCCTGGTCAAGAACCGTGAGACCGGTGAGCACCTCACCGTCCGAGCGGACTACCTGATCGCCGCGGACGGGCCCCGCAGCCCCGTCCGGGAGGCCCTCGGCATCCGCCAGAGCGGCAACGGCGAGCTGTTCCACAACGTCAGCATCGTCTTCCGGTCCGAGAACCTCGCCGGTCTCCTCGGTGACCTGCGGTTCATCGTCTGCTACCTGATGCGCCCCGGCGCGGACGGCGCCCTGCTGCCGGTCGACAACGAGACCCAGTGGGTCTTCCACGCCCCCTGGCACCCGGAGACGGGCGAGACCCTGGAGGACTTCACGGAGGAGCGCTGCGTGGCGCAGATCCGCGAGGCCATCGGCGTGCCCGACCTGGACGTCGAGATCGGCGGAAAGGCCCCTTGGCACGCAGCCGAACGGGTGGCCGAGCAGTACCGCGTCGGTCGTGTCTTCGTCGTCGGTGACGCGGCGCACGAGATGTCCCCGACCGGCGCGTTCGGTTCCAACACCGGCATCCAGGACGCGCACAACCTCGCCTGGAAGATCGCGGCGGTGCTCAACGGCTCCGCCGGCCCCGACCTCCTCGACACGTACGAGGCCGAGCGCCTGCCCGTCGCGAAGGCCACCAGCGAGCGGGCCTCCGCCCGTTCGGCCGAGCACAGCCACCCGGGCTACGTACCGCCCCCCACCATGGGCGGCGGCCCCGGCAGCGGCGTCCTGACCACCGCCATGGGCTACGCCTACCCGAAGGGCGCGGTCATCGGCGGCGACACCGCCCGGCCGATCATCCCGGAGAAGATGCGCCTCGCCGGCGACGTCGGCACCCGCGCGCCGCACATGTGGCTGACCCGTGCGGGGGAGCGGATCTCCACGCTCGACCTGTACGAGACCTCGTTCGTGCTGCTCAGTTCGCCGGGCACGCCCTGGCGGGAGGCCGCCGGGAAGGTGGCGCGGGAGCTGGGCGCCCGACTGGACGCCTGGACGATCGGCTCGGCTCCCGACGCCGACCTGGTCCAGGCGCCCGAGGCCGACTGGGCCGCGCTGCACGAGCTGCCGGCCGACGGGGCCGTACTCGTACGCCCGGACGGGTTCGTGGCCTGGCGCGCGGAGGGAGCCGCGGCCGACCCGCGGGCGGCGCTGCTGGAGGCGATGACGCACCTGCTCGCGCGGTCCTGACCGACGGCGGGAGACTCAGGCGCAGGCCCAGCACCCCGACCAGCAACCGTGGCCCGTCGGCCGCGGGCGCGGGCGGCGGTGCTGGGCCTTCCCGTTGTCGGTGGGCGCCACTGCGGCCCGGCCCGCGAGGCAGGCGAACACGACCGCGATGGCGGCCAGTTCCTCGGGTTCGGCGTTCCCCCGGTGGACCCGGAGCAGGCTGGATATGGGGGCGTCGTTTCGCATCGACACGGCCTCTCAGCAGGAGAGTTCACCTCGTCGGGGCCCTCGGGACCCCGACGCTCACGACGCTACGAGCCCCCCGTCGGCCTGTCGTGCCGGGGGGCTCCGTCCACACCCATCCGTGCGACACGCCCGGGCGGTCGGACCCGGCGCCGGGCAACCGCCACAAGGGTGAAGGGGCGGTGTTTCAGCGCAGACCGAGCTTCACCCACTTGGCGGCGCTGGGGACGCCGCGGCCGTCGAGCAGGAACAGCATGTAGTAACCCGGCGGCGCGTCCGCCGCGGACGGCGGGGTCCGCAGCCCGATCGTCTCGCCCCGCACCCCGGTGACGCGCAGTTCCAGGTGGCGCTGGCTGGTGTTCACCGCGTGCGTCACCGTCGTCGGGGCCAGCAGCACGACCCGCCGGACCGCGGCGGCGGACCGGCTGCGCACCTCGAAGACCGTGTCGTGGGCCAACTCCCCGCCGGGAACCCGGTCGAGCGAGGGCCGGGGGCCCCGGTGCAGGTAGGCGGGTTCGTAGAGCTCCACGCTGCCGTCCATGGCGTCCCCGATGTCGGGGTCGTTGGCGATCTGCTGGAGCTCGTCGCCCGTCACCATGACCCGGCCGTCGGGCATGACCAGCGCGTTGGAGTGGTAGCCGCGGGGGAGCCGCTGGGCCGGGCCGAGCCGCCAGTGGCCCCGCGCGTCGCGCAGTTCCGTCTGCCGGTACTTGAGGTCGGCCTTCGGGTTGAACGGCCCGTTGCCGTAGTCCCGCGTGCTCAGTGCGCCGTTGACCGTGAGCAGCGTGGCGTCCGGGAGGATCAGCGTGTCGTCCTGGGTACGGCCGAACGCCCTCGGTTGCTCCGTGGTCCACCGGCCCCCCGCGAGCCGGTAGGTGTGGGGGTCGTGCGGGTCGCCGCCGAGGACGAGCACGGAGTCCGGACCGCGGAACCCGGCCGGGAGCGGCACGGCGGACCCGTAGCCGCGGAAGTCCGCCGGACGCCGCGGCAGGTCGCGGCGGGTCTCCGCGACGGGATCGAACAGCCACTGCTGGTCGGCGTCCCGACCCAGGCCGTAGATCATGCCGTCCCGCAGCGAGAACAGGTGCGGATAGTCGTTGCGGAAGGGGGCGTCGACGCCGAACCGCTCGGCGGCGACGTCCAGCGGGATGTCGTACGGCCGCCAGGGCACCGGCAGGCGTTTCGCCGGGAAGCGCTCCACGATCGGCGTGGGGGTGCCCGTACCCCGCTCGGACTGGCCCGACATGATGATCTGGCGGCCGTCCGCCCCCGTGACCACGGAGGGGTACCAGCGGCCCGCGACCATGTCGCGGTTGCGGTACCAGGTCTCCGTCCACGGGTCGAAGACGAAGGACAGCTTCGCGCCGCTGCCCCCCTTGCCGCCCGTGTTGCCGCCGAACACCGCGAGCATGCCGTTCGGCAGGAAGGCGTGCCCGGCGCAGAAGAACGGCGCGGGGCGCGGCACGTGCGTGCCGTCGGGCATCAGGACGGTCGGCGGCCGGACCTCCTTGAACGCCCTCGGGCCCGTACCGCGGGTCGGATCCCACAGGTAGGCGCGGCCGGCGTTGGTCGGGCCGATGCGGTCGGTGGGACCGGTCTCCTTGGTGGGGTCGGTCTCGACGCGCTCGAAGGAGAACAACAGCACCTTGCCTGTCGGCAGCTGGGCGAGGTGGACGCCGAAGTCGGGGGAGGGGAAGAAGTCGGTGAACCGCCCCGACTCCGACGCCACGAACGCGGTGTTGGCGCGCGCCTGCGACGCCCGCAGGGACTCCAGGCTCGCGGTGCGGGTGGCCTGCGGGTAGCCCGCGGCGCCCGCTGCCGCCGCGCGCCGACCCGCGTGGGCGCGGGCGTGTTCCTCGCCGAGCAGGGCGACCTCGTCGGCCGCCGGCGCGGCCGCCGCGCCGGCGCGTGCGAGGGACCGGCCGGGGACGCCGCCGTGGGGGTGGCCGGCGGAGCGGTCGCCCGGACGGTCGTGGGCCGGGGGGGAGCCGAGGTCCGCCGGGGTCCGCCGAGGCCGGTACGGCCAGCGTCGTCGCGACCGCCAGAGCGGAGAGGAACACGCCTGCGGATCGCGTGGCGGACCGGTGTGCTCGGGACATGCCTCTCCTCGGTACGACGGCCGGGACGGGACGCCCATGCTAGAAGAACCAGGACAAACCGCCCCGTTCGACGCGAGGTCACTTCCCGGGGCCGCCCGGTCGGGGGACGGTCGGCCGCTCCGCCGGTACCCGCGCCCCGCCCGCCGGCGGCCTACGCCTCCCGGCCCTCCCGCGCACCCCGGATCGCTTCGACCAGGCCGGTGACGAGGCGGGCCCGCTCGGGCATGGCGTCGACGACGAGGTACTCGTGGTCGGCGTGGGCGCCGCCCCCGACCGCGCCGAGGCCGTCGAGCGTCGGCACTCCGAGCGCCGCCGTGAAGTTGCCGTCGCTGCCGCCGCCGACGGCCACGCCCTCGATCCCCGGCATCAACCGCCTGGCGACCGCGAAGAGTTCGGCCGACGCGGTCTCGGGCATCGGGGGGCGGCCGATACCGCCCTCGACGGCGATCGACGCCCCGTCGAGGTGGGGGGTCAGCGCGGCGAAGGCCGATTCGATGCGTTCCTTCTCGTCCTGCGACTCGATCCGAACGTCGACGATGACGGTCGCCTCCGCGGGGACGACGTTGTCCAGGGTCCCGGCGTCGGCGACGGTCGGGGTGACGGTCGTGCCGATGTCGGGCCGGCCGAGCGCCGCGATGCCCAGGACCTGGTGCGCGGCTTCGACGAGGGCGTTGACGCCGGCCGCGGGTTCCAGTCCCGCGTGCGAGGCGCGCCCCGTGATGGTGACCCGGAAGGTGCCGCAGCCCTTGCGTCCGGTCTTGAGGCCGCCGCCCTCGGCGGCGCCCTCGAACACGAGCACGGCGCCGCAGGCCAGGGCCCGTTCCTCGATGAGCGCGCGGGAGGAGTGGGAGCCGACCTCCTCGTCGGCGGTCACGAGGACCTCGACGCCCGAGAGGTCCTCCAGCGCCGCCAGCCCGTGGACGGCCTGGACGAGGCCGCCCAGCATGTCGAAGACGCCGGGTCCGGTGGCGTGCCCGTCGGTGACGGCGAACGGGCGGCGCGCGAGGGTGCCGAGCGGGAACACGGTGTCGTGGTGGCCGAGGATCAGGACGCGGGGGGTGCCGCCGCCGGACCAGTGGACGTGCGGACCGGCGACGCTCTCGACCAGGACGGCGTGCCCGCCGAGGCGCCGGTCGAGGAGGGAGGCCACCGCTTTGGCGGACGCGGCCAGCGCGTCGGTGTCGCGGGAGGGGGACTCGGTCTCGACGAGTGCCCGGAGGTCCTCGATCATCGCGTCAACGTTCACATCGACGGTCTTCTGCGTCGTCATCCCGCAAGAGTACTGCCGGTCCGTGCGGAGCCCGGTGGGCTCGCGGCGCAAAAAAATAGCCCCGGACGAATTGACGTCCGGGGTATGCGCCTGCGTATATTCGTTGTTTCACGTCTCGCTCGCGCGGTGTTTATGGCGAGGGCGTGAAGAAGCTTTGCAGTGGCATCGTATCGCGTCGGGAGTGGAATTGTCAAACGTGGAACTTGAAAATGAGCAGCAATTCATCACCCGGCTGTACGCGCGTCTCGAAGACCTCCGGGACCAGGCCGAACGGGCCGTTCGGGCGGCCCTGAAGGAGGGCGGCAACGGGTTCCAGGCCCGTATGGAGCGCGATGTCGTCGTCGCCGAACAATCCGGGGTGCTTTCCGCACTGAACTCGGCCGAACACGGTCTCTGTTTCGGTCGGCTGGAGTTCACCGACGGCCGCGACCACCACATCGGCCGTATCGGAATCCGGCAGGACGACGCCGAACGCACGCCGCTGGTAATCGACTGGCGGGCCGAAAGAGCACGCCCGTTCTACCTGGCGACGGGGCACGTCCCCATGGGGCTGCGCCGCCGCCGTCACATCACCACCAGGGGGCGCGAGGTCACCGCCCTGCACGACGAGATCCTCGATCTCTCCGACACCGAGCGCACCGGCCACGAGGGGGCCGACGCGGACGCCGTCCTGCTCGCTGCCCTCGACGCCGCCCGGACCGGCCGCATGCACGACATCGTGCGGACCATCCAGGCCGAGCAGGACCGCGTCATCCGCTCGCCCCATCAGGGGGTCCTCGTGGTGGAGGGCGGCCCCGGTACCGGGAAGACGGCCGTCGCCCTGCACCGAGCCGCCTACCTCCTCTACGCGTACCGGGACCTCCTCGCCAAGCGCGGCGTGCTCATCGTCGGACCGAACCCCGCCTTCCTCGGTTACATCGGGGAGGTGCTGCCCTCCCTCGGCGAGACGGGCGTGCTCCTCGCCTCGCCCGGCGACCTCTTCCCCGGAGTCCACGCCACCGGAACCGACCGCCCCGGCGCCGCCGCGGTGAAGGGCCGCGCGGCCATGGCGCAGGTCCTCGCACGGGTCGTCGAGGACCGCCAGACCCTGCCCGAGGGCATCCCGGCGGGCAGCGGCGAGGACAACGACCTGGTCCCGGAGCCGGCCCTGGAGATCGACCACGACGACTACGGCACCCTGCTGCTGCACCGCACCATGGCCCACGAGGCCCGCGACCGGGCCCGCGGCACCGGCCTGCCGCACAACCTCGCCCGCCCCTACTTCGCCTTCGCCGTCATCGACGCCCTCACCGCGCAACTCACCGACCGGCTAGGCGCCGACCCGTACGGCGGCCCCAACCTCCTCGGCCCGGACGACGTGGCCCAACTCGGCAAGGAGATCGCCACCAGCTCCGAGGTGCACGCGGCCATCGACAGCCTCTGGCCCCCGCTCACCCCCCTCGGCCTGATCGCGGACTTCCTCGCCGATCCGACGCACCTGCCGTCGGACGAGGCCGACCTGATCCGCCGCCCCGGGGGCGAATGGACGCCCGCCGACGTCCCGCTCCTCGACGAGGCCGCCGAACTCCTCGGGTTCGACGACACCGCCCAGCGGGCCGCCGAGGAGCGCGACCGGCTGGAACGCGTCGCATACGCCCAGGGCGTCCTCGACCTCTCCCAGGGATCGGACTCCTACGAGTTCGAGGACACCGAGAACGAGTACCTCGCCGCCCACGACATCATCGACGCCCAACGGATGGCGGAGCGTCAGGAGGAGGCCGACCACCGCACCACGGCCGAGCGCGCCGCCTCCGACCGGACGTGGGCCTTCGGCCACGTCATCGTCGACGAGGCGCAGGAACTGTCCGAGATGGCGTGGCGCCTGCTCATGCGCCGCTGTCCCACCCGGTCCATGACCCTGGTCGGCGACCCGGCCCAGACCGGCGACGAAGCGGGCTGCGGCTCCTGGCGGAAGATCCTGGAACCGTACGTCGGCGCCCGCTGGGAGCGCGTGCGCCTCGGGGTCAACTACCGTACGCCCGCCGAGATCATGGAGGTTGCCGCCGCCGTGCTCCGCGCCCACCTGCCCGGCTTCGAGCCCCCGCGCTCCGTGCGGTCCACGGGAACGCCGCCCCGGGTCCGGGTGGCGGACGACGTCGCCGCCGGCGTCGCCGAGGCCCTGCTCGCTGCCACCCCGGCCGAGGGCCGGCTCGCGGTGATCGCGCCGCGCCCCCTGCACGACGCGCTGGCCGCCGCGCTGCCCGACGTACGGGCGGGCGAGGAGCCGGACCTGACGCGTCGGGTGGTCCTGCTCGACCCGCGCCAGGCCAAGGGGTTGGAGTTCGACACCGTGATCGTGGTCGAACCCGCCGACTTCCAGCCGAGCGACCTGTACGTCGCCCTCACCCGGGCGACCCAGCACCTCGACGTGGTCCACACCGGCCGCCTCCCGCGCGGGTTGTCCGACGCGCAGGGGGGCGTGTAGGGCCGATCGGCCACCGCCACTCGGGGGAGTGGCCGGTTTCCAACACCTCCGGGGAGCGGTGCTCTCGTAGTGTGGAGCGATGGATGTAGTAGACATCAAGAGCGCCGCGCGGGACTTCGGCGCCGATCCCCACTCCTTCTACGCCGCGCTGCGCGCCGTCGGGCCCGTGCACGAGGTCAGCGGCATGTCCCTCATCACCAGTACGAACTGGCTGGTCGTCGGCTACGAGGAGGCCCGCCAGGCGCTGAACCACCCCGACCTGCTCAAGGACTGGCGGACCTCGGGGATGTACCCGGACCTCGTGACCACGGCGGCCGGCGCCAACATGTTGGAGTCCGACCCGCCCCATCACACCCGCCTGCGCCGCCTGGTGGCGCGGGAGTTCACGGCCCGGCGGGTGGAGGCGATGCGGCCGCGCGTCCAGCAGATCACCGACGAACTGCTGGACGCGATGGCGGCCCGACCCGAACGGTCCGCCGACCTGATCGAGGCGCTGGCCTTCCCGCTCCCGATGACCGTGATCTGCGAACTGCTCGGCGTGCCCGACCTCGACCGCGAGCGCTTCCGGCAGTGGTCCAACGCCGTCGTCGCGCCCGTCGCCGTCGACCTGCACTCGACGGTCCAGCAGCAGCTCAGCGCCTATCTCGCCGACCTCATCGAGTCCAAGGCCAAGGCTCCCGGTGACGACCTCCTCAGCGCGTTGATCCGCACCCGCGACGAGGACGGCGACTCGCTCTCCCCGGACGAACTGATCGGAATGGCGTTCCTGCTGCTGATCGCCGGACACGAGACCACCGTCAACCTGATCTCCAACGGCCTGCGCGCCCTCCTCGACCACCCGGACCAACTGGCCGCGCTCCGGGCCGACCCCGACGGCCTGCTGGGCGGCGCCATCGAGGAGATGCTCCGCTACGACGGCCCGGTGCAGAACGCCACCTACCGCCATGCGGCCCGGGACGTGGAGCTCGGCGGGGCGGTCATCCCCGCCGGCGCCGTGGTGTTCGTCTCCCTGGCCGGAGCCGACCGGGACCCCGCGCGTTACCCGGAGCCCGACACCTTCGACATCCGCCGCGGCCCGCAGGGGCACTTGGCGTTCGGCCACGGCCTGCACTTCTGCATCGGCGCCCCGTTGGCCCGACTGGAGGGCCGCATCGCCCTGGGCGGACTGCTGGAACGCTTCCCCGACCTGGCCCGCGACGAATCCGGCGACCCCCTGGAGTGGCTGCCCGGCACCCTGATGCACGGCACGACCCACCTCCCGGTGCGCTGGTAACCCCTGCGCCGTACCGGCCTCCGCAGGGTGAACGGCGGCCGCCGCGGACCGTTTTGGATTGGTGCGGGATCCTCAATACGATCCGGCGATGATCACAACAAAACGGCTGGCGGCCGCGACCTGCGGCCTGCTCGTCGCCCTCAGCGCGGGACTCCTCCCGACGACCGCGGCCGCCGCCGACGGACCCCGCAAGGAACCGCCCAAGGTCGAACTCGTCCTCGACGTCAGCGGTTCGATGCGGGCGACGGACATCGACGGGCAGTCCCGGATGGCCGCCGCGAAGCAGGCCTTCAACGAGGTCCTCGACGCGGTGCCCGAGGACGTACGGCTCGGCATACGGACCCTCGGCGCCGGCTACGCGGGTGAGGACAAGGCGCTCGGCTGCAAGGACACCGCGCAGCTCTACCCCGTCGGACCGCTGAACCGCACCGAGGCCAAGACCGCCGTCGCGACCCTCGCCCCGACCGGCTGGACCCCCATCGGCCCCGCCCTCCTGGGCGCCGCCCAGGACCTGGAGGGCGGCGACGCCACCCGCAGGATCGTCCTCATCACGGACGGCGAGGACACCTGCGCCCCGCTCGACCCCTGCGAAGTGGCCCGGGAGATCGCCGCGAAGGGCATCCACCTCGTCGTGGACACCCTCGGCCTGGTCCCGGACGCCAAGACCCGCGCCCAGCTCACCTGCATCGCCGAGGCCACCGGCGGCACCTACACCTCGGTGCAGCACACCGCCGAACTCTCCGGCAGGGTCAGACAACTCGTCGACCGGGCCGCGGACCCCGTCGTCACCCCGGTGGCCACGGAGGGCGCCAAGAGTTGCGAGAACGCCCCGAAGCTCGGGGCCGGCCTCTACTCCGACCGCGAGACCTTCGGAGAGCACCGCTGGTACCGGGTCGAGGTCCGTCCCGGACAGGAACTGCGCGCCTCCGTGAGCATCGGGGCGGACCGCGCCGTCAACCGCGACTACGGGATCCTGCTGCGCGCGACGACCGTCCACGGACGGGAGATCGTCCGCGGATCGGAGTCCGGGGACGGCCGCACCGACGTCATCTCGACGGGCCTGCGCCACCCCAAGGCAACCCTGGACAACGCCGACGGGGACGCCGGGACGGCACCCGAGACCGTATGCCTCCAGGTCAGCAACTCCTTCTCCGCGGGTCCGGCCGTCAAGACCGCCCCGGGCATGCCCGTCGAGCTGACCATCGACGTGGTCGACGGTCCCGACGACGCGTCCGACGTGGCGTCCTTCGGGCTCGGTCGCGGCTGGTGGCTGCTGGCCGTGCTCGCCCTCACCGGCCTGCTGGCGGGCCTGGTATGGGGCTGGATATCGCGCTGGCGCATCTCCGTCCGGAGGACCAACTGATGCGTACCGTAAGGACTGTACGGACACCCGCCGCCGCGCTGCTGGCCGCGCTGGCCCTCGCCGGGGCCGCGGCCCCGGCCACCGCGGCCCCGAGCCCGACCCCCACCCCGAGCGCGTCCGGCGACTCCGCCGGCCCGACCGAGGCCGGCACCGGCTTCCGCACCGCGACCGCCTTCCGGCCGGGGGAACGGGCCACCGCCGCCGCCTCCACCGGGGACTACCTCTACTGGGTGCTCCCGGTCGACGCCGGCCAACGGGTCACCGTACGGGCGACGGTGACCCTGCCCGAGCCGGCCCTGCGGCACGGCCCGGCCACCTGGCAGCTGGACGTCTACGACGGACTGCGCCGCCGCCAGGCCTGCACCTACGGGACGCAGACGAAGGCGGCGGCCAAGGAGGCCGGGACCGCCGAACTCTCCTGCACCCTGCGCACGGTGCGTTCCGGCGCCGAGCCCTGGGCCAACGACCCCCTTCCGGGCAGCTACTACGTACGCCTGACGGTCGTCGGCCTGCCCGAGGAGGACCTGGGCCTGCCGGTCAAGGCGCAGGTGGAGGCCGACGTCAAGGACGAGGGCGGCGCCGTGGCCGTGGACGCCGCCCTGGCCGAACCGCTGGTCCCCGGCATCGCGGGAGCCTCGGAGGAACAGCGGACGGCGCGCGCGCCCGAGGGCGGGTGGTCCGGTGGCTGGTGGTCCGACCGCTGGGTCTGGACCGCCGCCGGCGGGGTGCTCGCCGCCCTCGCGGGAGTCCTCGGGTACTCCCTCACCCGCGGCTCGGGCCGCCCCGCGGGCACCCGAACCGCCGCCTGAGCGGGTGCCGCCGCGTCCCCGGGCGCGGCGGTACCCGACCAGGGAGTTGATCACCGGACACGGAGCGTGGGCTATGTTGGAACACGAGTGACGTGAGAAGGAGGCCCGCCGGTGTCATCGGGGCAGCAGGCACGCGCCCAGGCGGCCGCGATCACGCCGGGCGGACGGGCGCCGGAGCAGGTCAGGCCGCCGGCCGACCGTCTCCTCGCGCTCTTCGACGGCCACCGGCTCTCCCCGGGGCAGCGGCGGATCGCCCAGTACCTGATCGACCACCTCACCGAGGCGGCGTTCCTGTCGATCACCGAGCTCGCCGAGCGGGTCGGTGTGAGCCAACCCTCCGTGACCCGCTTCGCCGCCTCCCTCGGGTTCAGCGGCTACCCGGCGCTGCGGGACGTCCTCCAGCCGATCGCGCTGAGCGCCGTCGCGGGCACCCCGGACAGCCGGGAGCAGATCCGCCAGAACGAGCTCCAGGCGGCCGTGGACGCCGAGATCGAGAACCTGGAGAACGTCCGCCGGCTGCTCGCCGACACCAACCAGGTTCTCGACATCGGACGCGAGCTGGCCCGTTCCGTCCCGCTGACCGTCCTCGGCCTGCGGATCTCCGTCTCCCTCGCCGAATACTTCGCCTACGCGGCCCGCCGCATCCACCCCGACGTCCGCCTGGTCACCCGGGGCGGGAGCGTCGCCTACGACGCCCTCCTGCAGTCCCGGGCGGCGGGCGGCACCTGGGTGCTGGCCTTCGCCATGCCCCGGCACGCCAACGAGACCCTCGCGGCCCTGCGAGCGGCCCGCAGCACCGGCCTGCGCGTGGTCCTGATCACCGACCCGACCCTGGGGCCGCTGGTCGACGAGGCCGAGGTGGCCCTCACGGCCGGTACGGGTTCCCGGCTGGTCTTCGACTCGTACGCGGCCCCCGGCATGCTGTCGGCCGCCCTGCTCCAGGCGATGGCCGACGCCGATCCGGAGCGGACCCAGGCGCGGCTCGAACAGTACGAGCAGGTCGCCGACCAGCACGGATTCTTCCTCTAGCGAGCCGGACGCGGGCGCTCGCGGCCGGCTCGGCACCCTCTTCTCGCAGGGTGTGCGCACACGGTGCGGACCGTGAACGGATCGAAAATATTCAGTGTCGGTAGGTGCATGAAATTTTTCATACCCTTGCCTACTCGACGGTATATATGTTTACTGACGGCGGCGCCCCGGATCCACCAGATGCCAAGGCGGACGTCCCCACGTCCTCCTCGAACGGACACCCTGTACACCGCTCCTCCTCACGGTGCGACCGGGTGTCGAGTCGGCTTTCGGATCCCGTCGGGCGCCCATGGCGGCCTCGGTCAACCCCTGGGCCGAGGCCGCCCACCAGCACCGTCTCGATCAGAGTTCGATACCCCTCGGAAGTGACGAGAATGTCCCAGACGGCCACCCTCACGCGCAGCCCGGACTGGCCCCTGCAGGTCAAGAGCCCCGGTACGCACGACTGGGAGCGCACCGCCGCACGATGGCTGCGCGACCTCCTCCCGGCCCGCTACGGCGGCTACCTGACCCTCAACCGTCACCACGCCCTCCTCGCCCGTCACGTGCAGCTCCAGCTCCAGCACGAGATGCGTGCCGTGCGCGTCGCGCTCCACACCAGCCGGGCCGACCTGCCGACGATGGGCATGGCCGAGGCGGTCATCGAGAACACGATCCGGATGTACGCCATCGAACTCGAACAACTGGGCAGGCTCTCCCGCAGCGTGCGACTGGTGTCCGAGGCGCTCGTGAGCACCCCGGCCCAGCGCAAGCGGTAGGGCTTCCCGGATCGCGGGGGTACGGCCCGGTGCGCACGTCGCGCACCGGGCCGTCGCCCGTCAGGCCTGGCAGATGCCGCGCGCGTGGTCGTACGTCGCCGTGGCCCGGGAGTACTGCCACTGCGGTGCCAGCAGCCCGCTCGCCAGCTGGCGCGCCGCCGCCGGGCTCTCGACGATGTAGCCGAAGTCCTGGAGCCAGGACGGGTAGAGGTTCTTCGAGCCGATGTAGAAGGCCGAGTCGTCCACCGAGACCAGCTTGTGGTGCTGGGCGTACGGCTTGCCGTCCGCCCAGGTCGGGCTGTCCGCGGAACGGAACGTCGCCAGCTGCAGGTTCTGGCACATCGCGGCCTTCGCCCGGCCCTCGTCACCGGTCAGCGCCGTCAGTCGCCCGCGCAGGGCGTCGCCGACCTCCGACAGGGACTTGATCTGGGAGTAGCCGTTGCTGCCGATCGGCCCCCGGTTCGCGGGGTCGCTGACGACGATGCGGACCTTGACCCCGGACGTCAGCTTCTTCGCGAGCGCGTCGTACAGCCGGACGTCGTAGCGCGGCAGCGGCGGGCAGGTGGCGTGCACGTCCTGCTGGGAGATCTCGATGTGCTCGGTGGCGCTCTCCACCAGCGCGCGCAGGGCGCTCTCCTCGGGATTGACCGTGTCGTAGTCCCGGTCGGCGTTGGTCCGGTCGGGCAGGCCGATGCCGCACCTGGTGTCGGGCGCCGACGGCAGGACCGGGCGGAACGTCGAGGAGGGGTCGTTCTGCCGGATGCCCACGCCGAGACCGCCGACGGCCAGCACGGGTACGTCGCCACCCGCGGGCGGCGAGGCGGGCCGGGGCAGCGTGGGCAGGCAACCGGCGTTGTTCGACGAGGCGAACCAGGCGGCGCTCCAGCCCCAGTTCCCCTTGTTGCGGCAGGTCCAGTCCCACAGGGTGTCCAGGTACCGGCCGGCCGAGCCGGCGGCGGGACCGGACAGGGCGAGGTCGACGTCGCTCACCGGGTGCGCGGTGTCGAGGTAGGCCTCCTTCCAGCTGTTGATGCCACCGGTGATGACCGACTCGCCGTCCACGACGACCAGCTTCGAGTGGTTCCAGGAGAACGCCGTCTTCGAGGTCGTCATCGACGCCACGTTCAGGGTGACGTTCGCGGCGTCCGGGCCGAGCCGGGCGACCAGCTCGTCGCGGTACGCGGACGGCAGCACGGTGGCGTGGTAGATCGGCGCTGCGCCGACCATGACGCGCACCTGGAGCCGGTTTCCCTTCTGCGCGGCCTCCTTCAGCCCGGCCACGATCGCGTCCTGGAAACCGCCGTCGGGGAAGGGGGCCAGGGTCGATATGTCGACGCTCTGGCGGGCCTTGGAGATGTCCTCCCGCGTCTTGTCGAGCAGCCTGCGCGTGCCGGGCCGGTCGGCGCAGGCGGGGTCGCCCCAACAGCCGGGGGTCTGGAGCAGCCAGTCGGCGCCGCCGGGGGCGGAGGCGCCCAGCCGGTTGCCGGAGCTGCGCTCCCAGACGGAGCCCTCCAGGCCGGGGGACACCTGGCGCAGGGTCTGCTCCACCGAGTCCAGGTGGGGCGTGGGCGCGTCGGACGCGAAGGCCGGGGTCGCGGGGAACAGTGCGGCGGAGAGTACGAGGGCGAGGGCCGTCGTGCGGACGGTGCGGGCCAATGTGGTTCCTTGCTCGGGGGGTGGCTCTGCCGGGCGGCAGGACGGAACCGGGCCCCCCGGCCTTGATCAACTCGCGCAAGTTACCAGCCCGTAGCCCTCTGTTCACCTCGATGGGTCTGCTTCCGGCCACCCGCCCCGAGCGGCCTCCGCGGGGCTGGTCCATTCGGATGGGACTCGCGGCCACGCCGTCGGGCGCCGGGACAGCCGGGTCCCGGTTGCCTACCTTCGGTGCTTGCCCCCTCCCTTTCGAAAGGTGGATCCATGCGATCTGTCCGTTCCGTCCTCACGGTCCTCGCCGCCGGCGCCCTCGTCTTCGGTGGCGCCTCCGCCGCGAGCGCCGACGTGACCGTGACCGTTCCGGAAGGCAACAACTACAACCTCGTCTTCGGCGACTGGTTCCAGTTCGCCGCGGACGACATCTTCAACGCCGGTCACGACAACACCGTGGGCTCGGACAACTGACGAGACCGCACCGGCTCCGGCCGGTCCCGCACCCCGGTCACCCGGGGCGCGGGACCGGCCGTCCGCCGTTCACAGCCAGGGGATCTGCTCCGCCGCGTACCGGTAGGCACGGAACACCGAGTTCTGGGCGCCGCGCGAGGACTCCAGACCGGTGCCCCGGCTGAACGCGCCGAACTCGGGGACGACGAACTCCCACACCACGTCCCCCTCCGGGGTCACCTCGAAGAGCCGCCCGAAGGAACCCTCGGCGATGAACGTGTTCCCGTTCGCCAGCCGCTGCGCACTGGACATGTACGGGCTGAAGAAGTTCTGCGGCGGGTTGTCCTCGTACGCCCACACCTCCTCGCCCGTGACCGGATCCAGCTCCAGCACCCGCGAGTACGGCACGGACGTCGTGTCGCGGTACGTCCCGTTGTCGAAGACCAGGATGTTGCCGCCCGGCAGCTCGTGCGGATGGTGCTGCTGCGCCAGGACGTCGGGCCCGAACCGCCAGCGCACGGAGCCGTCCGCCCGGTCCACGGCCACCGTCGTGGACGCGCTGCGGAAGCCGATCACGATGCCGCCGTCGGCGAGCTCGTTGACGGTGTTGGCCATCGGCCAGTGCTCACGCGCGAAGTGCGGGTTGAGCGGGACCTCCTCGGGGTCGAGGTGCTCGATGGCCGCCCAACGCCACACCGTCTCGCCGTCCCAGGTCAGCTCGTACACCACGTCCCCGTAGATCACCCCGTCCGCGGCCTCCGAGCCGGGGATGCCGCCGCGGATCCGGGCGGCGTCGGCCGAGGACAGCGGCTCCACCACCGTGATGAGCAGGTTGCCGTTGCGCAGCACGGAGGCGTCGTGGTGGTGGAAGGGGTGCCGGACCTCGCGCAGCACGGTGGAGTCGGGGGCGAGCTCCTGGAAGATACCGCCGTGGTACACGTCCCAGATCGGGAAGAGCGTCGGTCCGGAGGTGTCCTTGGCCGCGTAGAAGAGGTTGCCGTTCGGCAGCAGCTGCGCCTGCCGGCCGGGCGGGTACGGGGACGTCCAGGTGTGCGCGGTGCGGCCCTCGATGTCGACGAGGTGGATCTCGCCGTCCCCCGTGATCGGGGTGTAGAGCGTGTAGCCGCCGTGGCTGCGTTCGGGGTCGTGGGCGCGCAGGCCGGTACCGCGGCGGCGCAGGGTGTTCTGATCGACGGTCATGGGGGAGCTCCTGTGGTGGGTGGTCGGAAGGTGTGACCGGGTGCGACGGGGCGGGCCGGAGGTCAGCCGACGGTGACGGCCGCCGGATCGGCGGTCTTGAGCGGACCCGGGCGCAACCGCGCCAGCAGGGCCGCCCGATCGGCGTCGCCGGGCAGGGACTGCGTGGCCTTGGCCCAGGCGGCCTCGTCCGTCAACTGCGTCAGCAACTCGGGCGACAGGCTCGCGCCGTATGTGTAGCGGGGCTGGTAGGCATCGACGTAGCCCGCCTGGAGTGCGCCCTTCGACTGGGCGACCACGGCGGCCCGGGCGGCCGCCGGATCTGCGGTCGCCGCCTGCTGGGCACGCAGCACCGTACGCAGGACCGCCGTCACGGCCTCGTCACCCGCGGAGGGGCCCGCGATGAGGAGGGTCCGCGCGGTGTAGCCGGTGAAGGGGAGCTCGGCATAGCGGTCGCCGAGCGCGGTGCGGGCCGCGTCGTAGAAGCTGGGGAAGGTGACGCCGGCGTCGATGTCGCCGCGGGCCAACGCCGCCGCGACCTGGTTGGGGGCCAGGTTGACGACGGTCACGTCGGCCGCGGTCAGCTGCGCCGAGGCCAGCATCCGGCTCAGCGCGTACTCGACGTTCGTGCCCCGGGGCACCCCGACCTTGCGGCCCTTCAGCGAGGCGAAACCGGTGATCGCGCGGTCGGTGGCGGACAGCAGCCGCCAGTCGGAGAACCGCGAGAGGTCGGCGACGATCCGCACGTCGCGCCCGCTCAGCGCGGCCGTCACGGCGGGCAGGTCGCCCACGATCCCGAGCTGCGCCTGGCCACCGAGCACGGCGTTCAGGGCGTCGCGGCCGGTGGGCAGGGTGGTCACGGTGGCGTCGACGCCCTCGGCGGCCCACAGGGCGCGCTCCTCGGCGATGTGGACGGGGGCGCCGCCCAAGTGATCGCTGCCGGCCACGGTCACGGCGTGCCGCCCGCCGGACTTCGACGGGGTGGCGGCCCCACCGCCGCAGGCGGTGGCGAGGACGCAGAGCAGGGAGGCCAGGAACGCGGCGGCCACCGCGCGGGGTCTGGTCGTGGATCGGGGTCCGGGCATGGCCAGGGGTCCTTCCGGGGCAGGGGGAGTACGGAGAGGGTGGGGAGGTGCGGAGAGGGCAGGGGGGAGTACGGAGAGGGCGGGGGAGTGCGGAGAGGGTTCGTGGGCGGAGCGGGGGCTGCGCTCAGCCCGCGCCGAGGTGGCGGGCGATCAGCGCGCGCAGGTCAGGGTCGGGCGGGCCGGGCGCCACCGCGTGGTCGGCCAGGACCCGGCCGGGGGACCCGCCGAGGACGACGACCCGCTCGGCGAGGGCGAGCGCCTCGTCGATGTCGTGCGTCACGAAGAGCACGGTGGTGCCGCTGCGCCGCCACAGCTCCCGCAACAGGCCCTGCATCCGGGAACGGGTCAGTGCGTCCAGCGCGCCGAACGGCTCGTCCATCAGCAGGACTTCGGGACGCGCGGCCAGGGCGCGGGCCAGCGCCACGCGCTGCTGCATGCCGCCCGACAACTGCGCCGGGTACTTCTGCGCGCCGTCGGCCAGTCCGACCTCCTCCAGCGCGGCCAGCGCCCGCTCGCGGCGCTCGGGGCGGGGCAACCCGAACCGTTTGAGCGCGAACTCGACGTTGCCGCGGGCCGTGCGCCAGGGGAACAGCGCGTAGTGCTGGAAGACCACGCCCCGGTCCGGGCCCGGCCCCAGCACGGGCTCCGACCCGGCCGTCACCCGCCCCGCCGCCGGGCGGACGAACCCGGCCACCGTGTTCAGCACGGTGGACTTCCCGCAGCCGCTCGGCCCGAGCAGCGCGGTGAACGAACCCGCGGGGAACTCCAGGTCGGTGGGTTCCAGCACCGGGGCGTCGCCGTACCCGACCGACAGCCCCTCCAGTCGTACCGTCAGGCTCATGACGCGCTCCAGTGCACGAAGCGACGGCCGACGGCGGCGAGCACGAGATCGGCGGCCACCCCGAGCAAGCCGAGCACCAACAGCCCCGCGAACATCCGGTCCACCCGGAGGAACTGTCCGTCCACCTGGAGCCGGTACGCCAACCCCGCGTCGGCGCCGCCCAGTTCGGCGGCCACCAGGGCCAGCAGCGCCACGGACGCGCCGTACCGCAGCGCGGCGAGCAGGGCGGGAGCGGCCGCCGGCAGCAGCACCTCGGTGAAGCGGCGGTGCAGCGGTGCCCCCAGCGAGCGGGCCGCCCGCAGGTGCGAGACGGGGACGCGCGACACACCGTCGTGGACGTACAGCCAGACGGCGAGCAGCACGGCGTAGGCGATCAGCAGTCGCTTCGCGCTCTCACCGATGCCGAACCAGGCCGTGGCCAGCGGCACGAGCGCGATGGCCGGGATCGGGCGCAGGAAGGAGACCACCGGGGTCACCGCGGCCGACAGCCGGGGCAGGTAGCCCGTCGCGAAGCCCAGCGCGCCCCCGATCACGGCGCCGAGCGCGAAGCCCTGGCCGGCCCGGGCCAGGCTGGCGCTCAGGTCGGTGGCCAGCACCCCGCTGCGGGCGCTGTCGACGAGCGCCGCGACCGTCTCGGCGGGGGTGGGCAGCAGCCCCGGAGCCACGGCGCCGGACCAGGCGGCCAGTGACCAGAGGGCGAGCACCGCACCGGCCGCGCCCAGGGCGGGCCCGAGCCGGCCGAGGGCCCGGCCCACGGGTGTTGGGGTGGCTTGCACGCGAGGACTCCTTCGTTGATAAGTGAGGTCAATAATTGACCACGCTTATTAACGGGGTGTTGCAGCGGTGCGAAACCTCCCGGGACCCCCCGGGCGAAGATCGGCGATGGGGTACGTTCACCAGCGTGTCTCGACCCGAACCCACCCCCGAAGCGATCGAGGTCGGGCGGGCGATCCGCGGCTGCCGCACCGCCCGCCGCGTCTCCATGGCCGTACTGGCCACCCGCTCGGGCCTTTCGCAGCCCTTCCTCAGCCAGCTGGAACGCGGACTCGCCACGCCCAGCCTCAGCTCGATCTACCGCATCGCCGAAGCCCTCGACGTGGCGCCGGGCACCTTCCTGCGCCGCCCCGACCGGCCCGGTGTCGTCAGCCACGAGAGCGATCCGCAGGTCATCCGCGTCAGCGAGGCCGCCGGACAGGTGGCGAAAGTCCTCATCCCCGGCGGGAGCAGTGGGCTGATGGAGGCCTACGAGCACCACTTCGAACCCGGCCGGGGCGAACGCGGCTGGTTCGAGCACCCCGGCGAGGACTTCCTCTACGTCCTGGAGGGCGAGTTGGTCCTGGAGGTCGAGGGCGAGGAACCGCTCGTCCTGCGCGCCGGCCAGAGCGCCCACCACCGGGGCGAGATCCCGCACCGCTGCGGACTGGGCGGGCGCACGGCTCCCGCCCGCACCCTGCTCGTCATCGCGAACGCGTAGGCGGGGCGGCCGGGTCGGCCGTCCGGACGGGCGAGCGGCGCCGTCCGGACGGCCCGGGCGTGAGCGGGGCGGGGTCCTGCTGAACCGGGACCGCGTCAGGACAGCCGCGTCACCCGCGCACCGAACGACGGCCCGTCCAACGCCCCCTCCACGGCGACCGGTACGGACTTCGCGCCGTCGCCCTCGCCCACGGTGAGCACGCCGACCTCGGTCCCCGCCTTCGCCTCGTGCGGAACGGACTTCGTGCCCGGGGTGAGGGACAGCCGCAGCTCCTGCCCCGGCACGCCGATGACGTTGACGTCCTTCGTGGCCACCAGCGGAGTCGAACCCCCGAGGCCGTCCGACAGGTGGCCGACGAGCTGACCCTTGCGGATGACCGTCGTCGAGGTCAGTGCCGCACGGACCGCCTCGATGACCTTCCGGCTGTTGTCCTTCACCAGGCCCAGGGCCTTGGTGGCGTTCGGGTCGGGGCCGTCCACGCGCTGCTCCATCATCGCGCCGAGGATCAGCTGCGTCTCGCTCCCGACCGTCTTGTACGCGGCCCAGAGCAGGGTGCCGCCGGCCGGCGTGCTCGACCCGGTCTTGATCCCCTTGATGCTCAGACCGTTGGCCAGCAACAGGTTGTCGTTGTTGTTGATGATCGGCTTCGGCAGGCCCTCGATGGTCGCGTTGGGCATCGCGACGATCGCCCGGAACGCCTCCTCCTTCATCACCGCCTCGCCGAGCTTGATCTGATCGGCGGCCGTGCTGACGGTACCGGCGTCCAACCCGCTGGGATCCGTGTACGTGGTGTCGTTCATCCCGAGTTCCTTCGCGGCCGCGTTCATCTTCGCGACGAAGGCGGCCGTGGAGTCGGTACCGGTGTCCCAACGGGCCAGCAGGCGCGCGATGTTGTTGCCCGAAGGGATCATCAGCATCTTGAGCATGTCCTGCTGGCCGAAGGTCTGCCCGGCCGTCAGCCCCTCGATCCGCGACTCGTCCTCGGCGGCGCCGTCGGCCACCGCCGCCGCGTCGACCTCGATGCGGGGACCGGCCTCGTTCTTGCGCAGCGGATGCCCCTTGAGGATGACGTAGGCGGTCATCACCTTCGCGACGCTGGCGGTCGGTACGGGCTTCTGCTCGCCGAACGAGCCGATGTCCCCGGAGCCCGGCACGCGGACCGCCGCCTGACCCTTGGCGGGCCAGGGGATCTGCGTGCTCCCCTCGAAGGCGTACGCGGTC
This sequence comes from Streptomyces sp. NPDC057939, assembly GCF_042887545.1. Lineage (NCBI taxonomy): Bacteria > Bacillati > Actinomycetota > Actinomycetes > Kitasatosporales > Streptomycetaceae > Streptomyces > Streptomyces sp. NPDC057939. Next base: position 283,282 of record NZ_JBHVPG010000005.1, read on the forward strand.
GAGTCGGCGACGAGCTGCGGCGCCGGCAGGGGGCGCAGCAACTGCGCCCCGACGACGGCGCCGCCGAGCAGCAGCACGATCGGAGTCCACACCTTGACGCGGCGCGTGATCGTACGCCGCGGGGTCTCCGGCGGGGGAGCGGTGTTGGTCAGCTCGGCCAGCAGGTCGAGCGGGGGCAGCGGCGCCTCCCGCGTGCGCTCCGCCGCCGGGAGCTCGACGGGGGCGGGCGGCGCGGTCGCCCGCGCGGGGGCCGGACGGGCGTCCTTGAGCGCGACGAACGTACTGGTCCGCTCGGGGTCGTCGGCCGGCTCGGGCTTCGCGGGTCGGGGCTTCGCGGGTTCGGGCTTCGGCTCCGGCTTCGCGGGCTCGGGGTCGGCGGCTTCGGCCGGTTCGGGGTCTGACTCGGGTTCGGTGGCTTCGGCATCGGCGGGTCCGGGGTCCGTGCCCTCGGGGGCGGGCTCCGCATCCGGTGCGGTGGGGGCGTCGTCGGGGTCTTCGGCGTCCGGGGCGTCGGGGTCGGCCTCCGTGTCCGGGGCGTCGGCGTCGGCGTCCGGATCGGTGTCCGCGTCCGCATCGGCTTCGGCGTCGGCTTCGGCGGCCGGGGGCTCGGTCTCCGGGTCCGAGGTCCGCGGCGCGGCTTCCGCTTCCGGGGCGTCGTGCCGCACGCGGGGGTCGGATACGGGCTCGGCGGCCTGCTCGTCGGCGGCGTGCTCGGCGTCGGCGGGGTCCGGCCCCGCCTCTTCCTCGGGGAGTTCGATCGAGGGTCGCTGCGTACCGGCCCCGCCCGGGGTGCCTTCCCCGGTGCGGTCGGTCGCCGGTTCCGGTTCCGGCTCCGGGGAGTCGGCATCCCCCTGCGCGTCGGCGCCCGGGGCCGCGTCGGTACCCGCGCTTCCGCTCGCTTCGGAGTCGGCGTCGGCCTCCGCTTCGATCTCCGCATCCGCATGTGCCCCAGCGGTGGAGTCCGCGTCCGTCGTGTCCGTGTCCGTGTCCGCGTCCGAGTCCGCATCCGCCGTTTCCGACGCGTCCGCCCGCGCGGTTCGCTCGCCGGGGTCCGATGCGGGGTCCTCCGTGCCCTCCGCGTCCTCCGGGGCGGCCGGTTCTCCGGAAGCCTCCGCGGGGCTCGGGGTCTTCACCCGGCGCTCGGCGTCCTGCGGGCCCGGGGCGTCCCGTCGGTCCCGGTCCCGATCCGGGGCCGTGGCGGTCGTCTCGTTCTCCGACGCTCCGTCGCCACCGGCCGCCGTCGCCTCGCCCGCCACCGATTCCGCCTTCATCTCCAGCGCCCCACCTTGCTGCTCACGGCCGCCCCGGCCGCTCGCGCGGCGCCGGTCCGGCCGGTTCTTGCCGACACGTCGGCGCGCCCCGTCGGAGCCCGCCGCATCCCTAGATGTACGTCCCGGCCACCGCGTTCCCCGCGCCGGAAGCTGTGACCGTTCGGTCATACTCCGCCGCGGTTTGACGATCACGACACCACCCTGCACTATTCCACTAACGTGTTAGTGGAATGAGGTGGAGCTGATGGAATTCCGAGTCGATCGCCGTAGCGGCGTCGCCACCTATCTGCAGCTCGTCACCCAGGTGAAGCAGGCGCTGAGGCTGGGTGTGCTCGAACCGGGTGACCGGCTGCCGACGGCGCGCGAAGTGGTCGCGGCGACCGCCATCAACCCGAACACCGTCCTCAAGGCCTACCGGGAGCTGGAGCGCGAGGGGCTCGTCGAACCGCGCCCCGGAGCCGGGACCTTCGTGCGGCGGTCCCTGTCCCACCCCGGGGCGGCGGCCGATTCGCCGCTGCGCCTGGGCCTGGCCGCCTGGATGCTCCAGGCGCGCGAGGCGGGTCTCGGCCGGGAGGACATCACGGCGCTCGTCGCGGCGGCCGTGGACGAAAGTTTCAGCACATCCGGGTCCGAGGGGCCCGGTACGTCGAGAGAGGAAACGGCGTGAGCGATCCGACCCACGCTCCGGCACTTCGGGCGACGGGCCTCGGGCGGGAGTTCCGCGGCAGGCCCGCCCTGCGCGGGTGCGACCTGGAGCTTTCCCCAGGACGCATCACCGCGCTCGTCGGGCCCAACGGCGCCGGCAAGAGCACGCTGCTCCAGCTCGCCGCGGGGCTGATGCGCCCGACCGGCGGTCGAATAAGCGTCTTCGGGGCCGCCCCCGGCACCCCCGAGGCCCGCCGGCGCACGGCCTACCTGGCCCAGGAGAAGCCGCTCCACGCCGGCTTCACCGTCGAGGAGACCCTCGGTCTGGGCCGCAGGCTCAACCCCGGCCAATGGGACCGGGCCGCGGCGGAACGGCTCGTACGCCAGGGGAACATCCCCTTCGGCGCCCGGATCGGCTCGCTCTCCGGCGGCAACCGGACCCGGGTCGCCCTGGCGCTGGTCCTCGGCAAGCGAGCCGACCTGCTGCTGTTGGACGAGCCGCTCGCCGACCTGGACCCGCTGGCCCGGCACGAGGTCATGAGCCTGCTCATGACGGAAGCCGCCGAACGCGGTACGGGAATCGTGATGTCCTCGCACGTCCTGGCCGAGATGGAGGACGTCTGCGACCACGTGGTCCTCCTGCAGGGCGGCTCCGTCCGGCTCGCCGGGGACGCCGCGGAGCTGTGCGACGCGCACACCTGGCTCACCGGCCGCGCCGACCCGATGGAACCCGACGGCCTGCCGCGCGCGTTCGACCGGGACACCGTCGTGCACGTCGCCGCCAGTGGCCGTCAGGTCACCGCCCTGGTCCGTACGCCCCCCGGCGGATCCTTCGTGCCGGGGGACCGGTGGATCGCCGAAACCCCTTCCTTGGAAACCCTGTTGCTCGCCCACCTGCGCTCCGCGCGCCCTGCCGGTGACCCCACGAGGACGGAGGCCGCCGCATGAAGGGCGCGCTCTGGCTGGCCTGGCGCCAGCAACGCCTGCTCATCCTGACCGCGACCGCGCTGCTCGTCGGCTGCGCGGTGTGGGTGGCGTACCAACGCTCCGGGATGGTGCAGCTGATCGAGGAGTACGGGTGGGTGCCCTGCCCGGGGTGGAACGGCGGGTGTGAGAGCGTCGCCACCTACGAGATCATGAACGGCAACGTCGACGGCATCCGGATGCTCGGCACCCTCGGGTTCTCGATCCCGGCCCTCATCGGCGTGTTCTGGGGCGCCCCCCTCATCGGCCGGGAGTTGGAGAGCGGCACCTTCAAGGTGGGCCTCACCCAGGGTGTCGACCCGCGCGGCTGGTTCGCCGCCCGCTTCGGTCTCGCGGCGCTGTTCGCCCTGTTGACCTCCGCGGTCGTCGGGGCCCTCGTCGCGTGGTGGTGGCTGCCCATCGCGAACACCCTCGAAGGCCCCTACTGGCACGATGCCGCCGTCTACAACGCGACCGGTCCGGCCCCGCTCGCCACGGCGCTGTTCGCCCTCGCCGCGGGGACCCTCGCGGGGCTCCTGGTGGGCAAGGTCCTGCCGGCGATGGGAGCGGCGTTCGGCGCGATCGGCGCGGCGATGCTCGCCATCAACTTCTTCCGCACCTCCTGGATCGACCCGGAGGTCCGGATCACCCCCGGCATGACGCCCAAGCGGCTCGTCGGCAGCGCCTGGTCGACGGGCGAGTTCGGCTACCGCACGCCGGACGGCCGGGAGTTCTCCATCGGCAAGTGGTGCCAGACGTCCGGCGAGGACGCCCGGCGCTGCATGGAGGAGAACGGCTTCACCAGCCGCTACCACAAGGTCTATCCCAGCGGCGACTTCTGGACGTTCCAGTGGATCGACACCGCGCTCTACCTGGGCCTGGCTGCCGTCCTGGTCGCCGTCACGCTGGCCGTCCTGCGCCGCCGCACGGCCTGACCCGCCGTAGGCCCGGATCCGTCGTACGGCCCGACCCGCCGTAGGGCCCGACCCGCCGTACGGCCAGACCCGCCGCAGCGGCCCGATCCGTCGGGCGGTCCGACGACCCGCCGCACGGCCCGCAGACACCACCGCACCTCTTCTCCGTACCTCAGGGGGACCCCTCATGGCCACCAAGAAGAACCTCACCGCCAACCGCGCCGGCGTCGGACACAAGGTCCGCTACGCGCTGGGCAACCCGACCCGCATCGCGCCGTACGTCCGGCGGGCCGCCCGGGACGGCTGGCTGCGCTTCAAGCACCCCGACCACGTGGGCTACTACCGTGCCGTCATGGCGTCCGACACCGGCCGCAACCCGGAGGCGGCCGTCGGCAGCCAGAGCCACGACCGGTGGTTGGCCCTCGGCAAGATGCAGTTCGACTACCTGATCGAGCACGGCCTGGAGCCCCGTCACCGGATGCTCGACATCGGTTGCGGCAACCTGCGGGCCGGTTGGCGCTTCATCGAGCACCTGGAGACCGGCCACTACTACGGCATCGACATATCGCCGGACATCCTCATCGCCGCCAAGCAGACCCTGACGGGGCGCGGACTCCAGGCCAAACTGCCGCACCTGACCATCACCCAGGACCTGACCCTGGACTTCCTGCCCGACCACCACTTCGACGTGGTGCACGCGCACAGCGTCTTCTCGCACTCGCCGCTGCACGTCATCGACGAGTGCCTCGCCCACGTGGGACGGGTGCTGGCACCGGGCGGCCGGTTCGACTTCACCTTCGACCGTACGGAAGGCGTCGAACACCAGGTCCTCCGCGAGGACTTCTACTACCGGACGCAGACCCTCGTGGACCTCGCGGCCAAGCACGGCCTGCGGGCCCGCTTCATGGAGGACTGGGAGCGCCTCGGCCACGGCCAATCCAAGCTCCGGATCACGGCGGGCTGACCGACCCGCGCCGGGGGGCCGCCGCATCGGCTTCCCGGCGCGGGCGACCTCGTCCGCGTCCCTTCGATGCTCAAATCTGCGCGGGGAAGGGCGATTTCGAGCAACTTCCTTCAAGCGGCCCCGCCGGACCGCTATGTTGCCGGGAGCATGCCAAAGCGGTGTGTCCGCGATCCGGACCGCACGAGGAGCTGCCCGATGACACCGAGCACCAGGCGCGACCGGCACGACCCCCCACCCCCGCACCGAACCGCCCGACCCGACCGTCCCGCCCGCCGTCGGACCCCCTTCAAGGCCGCCCTGCCGGCCGCCGCGCTCGCCGTCGCGGGCCTCGCGGCCGTCGGACCGGCCACCGCCCGCGCGGCGGGAACCGACCCGGCCGGGGCCGTGAACGCCCCGGCGGTCACGGCGGGGGACCTCACCGGGTTCACCCGGGCCGGCAACACCTTCACCATCAGCACGTCCGGCGGGGCCAAGGCCCGGGTGACGGTCGCCCGCGCCGACATCTTCCGGCTCCGGATCTCGCCCGACGGCTCCTTCACCGACGATCCGGCCGGCTCCGACCTGGCACCCACCACCGACTTCGGGCCGGTGGACACCGCCTGGACCGACGCGGGCGGGCACTACCGGATCACCACCGGGGCCCTGTCCATCCGCGTCGAGAAGTCGCCCCTGCGGTTCTCGGTCTACCGCGCCGACGACTCCACCCCGGTCTGGCAGGAGACCAGGCCCACCACCTGGGGCGGCGGCAGGACCACCCAGTACCTGGCCCGGGGGGCCGACGAGCAGTTCTACGGCACCGGCCTGCGGCTGGGCGAATGGGCGCTGCGCGGCAAGACCGTCCCCGTCGCCGTGGACAACAGGTGGCGCGAGAACGACAACGCCAGCCCCGCGCCCTTCTACATGTCGACCAACGGCTACGGCGTCATGCGCAACACCTGGGCCCCCGGCTCGTACGCCTTCGACTCGCCGACCGCACTCACCCACGACGAGGACCGCTTCGACGCCTGGTACTTCACCGGGAACTCCCTCAAGTCCGTCCTCGACGCGTACACCGACGTCAGCGGCAAACCCTTCATGGCACCCCTGTGGGGCTTCGAGCTCGGCAACGCCGACTGCTTCAACGCCTCCAACCCCGAATACCAGGGCAGGCACGACCGACCGAGGCACCAAACCACCCCCGACGTCATCGGGTACGCGACCGACGCCCGCGCCGCCGACATGCCCTCGGGCTGGTTCCTGCCCAACGACGGTTACGGCTGCGGCTACACCGCGCCCCTGAAGTCCACCGTGGACGCCCTCGCGGCCAAGGGGTTCCGGACGGGCCTGTGGACCTCCACCGGCCTCGGTTCCATCGCCGACGAGGTCGGGAAGACCGGTGGTCGCGGGGTCAAGACGGACGTCGCATGGATCGGCAGCGGTTACAAGTACGCCTTCGACGGGGTCCGGCAGGCCGTCGAGGGCATCGAGAGGAACTCCGACGCCCGCCGCTACGTCTGGACCGTGGACGGTTGGGCGGGAACCCAGCGCAACGCCGTCGTCTGGACCGGCGACACCCACGGGACCTGGGACGACATGCGCTGGCACGTCCCCGCCATCGCCGGAGCCGGCCTCTCCGCCCTCAACCACGCAGCCGGCGACGTCGACGGGATCTTCGGGGGCAGCCCGAAGACGTACGTCCGCGACCTCCAGTGGAAGGCCTTCACCCCGGCGTTCATGACCATGTCGGTTGGGGCGCCACCGGCCCGTCGGCCGGCTACCAGGACAAGCAGCCCTGGCGGTTCGCCGAGCCGTACCTGTCCATCAACCGCAAGTACCTCCAGCTGAAGATGCGGCTGATGCCCTACCTCTACACGATGAGCCGCGTCGCGCACGAGAGCGGAGTGCCCAGCACCCGCGCCCTGGTCCTGGAACACCCCGACGACCCGGTGGCCCGCGGGAACGCCACCAGCGGCCAGTTCATGGCGGGCGACTCCTTCCTCGTCGCCCCCGTCGTCTCCGACACCTCGGTGCGCGACGGCATCTACCTGCCCGCCGGCACCTGGACGGACTACTGGAGCGGTAGGACGTACGCCGGACCGGGATGGTTGAACGGCTACCGCGCCCCCCTCGACACCCTGCCGCTCTTCGTGAAGGGCGGAGCGGTCGTCCCGATGTGGCCGCAGATGAACCACACGGGCGAGAAACCCGTCTCCACCCTCACCTACGACATCCATCCGCGCGGGTCCTCCACCTTCAGCCTCTACGAGGACGACGGCCTGACCCGGGCCCACGAATCGGGGGCCTTCGCCCGCCAGCGCGTGGACGTCACCGCCCCCACGGCGGGATCCGGGACGGTCACCGTCGCCGTCGGAGCGCCGACCGGCGAGTACACGGGCAAGCCCGCCTCGCGCGGCTACGAGTTCAACCTGCACGTGGCCTCCGCCCCCACCGCCCTCACCGTGGACGGCGCCCCGTCGCCCCGCCTCGCCGACCGGAGCGCCTACGACGCCGCCGCGACGGGTTGGTTCTTCGACCCGGCCGACCGCTCGGGCGTCCTGTGGGTCAAGACCGGTACGAAATCGGGGGCGTTCACCGTCACCGCCTCCGGGGTGGCCGTCCCGGCGGCCGAACCCGTCCCGGCCGGCTCGCCGCCCCTGGACCCGACGCAGTGGAGCCTGGTCTCCGCCGACAGCCAGGAGACCGGTGCCGAGAACGGCGCCGCACGCAACGCCTTCGACGGGAACGCCTCCACCCACTGGCACACCGCCTGGTCCGGCGGCGCCCCGGCCGGGCTGCCGCACGAGATCGTCCCCGACCTCGGAGCCCGTCACACCGTCGACGGGCTGGGCGTCCTGCCCCGCCAGGACGGCGGCGTCAACGGTCGGATCGGCGGCTACGAGGTCCACGTGTCGGACTCCACCACGGACTGGGGCGCCCCGGCCGCCACCGGCACCCTCGCCGACGGCGCGGGCGTCCAGAACATCACCCTCGCGCCCCGGACCGGCCGCTACCTCCGCCTCCGGGCCCTGACCGAGGCCGGTGGCCGCGGCCCCTGGACCAGCGTCGCCGAACTCACTCCGACGGGCCGACCCGCACCGCTCCCGGCCGACGTCACCCTCGTCAACGCGGCCTCCGCACGGTGCGCGGACCTCCCGCACGGCGCCACCGCCCCCGGCACCGAACCCACCCTGTACTCCTGCCACGGCGGCCCGAACCAGCGCTGGTCGTTGCGTTCCGACGGCCGCCTCACCGGACTCGCCGGCGTCTGTCTCGACGGCGCCGACCCGACCCGGGTCACCGTCCGGGCCTGCGACGGCAGCCCCGGTCAGAACTGGCGGACCGCCCCGGACGGCAGTCTCCGCAACGCCGACCGGTGCCTCACCCCGGCCGGTTCGGGCACCGCCGACGGGACGCGGCTCACCCGGGCAGCCTGCACGGGCGGCGCGGCCCAGCGCTGGACCCTCACCCCCTGACCCGTCGTGCGCGGGGTTCGGCCCGGCCCCCCACGCCGGACCGCGCCCCGCGCCCGCCCACCACCGCGCCGTCACGGCCCGGCAGCAACGCCGCCGCCACAAGACCGGTCGCGGCGAGCGCGGCGAGCACGGCGAGCGTCCGACCGGCCGCGCCCGCCGCGACCGGGCCGGCGGCGCCCGCTCCCGTACCCGCCGCGACCGCGATGCCCAGGGCCGGGCCGACGTTCATCGCGGTCTGCTTCAGCCCGCCGACGACCCCCGCGTACCCGGGCGGGGCGTCACCGACGACCGAGGCGGTGGCGGTGACCATCACCGCCGTGAACCCGGCTCCCAGCAGCGCGAACGCCACCGGCCCGCCCGACCCCAGCCCCGCGATCCCGGCCACCACGAGTACCGTCCCCGCCAGAGCGGTCCGCCGCGGCCCCAGCCGGCGCAGCGCGAGGGCCGCCGGCGGGGCCCCGGCGATCATCAGCGCCGTCATCGGGAGCACCCGCAGCCCCGTCTCCAGCGGGTCCAGCCCCCGTACGTCCTGCAACAGGAACGTCGCCGTGAACAGCGCGCCGAACATTCCCGCCGAGACGGCCGACAGCAGCGCCATCGAAGCCGCCACCGGTCTGGCGCGGGCCACGGCGGGCGGTACCAACGGCCGCGGGCCGCGCCGCTCGTGGCGCACGAACAGCGTCCCGAGTCCGGCCGCCGAGCCGAAGCCCAGCAGCGTTGCCGGGGCCGTCCAACCGTGCTCCGCGGCGCCGGCCAGCGCGTGCACCGCCGCCGCTACGGCCACCGCGAGCAGTGCGGGCCCGGCCACGCCCATCGGGGCGCGGGGCGCTTCCGGTGCCGGGGGGACCCGTACGGCCGTCGCCGCGCCGGCGATGACCACGGCGACGGGCACGTTGACCAGGAACACCGCCCGCCACCCGAACTCCGCCACGACGATGCCGCCGAGCAGCGGCCCCGCCGCCGCGGCCAGCCCGATCGCGGCGGTCCGGATCGCGACCGGCTTGCCGAGCCGCTCAGGCGGGTGGGTGAGCCGCAGCAGCGCGAGGGTGGCGGGCTGCAACAGGGCGCCGAACAGACCCTGGACGGCCCGCAGGGCGATGACCCAGCCGACGTCGGGGGCGAGCGCGATCCCCGCCGATGCCGCGCCGAAGCCCAGTACGCCGGTGAGCAGCAGCCGGACGTGCCCGTACCGGTCGCCCAGCCGGCCGGCGATCACGAGGAAGGCGGCGACGGCGAGCAGGTAGGCGGTGCTCGTCCACTGCACCTGGGCCGCGCTCGCCCCGAGGTCCTGCCGCAGCGCGGGCTGCACCACGATCAGGACGGTGCCGTCGAGGGCGACGAGCATCGCCGCCGCCACACCGACCAGCAGCGCGAGCCCGGGCCTCACGCGGGCTCCGGTCCGAGGTGGGCGTCCAGGGCGGCGGCGACGAGCCGCTCGACGCCGGTCTCCGGGCCGCCGTCGAGGACGAGCGGCAGGCTGCCCGTCGCCCACAACCCGACCACCCCGTGGAGGTTGGCCCACAGCGCGGCCGCGCTCACCTCCGGCTCCCGCGCCCCGCACCGGGAGACCAGCGAGACGAGCAGGGCGAACAGCGGCAGGGTCGACTCCCGCAGTCGCGGCCCGTCGCCGGGCTCCCCGGCGCTGTCCAGCAGGTCGTGACGGAACATCAACTCGAACATGCCGTGGTGCTCCAGCGCGTAGCCGACGTACGCCGTCGCGAGCGCCCGCACCTGTTCCCGCGGGGTGCGGGCCCCGGTGTCCCCGGCCGCGAACCGAGCCCCGAGGTCGGCGAACCCGCGCCGGGCGATGGCCGACAACAGGGCCCGGTGGGTGGGGAAGTACCGGCGCGGCGCGCCGTGCGAGACGCCGGCGCGCCGGGCGATCTCCCGCAGTCCCAGGGCTCCGCTCCCCTCGGTCGTGACGAGTTCCACTCCGACGTCGATCAACCGCTCGCGCAGCGGGCTTCCGGGTTCCATGGGCTCTGTCTACCAGCCGGCGTAGACACTGTCTACTTCCGGAACTCGCCCTTGAAAAACGGAAGGTTGACATCCGGACCCCGCTTCCACCACCCTTTCACTACTTAATTAGTGAAAGGGTGGTGGTGGGGGCGTGCTGGAGTACCGCATCGACCGGCGCAGCGGCATGGCCACGTACCTGCAGATCGTCCAGCAGACCAAACAGGCCCTGCGCCTCGGCCTGTTGGAACCCGGCGACAAACTGCCCACCGCACGCGAGGTCGTCGAGGCGACCGCCATCAACCCGAACACGGTCCTCAAGGCCTACCGGGAACTGGAACGCGAGGGCCTCGTCGAAGCACGACGCGGCATGGGCACCTTCGTCCGCCGGACCCTCGGCGCCGCGCCCGCCGGTTCGCCCCTGTGGGAGGAACTGGCCGACTGGGCGCGCCGCGCCGGCGAGGCGGGCCTCGCGCGGGACGACGTGGCCGCCCTCTTCACCGCGGCACTCGACGAACACTTCAAGGGGGACGACGCGTGAACGACATGGCGATCGAGGCGGAAGGACTGGGCCTGCGCTACGGGCGCAAGGGGGCCTGGGCCCTGCGCGACTGCTCCTTCCGGCTGCCCGCCGGCCGGGTCTGCGCACTCGTGGGCCCCAACGGTGCGGGCAAGTCCTCCCTCCTCACGCTCCTGGCGGGCCTGGGACGCCCCACCGAGGGCACCGTCCACACCTCGGCCTCCCGCGAATCGCTGGCGTACGTGGCCCAGGACAAGCCCCTGTACCCGCAGCTGACCATCGGCGAGACCCTGCGCATGGGCCACGAACTCAACCCCGGCCACTGGGACTCCGCGAAGGCGACACGCATCGTCGAAGCCGGCGGACTGCGCGAGGACGCCCGCGTACGGACCCTCTCCGGAGGCCAGCGCACCCGCGTCGCCCTCGCGCTCGCCCTGGCCAAACGGCCCTCGCTGCTCCTGCTCGACGAACCGATGGCCGACCTCGACCCGCTCGCCCGGCAACAGCTCATGGGCATCCTCATGGGCGACGCCGCCGAGAACGGCACCTCCGTGGTGATGTCCTCGCACATCCTCACCGAGCTCGAAGGGGCCTGCGACCACCTGCTCCTCGTCGACGGCGGCCGGATCCGCCTCTCCGGTCCCATCGAGGACGTCATCACGGCCCACACCCTGCTCACCGGCCCCGCCACGGCCGCCGACGAACTCGCCGCGCACACCGTCGTCGAATCCCGCACCACCGGCCGGCAACTCATCACCCTCGTACGGCCGGGGGGCCCGGTCGACACCGGCACCTGGCACGCGGCGCACCCGACCCTGGAGGAACTCTTGCTCGCGCATCTCCGCGCCCCCGACGCCCCGGCCCTCGTGCTCCAGCCCTCCGGCGCCGAGGCGGTGCGGGGATGAGCGTCCTGACCCTGAAGGGCCCCCACTGGGTCACGGTCCGCCAGCACCGGCGCGCGCTGTGGGCCCTGCCGGCCGCGGTCGCCGCGAGCCTCGTCATCACCGTCGCCCTGCGCGTGGCGGCCACGCCGAAGCGCACCCTGGAACCGAACATCTGGTACGACGCGCTGCGCTCCGCCCTGGAAGGCGCCGGACGCGGCATGCTGATCCTGCCGGTCCTGGTCGCCGCGTACGTCGCCGGCCCGATGCTGGCCCGGGAGACGGAGAGCGGGACGTACCGGCTCGCCCTGACCCAGTCGACGACGCCGAGGGCCTGGCTCACCTCCAAGATCGTCGTCGCCGCGGTGGTGTCGGCGACCTGCGCCGCCCTCATGATCGGGATCTACCGCCTCGGCTGGGCCCCGGTGTCCGGCTCCTACCAACTCTCCTGGGCCGACCGCGGCACCTACGAGGCGACCGGACCGGTCGTCGTCGCGTACTGCCTGCTCGGCGTCGGCGTCGGAGCCGTCGTCGGGCAGTGGATCCGACGCACCCTGCCCGCCCTGCTCGTTGCGGGCACCGTCACCGGCCTGGTGCTCGTGGTGTTCGGATTCCTGCGCTGGTCCGTCCTCACCCCGGTGACCATCACCGCACCGCTCACCGGGCACCCGGAACTGGAAGTGCCCCGCTCCGCGTTCATGATGGAATCCGGTCTCCTCAAGGGCACGGGCGAGCGCCTGCCGAGTTGGGGATGCGCCACCCCGTCCGACGAGTTCGGCGCCTGCGCCCCGGACCTCCAGGTCACCGGCCGCTACGCCGACTACCACCCGTACGCGCACTACTGGCTGACCCAACTCATCGAAACGGCGACCGTCCTGGCCCTGGCCGCCCTCGCGCTCCACACCGCCTTCCGCGTCCTGCGCGCCCGCCGGGGCTGAGCACCCCACCGGGCCGCCGCCCATTTTCATTGGCGGCGGCCCGCCCGATGGGCGATCATCCCCGGCATGACCACAGAAACGATCAACGCAGCGGCTTCGGGGACCTGGAAGCTCGGCGACCTGGAGATCAACCGCATCGGCTTCGGCGCGATGCGCCTGCCCCAGAACGGCGCCGCCCTGCGCGCCGACGCGGTATCGGGGGACCGCGACCGCGCCATCGGCGTCCTGCGCAAGGCGATCGAACTCGGCGTCAACCACATCGACACCGCCACGTTCTACTTCTCGCCGCTGCGCTCCGCCAACGAACTGATCAACAGCGCCCTGGGCGGCCCCTACCCCGACGACCTGGTCATCGCCACCAAGGTCGGACCCGGCCGCGACCAGTCCGGCGAGTGGACCGCCCACGCCGGCCCCGCGCAACTGCGCGGCCAGGTCGAGGAGAACCTGCGCCAACTCGGCCGGGACCACCTCGACGTCGTCAACCTGCGCATCCTCGGCACCGACTCCATCGCCGAACGCTTCGGCGTCCTCGCCGACCTCCGCCAGGCCGGACTCATCCGGCACCTCGGCGTCTCCAACGTCACCCCCGAACAGCTCGCCGAAGCCCGGGCCATCGCCCCGGTGGTCTGCGTGCAGAACCCGTACGGCATCGGCATGCGACCCGACCAGGACGAGTTCGTACGGTTCTGCGGCGAGCAGGGCATCGCGTTCGTGCCGTTCTACTCGATCGCCACCACCGGACGCGAGGGCGGCGCGAGCGGCGCCGAGAGCGAGGAGGTCCTCACCGTCGCGCGGGCGCACGACGCGAGCGCGGCCCAGGTCCGCCTGGCCTGGACCCTGCACCGGGGCCCCCACGTGCTGGCCATTCCGGGCACCGGCAACCCGGACCACCTCACCGCCAATGTCGCCGCCGGCGCCCTGCGCCTGACCGAGTCCGAACTGGCCCTGCTGGAGGGCCTCCACCACCGGGACGCCTGAGCAACCCGGCCCCGGGGCACGGGGTGTCGGTGGTCCGTGGTGGGATGAGCGGGCTCTATTGTCGTGAACCTGCTGGGAGATCACCCTCATGCCCGTGTACCCGTCGCTGACCCATGCCTTGGCCGAGGCCCTGGTCGACGTACTCCGCTTCGTCGAGGACAGCGAGGAGGAGTCCATGGACACGGACGACGCCGTCAAGGTCCTGGAGGGCGTGGCCCAACTCGTGGGCGAACTGTCGGCCGAACAGCGCGGCGAACTGGGCGACCTGCTCGGCGCCATGGCCGAGGCCGAGGTGGACCCGGTCCGCCGCGAGTTCCTGGAGGAGTTCCCGGAGGGATTCGGACTCCTCGACGACTGAGGACCCGTCCGGGCCCGAGCCGGCCGGAACCCGGCCGGCCCGGGCCGGGAGCGCCGGTCGTTCGGTCGGGCCTGCGGCACAATCGGCGGATGAGCGAAGAAGCCCCCAACGACCCGTACCTCTGGCTGGAGGACGTGGCAGGCGAAGCGGCCCTCGACTGGGTCCGCGACCGCAACGCCGAGACCGTGGCCGCGCTGACCACCTCCGCCGGCTTCAAGCCGCTGGAGCAGGAGGTGCGCGAGGTCCTCGACGACGACGGCCGGATCCCGTACCCGGTCCGCCGCGGCCGCCACCTCTACAACTTCTGGCAGGACGCCGACCACGTCCGCGGGATCTGGCGGCGCACCACCCTGGAGGAGTACCGCACCGACAGCCCGGCCTGGGAAACGGTCCTGGACCTCGACGCGCTCGCCGACACCGAGGGCGAGAAGTGGTCCTGGGCGGGCAGCCGCGTCCTGGCCCCCGACCACCGGCACGCGCTGATCCTGCTCTCGCGCGACGGGGCGGACGCCAACGTGGTGCGCGAATTCGACCTGGAGACGAAGCGGTTCGTCGAAGGCGGCTTCGAGGTCGCCGAGGCCAAGACCCGGATCGGCTGGATCGACCACGACCACGTCTGGATCGGCACCGACTTCGGCCCCGGCTCGATGTCCCCGTCGGGATACCCGCTCCAAGCCCGCCGCTGGCGCCGCGGCACCCCCCTCGACCAGGCAGAACGCGTCTTCACGGGCGAGCCGACCGACCTCTCCGCCGCCGGCTGGCACGACGACACCCCGGGCTTCGAAAGGGACTTCGTCCACCGGCAGATCGACTTCTGGAACCAGCGGACGTTCCTCCTGCCGCGGGAGGCCGACGCCCCGCCGATCAGGATCGACGTACCCGACGACGCGCACGCCTCCGTCCACCGGCAGTGGCTCCTGGTCAGCACCCGGTCCACCTGGCTCGGGCACGCCCCCGGCAGTCTCCTGGCGTTCGACTTCGACGCCTACCTCGCCGGCGCCCGCGAGCCCGCCGCCCTGTTCACCCCCGACGAGCGCACCGCCCTCGCCGACTTCAGCTGGACCCGCAACCACCTCATCCTCGGCATCCGTGCCGACGTCTCCTCCCGCATGGAGCTCCTCACCCCGGGCCCCGACGGCTGGCGGCGCGAACCCCTCGCCGGCGTGCCACCGCTGTCCACGGCGTCCGTCGTGTGCACCGACCCGGACGTCGGAGACGAGTACTTCCTGAACGTCTCTGGCTACCTGCAGCCCTCCACCCTCCACCGCGGCACCGCCGGCGCCCGCGACGGCGGCGAGAGCGTCAAGCGCGGCCCGGCCCTCTTCGACACCGCGGGCCTCGCCGTCAGCCGCTACTTCGCCACCTCCGATGACGGCACGCAGGTGCCGTACTTCGTCATCGGCCCCGAGGACCGTCCCGGCCCCGGCCCCACCCTCCTCTACGGCTACGGCGGCTTCGAGATCTCCCTCGCCCCGCACTACAGCGCCGTCACCGGCCGGACCTGGCTCACGCGCGGCGGCACCTACGTCGTCGCCGGCATCCGCGGCGGCGGCGAGTACGGGCCGGCCTGGCACCAGGCCGCCCTCGGCGCGCACCGCGTCCGCGCCTTCGAGGACTTCGCCGCCGTCGCCCGCGACCTCACCGCCCGCGGCATCACCACCCCCGCCCAACTGGGCATCGAGGGCGGCAGCAACGGCGGCCTGCTGATGGGCGCCCTCCTCACCCGCGACCCCGAGCTGTTCGCGGCCGTCGTCGCCCACGTACCGCTCCTGGACATGCTCCGCTTCCACAAGCTCCTCGCCGGGGCCAGCTGGACCGCCGAGTACGGGAATCCCGACGACCCCGCCGACCGGCCCCACCTGGAGCGGATCTCCCCGTACCACCGGATCCGCACCGACGGCCCCCCGTACCCGCCGCTCCTCCTGCTCACCTCCACCCGCGACGACCGAGTCCACCCCGGACACGCCCGGAAGATGGCCGCCCGGCTGCGCGAACACGGCCACCCCGTGCTGTTCCACGAACACCTCGGCGGCGGCCACGCCGGCGCCACCGACCACGCGCAGACCGCCTTCAACGAAGCCCTCGTGCACACCTTCCTCTGGGAACGCCTCACGCCCGGGCGCTGAAACCCCGGCGCGCTGCCCGGCCCGTCCGCCGTCGCGGCTGGTGGAATGGGCGGACCGGCGGCCCGCACGGGGCCGCCCGACGGGCGGAGGCACAGTGTCGGAACGCGACGGCGCCCACCCGCGCCCCCGGCCCCACGTCCCGCCCGCCCCCACCGATGCCCTCGACGCGATCGGCACCACCGACGACGAACGCACCACCTGCCGCGAACTGGCCGCGTTCGTCTTCCGCACCCTGGGCGACGCGGCCGCCGTCGACCTGACCGTCGACGGCGCCACCGAACGCGTCGCCGTCGCCGGGGCCGCCCACCTGCTGCGCGCACCCCTGCGCGCCGTGCGGCCCGAGGTCCGGGCCGTCGACGGGGGCCACCCGATGCGCAGCTGGACCCTGCGCCCCGGCCGCGCCCCGGTGCACGGCCTGTCCGTCGCGCTCGCCCGGCACGGGACCTCGTACGGGACCCTGCTGGCCGTGCGTTCCGGGACGGGGTTCACCGACGCCGACGCCGCCGCGCTGCACTTCGCCGCCCGGGTCGCCGCCGTCCACGTCCGCCACGCGCGGCGCCTCGCCGCCACCGAGAGCGTCGCCCTGAACCTCCAACGGGCCCTCGTCGCCGACCCGGGCCGGCCGCACCCCAACCTCCTCGTCGCCGGCCGCTACCTGCCCGTCGGGACGAGCGCCCTCGTCGGCGGCGACTGGTTCGAGACCGTACGGCTGCACTTCGGCCGGACCCTGCTCGTGGTCGGCGACGTCATGGGGCACGGCCTCGACGCCGCCGTCGACATGAACGCCTACCGCTCCACCCTCCGCGAGGTCGCCTCCACCGACCTGGCCCCGCACCGGGTGCTGCGCCAGCTCGACTCCCTCGTCGCCGAGGACGAGGCCCGCCGCCCCGCGACCTGCCTCCTCGTACGCGTCGACCCGGCGCGCGGCACGGCCGTCTACGCCAGCGCCGGGCACCTGCCGCCGGCGCTGTTCGCGGCGGACGGAACCGGCAGGCTGGTCGACGTCCCGGTGGGACCGCCACTCGGAACCGGCCTCGGCGGGTACGAGTCCGTGGCCCACCCGCTCGGCGAGGAGGACACCCTGCTGCTCTACACGGACGGGCTCGTCGAGCGGCGCGGGGAGGACATCGACACCTCCCTGGACCGCCTCACGGCCCTGCGGATCCCGGCCGGCGGGGGAGTGGCCGAGGTCGCCGACGCCGTCGTCGCCGGACTGGACGCGCGACACGCGGAGGACGACGTCGCCGTCCTCGCCGCCCGCGTCAGGGCCCGCACCCCGCACGGCTGAACGCGCGCCGCCCGAGCGAACGCTCGCCGCACGGCTGACCGCACGGCCGCCGGCCTACGGCAGGGCGCGGGCGATCAGGAGGGCGACGTCGTCGTGGGTGTCGGGGCGGCGCAGGGCCGACAGCAGCAGGTCGCAGGTGTCCTCCAGCGGGCGGTGCGGGCCCGCCAGCAGGTCGGTCAGGGTCAGCAGCCGGGTGTCGATGTCCTGGTCGCGGGTCTCGACCAGGCCGTCCGTGTAGAGGACCAGCTCGTCACCGGGACCGAGGGTCACGCTCGTGGTGTGGAAGGGGACGCCGCCCACCCCCAGCGGCACCGCCGTCCGCAGGCGCAGCAGCTGCGGATGGCGCCCGGGGCGCAGGTGCACGGGCGGCAGGTGCCCGGCCGTCGAGATGTGGCACTGCCGGGTGTGCGGATCGTAGACGCCGTACACGCAGGTGGCCATCGCCTCACCGAGGTCGGCGGTCGCCGCGTCGAGGTGCGTGAGGACCGTCCCGGGATCCAGCCCGAGGCGGGCCAGCGCGCGGGCGGTGGCCCGCAGCTGCCCCATGGTGGCGGCGGCGTTGATGCCGCTGCCCATCACGTCGCCGACGACCAGGGCGGTCCGGTCCCCGGGGAGCGGGACGACGTCGAACCAGTCGCCGCCGGTCTCGTCAGCCGCGCCCGCCGGCTGGTAGCGGTAGGCGATCTCCAGGCCCGGGGCGGTGCGGGGGTCCTGCGGCAGCAGATGGCGCTGGAGGGCGAGGGCCGTGTGCCGCTCGCGCTGGTACCAGCGGGCGTTGTCGATGGACACGGCGGCGTGCGCGGCGAGTTCGGAGGCGAGCAGGACGTCGTCCTGACCGAAGGGCACCGGGTTGCGGGCCCGCTTCAGGTCGAGGGCGCCGAGGACCTGCCCGCGGGCGATCAGCGGCACCGCCAGGTAGGAGTGCAGCCCCGACGCGCCCAGCAGCCGGGCGGCCTCCTCGTTGCGGGCGATGCGCGGCAGGTCCGCCGGGAGCACCCGCGGCACCAGCACCGGCCGGCCGGTACGGACGCAGCGCGTCACCAACCGGCCGGGACCGTACAACGTCACCTCCCCGACGGGGTCGGCGGCGTCCTCGGCCGGATTGCGGTAGCCGGACTTCAGCGCCAGCGCGCGGAACCGTACGGATCCGTCCCGCAGCGCCTCGCCGGGACGGGTGCCCGTCAGGATCGTGTCGAGGACGTCGACGGCTGCGATGTCGGCGACCTCCGGGACGACGACGTCGGCCAGTTCCCGGGCGGTGATGTCCAGGTCGAGGGTGGTGCCGATGCGGACGGAGGCGTCCGCGATCAGGGACAGCCGGCGCCGGGCGTGCGCGGCCGACACGGCCGTGCGGTGCTGTTCGGTGACGTCGACGACCGACACGGCCACCCCGATGGTCCGGGAGGCCTGGTCGTCGAGCCGGTAGATCGACACCAGCCAGGCGTGCTCGTCGCCCGTGCTGCCCGGCAGCCGACCGGTGGTGAACTCGTCGAGGATCGGAACGCCGGTCTCCATGACGCTGCGCATCCGCGCCTCGATGGTCGTCGCCCCGAGGAAGGGCAGGACCTCCCCGATCCGCCGGCCCAGGTGCTGGTCCGCCGGCACGTTGTTGATCCGCTCCAGGGCGGGGTTGATCAGCACGTAGCGCAGGTTCGTGTCGAAGACGGCCAGGCCGATGGGGGACTGGTCGACCAGACGCAGCGAAAGGGCGAGGTCGCGCTCGACGCGCCGCAGGGTGGCCTGCTCGGAGGCCAGGCCGAGCGCGTACCGCCGGCCGTTGTCGGCCTCCAGCCGCATGTTGCGGAACTCCACGAGCACGTCCCGGCCGTCCCGGTGCCGTATCGGGAACGATCCGGCCCAGGCGCCCTCGCCGGTCATCACGTGCGCGAACAGGGCCAGCACCTCGTCGCGCCGACCCTCCTCGACCAGCAGCTGCGCCGCGAACCGTCCCAGGGCTTCGTCGGCGGTGTACCCGAAGAGGGTCTCGGCCTGGGGGCTCCACAGTCGGATCCGGCCCTGGTCGTCCAGGACCACGGATGCCACGCCGAGGACGTCGAGCAAGCCTCCGGCTGTCGCCGCCCCCACGAGGGGGCCGGCGGCAGGCTGAGGGGAGTCCTCCTCGGCCATGTCCGGCCTCCTCGTCCAGGGCGTCTGCCTCCATGCTGCGGCCCCGTGCGCCGGCCTGCGAGCCGGTCGTGGCGGGCGGGGTGTTCCGGGGCGGTGCGGGTGTGGGGATCCGGTGGGCGCACCGGGCCCGTTCCCGGGCGAGGGGGCGGGGTCCGCCCGGGAACGGGAGCGGTCAGCGGAACAGCATGGAGGCGCCGCCGGCCGGGGTGGCGACGGATCCCGGGCACAGGAAGCTGCCCGAGGCCTTGGTGGCGGTGAACGGCTGGTTCACGTACTTCCGGGTGGCGCCGTCGCGGTCCCAGACGATGTTCGTCGCCCTGTAGCGGCAGGTGATGAAGCTCGCCTGCCCGGTGATGTCGATGAGGTCGGCCCGGGCGGTCGCGGCGGCGTCGTCGAAGGTGAACGCCGGGTTGTTGTTGAGGGAGGCCTTGATGCCGCCGTCGCAGGCGAGGTTGCCGCCGGGCTTGTTGATGGTGGCGCGGTCGACGGTGAGGGCGGCGGGCGGTTCGGCGCTGGTGCTCGCGTTGGTCCACGTACAGGTGTTGCCCGCGACGACGATGACGCCGTCGACCTTGCGATCGGCGGCGCCGCCGGACGCCGCGGCGGTCGTGGCGGCGCCGACCGTGGCCGCGACGGCCACCATCGTCACGGCGAGTTTCGCGAGGTGCTTCATGTCGCTCCTCCTTGACACGTCCTTGTGGGGGTGTGGTGCGAGGCCGGTGCGGAGTGCGGAGCTCGTGCGCCACGGAGATTCCCACAGGGGTCTTGAGATGTCATGAGCACAACAGTCATTGGCCGGATTTCGGCAGCCGGGGCGGGCCGTGCGGAAATGCCGCCCGGGGCGGGGCGGGGCAGGGACGTGAACGGCGAAGGGTGGCCGCGCGGGCAGGGGTCAGGGCAGGTCGGAGGCGATCGGCTCGGCCTCGTACACGTGCGGGGGATCGCCCTGCCACTCCAGCAGGGTGCGGTTCCCGCCGAGCACGAGGTCGTCCGGGTCGGGCACCTCCGCGCGGCGCAGGAACTCGATCACGTCGCGGTCCTCGTGCGCGACACCGAGGACGGCCTCCCCCTCCGGGGTCCGCAGGCTCACCCGACGGCCCCCGGACGCTGAGACGCGGTGTACGACGATCGGGGCGTGCTCCATCCCTCCACCCTCGCGCCGAGCCCGCACTCCCGCATCCGGGCGGGCCGCACGCCGCGGCCGTCGGACCGGCAGGATCCGAGAGACGGGCCCGGGGCGCGGCCCCGCCCTTCGGCCGGTTCGGGAGGTCGAATGCCTCCGCCGCAGCTCGATGACCAGCACCCTGCCCAACTCCTCGTTCCTGGTCGACCGGTCCCGTACGGGACCGGTCGCGTTCGTCGTTCGTCGGTGGTCGGTCGCGGGGCCGCGACCGACGTCGCGTCTCCCTCTCAGCGCGTCCCGTGCCGCTTGAGGCCGGCCCGGGCGGTGGTGCGGATCCGCTTCGTGCGACCGTGCTCGGCGAGGAGCTCGACGGCCCCGGCGTTCGCCGTACCGGCGGCTTGGAGCTGCAACCAGTCGGAGGCGTCGAGCAGGGCCTGCCGCGACCAGGGTCGGCTCGAAGCGACGGCACGCAGGAGGGACCACTCCCGCAGCCGCCCGGTCAGAAAGGGATCGCAGGCGATGGCCGCGGTGATCGGAGCGGCCCATGTCGCGTAGCCGGGTCCGGTGTGGAGGTCGGTGGCCCGGCGGTCCAGGTGCCGCAGGACGGCGGACCGGGCCATGGCCCGGTCCGGGTCGGTGAGGACCTCGACGATCAGGTCGACCTCGTCGGCCTCGCCGACCCTCTCCAGCGCGCGGAGGTACGTCGCGAAGCGCAGGTGCTCGGCCGGTTCGTCGGCCTGGTCCTCCGCCGCCGGTTCGTGACGGTTCACGCGGCGGCTCGCCGGCGGTCGAGGGTCACCGCCGGCCCTCGCCGGTCGGGTGGAGGAGGGCCGCGGCGATCTCGCGCACGCGGTCCATGGTGATTCCCGTCCGTTGCTCGACGGCGAGGGGATGGTCGGTGCGTTCCAGTTCGACGAACGGCCGTTCCCCGACCGGGCGGGTGTGCACGTGGGTCTTCAGGTTGAGGGTCGTCCCCGGATAGAGCCGCAGTTCGGTGGTGAGCCACCCGAAGTACGGATTCTCGGCCTCGCGGCCGGGCGTCTGCCAGAGGTCTGCCGCGCGGGAGAAGTTCTCCGGGCTCAGGGAGACCCAGACGCCCCAGGAGAACACGGTGTCACTGCCGATGACGGGTATCTCGATGACGCCCTTGACGAAGTGGTGCCGCGCGTGGATCACGCACTGGTCCGAGGAGAGCAGGCAGCCTTCCGAGTCCGCGAACTCCGCCCTCCACACGGCCGGGGCGTCCGCCGTGTAGTTCATCGGCAGCTCGGGGTGGTGCGCGCCGCAGCGGGCACAGATGAATCCGAGGTCACTGGTCATGGGGTGGAGCCTAGTGATCGGCTCCGCCCGCCGGGGAATCATCCGTCCCGGTCGGGGTCGAGGTCGGCATGGTAATGGTTGATCGGGCCCGTTGATCCTATACTCGATCGATGCAGAACGTGATCGTCAGGCGTGCCACCGCGCACGACGCCGACCGGCTCACCGCCGTGGTCCGGTCCTCCGGCGCCTACCGGGGCGAGTACGCCGCGATGGTCGTCGACCACCGCGTCACGGCCGAATACACCGCCCGGCACGAGGTGTTCGCAGCCGTCGACGCGGACGACCGGATACTCGGCTTCTACTCCCTCGTCCTCGAACCGGCCGAGCTGGACCTCGCGTTCGTGACCGACGAGGCGCAGGGGCTCGGCATCGGCAGGCTGCTGATCGACCACATGCTCGTGCGGGCCCGGGCGGCGGGGGCGGGGCGGGTGCGCGTCGTGTCCCATCCGCCCTCCGAGGCGTTCTACCGGCGGCTGGGCGCGGAGCGGACCGGGACGGTGCCCGCGGCTCCGCCCACGGTCACCTGGGCACGCCCCGAACTGCACTTCCGCACGACCTGACGGCCCGACCGCCCGGCCCGGGGGCGCCGGCCGTGGCAGGCTGGGGGCATGTGCGGCCGATACGTCTCCACCCGCAGCCCCGAGGACCTGACCGACCTCTTCGGGGTCACCCGACGGGATGCCGACCCGGTGGTCCCGCCCAGCTGGAACGTCGCCCCGACCGACCCGGTGTGGGCGGTCCTGGAGCGCGCGGACCGGGAGAGCGGCGTACTGGAGCGGCAGCTGCGCCCGCTGCGCTGGGGGCTGGTGCCGTCCTGGTCGAAGGCGCCGACCGGCGGCGCCAGGATGATCAACGCCAGGGTCGAGACGGTCGAGGAGAAGCCCGCCTACCGGCGGGCGTTCGCCAAGCGCCGATGCCTGTTGCCCGCCGACGGCTTCTACGAATGGCAGCCCGTCGCGGCCACCGACGGGGCCAAGGCGTACAAGCAGCCGTACTTCATCCGTCCCGAGGACGGCGGTGTCATGGCGATGGCCGGCCTGTACGAGTTCTGGCGCGACCCCGCGGTCGCCGACGCGGACGACCCGGCCGCCTGGTGGGCGACCTGCACCGTCATCACCACCGAGGCCACGGACGCCGCCGGCCGCGTCCACCCCCGCATGCCGCTGGCCCTCGCCCCCGCCGACTTCGACACCTGGCTCGACCCCGCCCACCAGGACCCGCACGCCCTGCGCGCGCTCCTCGCGACCCCCTCCGGCGGCAGGCTGGACGTACGCGCGGTGTCCACCGCCGTGAACAACGTCCGCAACAACGGCCCCGAGCTGCTGGTCGACGCGTAGGACCGCCCGCGCCGGCTCCCCCGGACTCTCAGCGGCAGCACAGCACCGGCACGTGCTGGACCAGGTTGTTGCCGAACCCGCCGCGGTTCCAGGGCTGTTCCAGTGGCTGGGCGCGCCCTTCGACGTCGGTGGCGCGGGCCGTGAGGGTGTGGGCGCCGGGCGTGGCCGTCCAGTCGCAGTGCCACGCCTGCCAGCCCCACCCGCCCGGCTCCCGGTCCGCCAGCCGGGCCCGTGTCCAGGAGGCGCCCCCGTCGGCGCTCACCTCGACCCGTACGACGGGTCCGGCGCCCGACCAGGCGCGCCCCTCCAACCGCACCGGACCCGGCCGCACGACGCGGACCCGTGACATGAAGTCGGGGAAGCCCGGCGGCACCATCAGGGCCCTCGGCAGGATCCGGGTGACCGGTACGCCCGGGTCGTCGGGGAGGTCGCCGGCCTGCCGGTAGCGGTAGGCGACGCTCTGCTGGAAGCCGGTGAACGGAACGTCGGTCAGGGTGATGTCCCGCAGCCACTTCACGTGCGCCATGCCGTACCAGCCCGGCACGACCAGCCGCAGCGGGTACCCGTGCTGCGGCGGCAGGGGGTCGCCGTTCATCGTGTGGGCGATCAGCACGGGCGGGTCCTCGCCGGTGGCCGTCCGCAGCGACAGGCTGCGCCGGTAGTCCTGCTCGACGCCCCGCTCGACCCCGTGGTCGGCGCCCGTGAAGACGGCTTCGACGGCCTCCGGCAGTACGCCGGCCTCGGCGAGCACCGTCCGCAGCGGCACGCCCGTCCA
Source organism: Streptomyces sp. NPDC057939 (assembly GCF_042887545.1). Lineage (NCBI taxonomy): Bacteria > Bacillati > Actinomycetota > Actinomycetes > Kitasatosporales > Streptomycetaceae > Streptomyces > Streptomyces sp. NPDC057939. Next base: position 307,218 of record NZ_JBHVPG010000005.1, read on the forward strand.
GTCGGCGGTGCCCACCGCCTCGACCAGCCACGGCTGGCTCACGGGCCGCGGTGAGAGCCGCGCCCTGCCGTTGCCCGCGCACTCCATCGTGACCCGGTGCGTGACCGCCGGCAGGGCGCGGAGCGCCGCCGGGTCCAGCTCCAGGGGCGTGCGCACCAGCCCGCCCACGGACAACCGCCACGTGTCCGTGTCCGCCGGCGGTATGTCGTAGTGCACCAGTACGTAGTGCAGCCCGGCCGGGGTGACGTCGTAGCGCAGAGCCTCCAGCGGGAGCCCGTGGTTGCGGGCGGCCAACGCGAGCTCCTGCGCGCTGATGTCCTCCCCGTCGTCCGCGATCCGCCCCGGGGTGCTGACATCGCTGAGGGAGGCCTCCATCCCTCCATCGTCGCGCTCCCGAAAAGGTTCGGCCACCTCGTCGCCGAAGCCATAGTGTTGCGGTCCGGGACGGGCCGCGAGGGGAGTCGCATGAGCGCGGGATCAGGGATCGACCGGGCGCGCGCCCAGGTGTTCGGGGAGGCCGCCGAGCTGTACGACGCCTCCCGTCCGGGCTACGCGGACGACCTGGTCGCCCAGGTGCTGGAGTACGCGGCCCTGGACGGCGGAGCGGCGCTGGAGATCGGTGCGGGGACCGGGAAGGCGACGGTGCCGTTCGCCGAGGCGGGCGCCGCTTTGGTGTGCGTCGAGCCCGACCCGCGCATGGCGGCGGTCCTGAGGCGCAACACCGCGCGTCTGCCGGCGGTCCGGGTCGAGGAGGGCGCCTTCGAGCAGTGGCAGCGGCGGGGCCGCCGCTTCGGGTTGGTCCTCGCCGCCACGTCCTGGCACTGGGTGGACCCGGAGCGGCGTTGGGACCTCGTCCACGACGCCCTCGAACCGGGCGGGGCCGTCGCCCTGTTCTGGAACCCGCTGGGGGTGCGCGACCGGGGACTGCACGCCGCGCTCGCGGAGGTCGACGCCCGCCACGGGATGACGCAGGCCCCGCACGCGACCCTGGCCTCGTCGTACGGCGACGAGGCCGGGCACTGGGCCGGGCCGCCGGACTGGCCCGACGCGCAGTGCCGACGCGACGGACGGTTCACCGACCTGGGCTCGACCCGCTTCCGCGCCGACCGCGACTACGACACCGCCCGCTACCTGGGCCACCTGGCATCGCTGTCCTGCTACCGGGTGCTGCCACCGGCACACCGGGAGGAACTGCTCGCCGACACCGCCCGGGTGCTGGACGCGCACGGCGGCATCGGTCTGGTGGAGTTCGGCGACCTCTTCCTCGCCCGCAGGCGCTGAGGCCTCTTCCCGGTCCCGGCCCGCGGGCTCCAGGACCGGTTCCTCGCCCGCGGGCGGCCGGCCCGGGTCGGTGCGGGGCCGGGCCGGCGCAGGGAGGGGTCAGCGCATGGCCGGAGCGGCGAGGAGCGCGTCGGCGCCCGTGAAGAGGTGGCCGCGCATGCCGAGGGCCCGGGCGGCGTCGACGTTCTCCTGCCGGTCGTCCACGAAGAGGACGTCGTCCGGTTCGGTGCCGAGCGCCGACAGGCACCACCGGTAGGCCTCCGGTTCGGGCTTGGCGTGGCCGATGCGGCAGGAGAAGGCCCGTACCTCGAACCGCGCCAACCAGGGCTGGTGCCGTTCGTAGTGGACGGCGAGTTCCTCGGGGATGTTGGACAGCAGCGCGATGCGCCGCCCCGCGGAGGCGAGTTCGCCGATCAGGTCCACCATCCGGTCGTCCACGAGGCTCCAGCTCGCGACGTCCTCCTCGACGAGCCGGGCGGTCGTCCCCGCGCCGAACCGGATGCCGAGCGCGTCGGCCACCCGGCTCCAGTAGCCGGGGCCGTCGACGTCACCGCGGTCGTAGTCGGGGCGCAGCGCCCAATAGGCCTCCCAGAAGGGATCCGGGGCCGCTCCCGCCGTTCGCGTGAGGCGCTCCCGGCCCTCCGGGGACTGGTGGCGGGCGATGACCCCGAAGAGGTCGAAGAGCAGGGTCGAGGACACCTGGTCACACCTTCCGTACGGTGACGCCCGCGGCGGTCAGCGCGTCCACCGCGTCCTCGGGCGCCGTCCCGTCGGTCACGACGGCGTGCAGTGCCCCGGCGGGCAGGACGTGCGCGAGAGCCGTGCGGGACAGCTTCGCCCCTTCCGCGACGGCGATGACCCGGCGGGACGAGGCGATGGCGGCCCGTTTGACGGCGGCGTCGGCGAGGTCGTGGGCGGTGAGGCCGTCGGCCGCGGTCAGACCGCAGCAGCCGATGACGGCGGTGTCGAAGCGCAGCGCGGCCAGGGAGGCCTCGGTGAGCGGTCCGGTCAGGGCGAGCTCGCCCCTGCGGGGTGCGCCGCCCGGCAGCAGCAGCGTCAACCGGGGCGCGTCGGCGAGGGTGTTGGCGGCGTGCAGGGACAGGGGTACGACGGTCAGCCGGCGGTCGTGCAGCGCGCCGGCCACCTCCAGGCAGGTGGTGCCGCTGTCCAGGACGACGGACTCCCCGTCCGCGATCAGCGCCGCGACCTCGGCGGCGATGCGCCGCTTGACCTCGATGCCGTCCTGGGCGCGCAGCGCGAACGGGATCTCCTCCCCGCGCAGCAGCAGGCTCCGCGCCCCGCCGCGGTACCGCTCCAACACCCCTTGTTCGGACAGTGATTCGAGGTCGCGACGGATGGTCATCCCGGAGGCGCCGGTGAGCTCCGCGAGCTCCGCGACGCTTCGGCTGCCGTGGTCGCGCACGGCGTCGGTGATCTGCCTCAGGCGGTCTGCGCTCATACCTGAAGTGAACAGTATCAATGTTTGAAAGGCAACTATCGAACATTAATCATGTTTGTTATGTTCGATTGCATGGATACAGCGTTGCGTCGCGGCAGAGCGGCCACCTTCGTCTACTTCGCCCTGAACGGCTTCGTCATGGGCATGTGGATCGTCCACATCCCCGCCGTGGAAGCGGGCACCGGCGTCGGGCACGCGACTCTCGGCTGGCTCCTCCTGGTCCTCGGCGGCGGGGCCTTCGCCGGAATGCGGCTGGCCGGCCCGCTCACCGACCGGTTCGGTGCCAGGACGGCCGTACCCGCCGGCGCCGCACTCTGCAGCGCCGCCCTGGTCCTACCGGCGTTGGCCCACGACGCCCCGACCCTGGGCGCGGCCCTGTTCGTGCTCGGCTTCGGCAACGGCTGCCTCGACGTCGGCATGAACACCCACGCCGTCCAGGTGGAGCGCGCGTACGGCAGGCCCGTCATGTCCGCCTTCCACGCCGTCTTCTCCATCGGCGGCGTCCTCGCCGCCCTGGCCGGAGCCGTGGCACTGGCCCGCGGCGTCGGCGTCACCGCCGCGCTGGTCACCACCGCCATCGGCGGCATCGCCGTCGCCCTCCTCGCCGCCCGCGCCCTGCTCCCCCCGACACCCGCCGGACGCACCGGGACCGCCGCGGGCCCGGAACCCGCCGCCCCGGCAGGGAGCGGCACGGCCCCGCGGATCGGACTGCTGGCGGCCCTCGCCTTCATGCTCATGCTGTGCGAGGGGGTGGCCAACGACTGGAGCGCCCTGCACCTGCGGGACGCCCTCGGCGCTCCCGCCGCCACCGCCGCCCTCGCCTACGCCGCCTTCGCGACCGCCATGACCGTCGGCCGCCTCCTCACCGACCGGCTGACCGCACGGGTCGGACCCGCCGCCGTCCTGCGGTACGGCTGCGCCCTCGCCGCCGCCGGGCTGGCCCTGGCCGTCGCCGCCCCCGCGGTCGTGCCCGCCCTGGTCGGCTGGACCCTCTTCGGAGCCGGCCTCGCCGGCACCGTCCCGCAGCTCTTCAGCGCGGCCGGACACGCGGAACCGGACCGCGCCGGCGCCAACGTCGCCCGCATCGCCGGCCTCGGCTACCTGGGCATGCTCGCCGGGCCCGCCGTGATCGGTCCCCTCGCCCACCTCGTCTCCCTCGACCTGGCCCTGCTGCTCCCCGTGCTCCTGTGCGCCGTCGCCGCCCTCGCGGCCCGGACCCTCCACGGGCCGCGCCCCGCTGCCGGCCGGACGCCCGCCGCGCGGGAGCCGTTGCCGGAGCCCGGCATTGATCGTTCGTGTGGCTGACGGGCCGGCCGCACGGTCGGACGGCCGCGGGTGCGCGAGGCGAACGGAGTGGTCGGTTTGCGGGTCGAACGAAGGACGGTACTGCGGGCGGCATCGGTGGGCGCCCTCGCGACGCTGCTCGGCCGCACCCCGGCCGAGGCCGCGGCGCCCGGGACGGCCGCGACCGCCCCTGCCGCCGTCCCGGAACCGGCGGCGCCGGCGGGGCGGCGGGTCCGTCTGCGTTTCACCCGCACCACCAACGGCGCGGCGACCGCCACCGCCGACGGGCGACGCGTCGTGGCCGAGGTGCAGAACGTCCTCTGGTCGCTCCCGCCGGACGGTTCCCCCGCCACCCCCCTCACCCCACCCGACCTGGAACCGGGCCGTCCCGTGTTCTCCCCGGACGGCCGCCACGTCGCGATGAGCGCCTACCGCGGCGGCGCCTTCCACATCTGGGTGATGCGCGCCGACGGCTCGGGCCTGCGCCGCGTCACCGACGGCCCCTTCGACCACCGCGCACCCGCCTGGTCCCCCGACGGCCGCACCCTCGCCTTCTGCTCCGAACGCGGCGGCGACCCCGTGACGGGCTGTCCGTACCGCATCTGGACCGCCGCCCTCACCGGCGGCCCCCCGCGCCGCCTGACCGGAGCGCCCGGGCAGGACGGCCCCGGCCAGGACGGCGCCTGGGAGGACTTCGACCCGGCCTGGTCCGCGGACGGCTCCCGGGTCCTGTTCGTCCGTGCCACCCTCGACGGGGAGACCCTGACAGCCCGCACCCTCGCCTCCGTCGCCGCCGACGCCGCGGGCCCCGTCCGCACCGAACACACCGCCACCGAGGGCGCCCTCCTCGCCCCCGCCCTCTCCCCGGCCGGGCGCACCGCCTGGCTCAGCGCCGCCCCCGGCCCCCGCAAGGCCGAACTCCACACCCTGTACGTGGACGGCCGCCCCGTCGCCCTCGACGGGGACCTCGCCCCCGCGCCCCCGCGCTGGATCGGCGACGACCGGCTCCTGATCACCCTCGACGGCCGGTTCCGGACGATCCGCCCCCACCACGACCCCGTCGGCCGCGAAGTACCCCTCGACGCCACCCTCGAAGTGACCCGGCCCCGCTACCGGATCAAGGAGTACGCCCTGGAGGCCGAGAGCAGCCGCCCGGTGCTCGGCCTCCACCTGCCCAGCCTCTCGCCCGACGGCCGCAGCGTCGCCTTCGCCGCCCTGAACGCCCTCTGGATCGCTCCCGTCACCACCGGAGCACCCCGCAGGATCGTGCGGGCACCCGTCACGGCCTACGTCCAGGGGCCGGTGTGGACCCCCGACGGCCGGGCACTCGTCTACACCGACGACCGCGACGGGCTGAACACCGTGCGCCGCCGGGAACTCGCGGACGGCAGCGAGCGCGTCCTCGCCGCAGGCGGCCGCGTCTACGGAACACCCTCCCCGGACGGCGCCCGCCTCGCCGCCCTCGACCTGACCGGACGGCTCCTCGTCCGTGACCTCACCACCGGAGAGGAGACCCCGCTGGTCACGGCCCTCGGCGGCGGCGGACTGCCCGGCCCGCCCAGCTGGTCGCCCGACGGACGGTACGTCGCCCTCTGCGACCGCAACCGTCTCAACCGGCGCTTCCGAGAAGGCCACAACCTCATCCGGATCGTCGACACCACCACCGGCGCGGACCGCCTCCACCCGCTCGCCCCGCACGCCTCCCTGTCGGACCGCTACGCCTCCGGGCCGGTCTGGTCACCCGACGGACGCCACCTCGCCTGCGTCGCCGAATCCGCCCTCTGGCTGCTCCCCGTCACCCCCGACGGCGCCCCCGCCGGACCCGCCCGCCGCATCACCGACGAGAGCGCCGACCACCCCTCCTGGTCCGCCGACGGCCGGACCCTGCTCTACCAGAGCGGCAACCGGCTGCGCCTGCTCACCCTCGACGGGACGGGCGCGCCCGACGGGCCGCCCCGAACCGTGCCCGTCTCCCTGGACCACCGGCGGCCCTCGCCCGTCGACACCGTCGTGCACGCCGGCCTGCTCTGGGACGGCACCGGCTCCCCGCCCCGCGCCGACGTCGACGTCCTCATCCGGGACGGACGGATCGGCGCCGTCGAACCGCACCGGCCCGGCCGCCGGGCCGCGCGCACCGTCGACGCCTCCCGGGGCACCGTCCTGCCGGGCCTGTGGGACTCCCACGTCCATCCGTACCCGTACACCTACGGCGCCCGCCAGGGCCTGCTCCACCTCGCCTACGGCGTGACCACCACGGTCTCCCTCGGCGGCTCCGCCCACGAACAGGCCCGGCTGCGCGAGGACATCCGCGCCGGCCTGCTCCGCGCCCCCAGGCTGCTGGCCGGCGGGGAGCTCCTCGACGGCTCCCGGGTCGCCTACAGCATGGGGCGCGCCCACCGCACGCGGGCCGGATTCGCCCGCTCCCTGGCCCGCGCCGAGGCCCTGGACTGGGACTTCGTCAAAACCTATGTCAGGGCCCCGTACGAACTGATGGCCGAGGCGGCCCGGTTCGCGCACGAGCGTCTCGGCGTCCTCGCCGGCTCCCACCTGTGCGCCCCCGGCATCGGCAGCGGCCAGGACCTCACGACGCACCTCGTGGCCACCGAACGCGCCGAGCACGGTCACGGGGCGACTCCGCGCGGCCACACCTACCAGGACACCGTGGAGACCTACGCCCGCGGCGGCTTCGACCTGATCGCGACCCCGTTCACGGCGCTCCCGCTGCTCGGCGCCGATCCGGGACTGGCCGCCGACCCGCGCGTCACGGCCCTCATGCCGCCCTGGGACGTCGCGGCCGTACGGGCCGCCGCCGCGCGACCGCCGAGCGCGGAGCAGTACGCCGTCCTGGAACGGGAGGTCGCCGCCTACCGGGACGTCCTCGCGGGCGGCGGCCGGGTCGTCCTCGGCACCGACGCCCCGCTCACCCCGGTCGGCCTCCACCTCCACCTCGGCCTGCGCGCCCTGCACCGGTACGGCCTGTCCCCGGCGGAGGCGCTCACCACCGTCACCCTCGCCCCGGCCCGCACGTTCGGCGTCGCGGACCGGCTGGGCACCGTCGAGACGGGTCGGATCGCCGACCTCACCGTCATCGACGGCGACCCCTTCGCCGACTTCGACGACCTGGTCCGCGTCCGGGCGGCCGTGCGCGGCGGAACCCTGCACGAACGCGTCGAACTGGAGGAATCCCTGACCGGCGGGCGGGCCGCGGCTCCTGCAACCCCGCCCGCGGACGGTTGGCGCGCCGTGCTGGACCAGATGCTCCGCGACGGCTGCTGCCCCTCGTACTCCTCCTCATGAGCACGGCCGACCCCGGCACGCCACGACCACGGGCGCGGTGCGACGGGCGGGGCGCCGGCCCCGCCCGCCGGGCCGCTGGGCTGAAAGCTTGGTCGTTCGTGTCGGTGCCGGGGCGTGCGGTCGGCGTCCGGCACGGTGTGCGCAGTGGGCGGCCGTCCGCGTGCGACGGTCCAGGAACGCTGTGAGGGGTTCGCATGGCCGAGTACGACGACACCTCCCGGACCAGCCGTCGCGCCGTGCTGCTGGCGGCGGGAACGGCCGGGGCGGCCGCGCTGACCGCGGCCTGTTCGGGCGCGGTCGGGGACCGCGGGTCCACGACCCGGCAGCCGCCCGCCGCGGCGGCGGCCCTGCCGTCGGCGGGCTCCACCGTCCCCGGCTGCGTGCTCACGGCCGAGGCGGGCGAGGGCCCGTACTACCTGGACCTCGACAAGGTGCGGTCGGACGTCACGGAGGGCCGGGGCGGCGTGCCGTTCCGGCTCGACCTCACGGTGGTCCGGACTTCGGCGGGTTGCCGGCCCCTCGCGGACGTCGCCGTCGACATCTGGCAGGCCGACTCCTCCGGCACCTACTCGACCGGCAAGGCCACCTTCCTGCGCGGAACGCAGATCACCGACGCGGGCGGTCACGCCGTGTTCCGCACGATCGTGCCCGGCTGGTACGCGGGCCTGGCACCCCACATCCACTTCAAGGTGCGTCCCGACGCGGGCGCCGGGACCACCTCGCAGTTCTTCTTCCCCGAGGACCTCCTGCTGCGGGCGTACGCGCTCGCCCCCTACGACCGCCGGCGGGCCCCGAAGCACCCCAACGAGCGCGACGACCGCTACCGGGCGTCCGGCGCCGCCATGACGCTCAAGCCCCTCGCCGACGGTCAGGGTTACCGGGCCTCCTACACCGTCGGGATCGCCTGAACCCGTGCCGCCGGTACGGGAGTCAGGCGCCCGGTGCGCTGCAGCGCGTACACCGAGGCGGCGCACCCCAGGCCCAGGGCGCACAGCCCGAGCCAGGGCAGCGCGGACAGGCCGGCGGCCCGCGCGGTGTCCAGCGCGGCTCCCGTGAGCAGGTTGCCGACGGCGATGCCGAGCCCGCAGACGGTGTTGTAGAACCCGTAGTGCGTCGCGACCAGGCGGTCCCCGCAGAGCCGGACGATGGTGTCCATCTCGAAGGGGTAGGCGATCATCGTGCCCAGCGCCAGCATCAGCGCCGCCACCGCCGGTGGCCCCGCTGCCAGCAGCTTCGCCCCCGTACCGCCGGGCTCCACGGGCACCGCCGCGGCGGCCAGGAGCGGCAGGAAGGCCGCGCCCATCGTGAGCAGTCCCCAGGTGAGCGCGCGGCCCGGCTCCATCCGGGCCTTGCACCACGCGGTGACCCGGGTCTGGAGGAGGATCGTGCTCAGCCCCGACACGGCGAACAGGGCCGCGACCGACGCCGTACCGAAGGCGCCGTCGCCGCCGAGGCGCCGGACTTCCAGGGGCAGCGCCAGGTACACCTGGAAGGTCATGACGTACGAGCCGATCATGGCCAGGGAGAACAGCAGGAACGGCCGGTTGGCGAGGATCCCGCGCCACTGCGCCAGCACCTTCTCGCGCGGGCCCGCCGCCCGCTCCCCGGCGTCGTCGCCCCGTCGGGCGGGCAGCGCCCGGATCTGCACCGCGCCCAGTACGGCGAACACGGCCGCCGCCGTCAGACAGGTGACGCGGAACCCGATGCCCGTCAGCACCATCCCCACCAGCGGGCCCAGCAGGATGCCCGCCTGGTAGAAGACGTTGAACAGGGCGAAGGCCTCGACCCGGCGCTCACCCGAGGCCACCGCCAGGTACGCCCGGGTGGCCGGATTGAAGAGGGCTCCGGCCAGGCCCGTGGCCGCCGAGGCCGCGATCAGCGCGGGCACCGAACCGACCAGCCCGAGGGTGGCGAACCCGGCGACGCGCAGACCAAGCCCCGCGATGATCATCGGCTTGTAGCCGAGGCGGTCCGCCAGCGTCCCGCCGATCAGGAACATCCCCTGCTGGCTGAAGTTGCGTACGCCCAGGATCAGGCCGACCGTCCACGCCGCGAGTCCGAGGGAGCCCGCCAGGTGCGCGGCGAGGTAGGGCATGAGCATGTAGAAGCCGAGGTTGATGGTGAACTGGTTGACCATCAGCAGTTGGACGCAGCGGTCGTACGAGCGGACCTGCGCGAGGGTTCCCGGCATCAGGACCGCTCCTTCGCGGCGGCCGCGGGCGCGACCTCGGCTCCCGGGTCCGGGGCGCCGGACGGGTGCGGGGCGTCCGCGGTGCCCGCCGCGCCGGCGGACCTCAGCGGATCGACGACGTTCGCGCACCGGGTCCAGCGGGTGACCTCCCGCTCGTCCGGACGGGCGATCGTGTCGGGCTCGGTGGCCGGCGGGGCGTCCAACAGGCCGTGGGCGGCGCAGTAGTCGTCGTCGTACACGGTGCCCAGGTAGCGCTGCGGCCCGTCGGGGAAGACCGCCGCGATCCGGGAGCTCCGGGGCAGGGTCCGGGCCAGCCAGCCGGCGACCAGGGCGACCGCGCCGACGCTCCATCCGCCCGCCGCGTAGTGGGAGGCGGCGAGCAGCCGGCAGGTCCGCACCGCTTCCGCCGGGGCGACCCAGTGCACCTCGGAGAACTCCTCGTAGGCCACGTTGCGCGGATGGATGCTCGAACCGAGGCCCCGCATCAACCGGTTCCGGGCGGGCTGCCCGAAGATCGTGGACCCGACGGTGTCCACCCCGACCAGCCGCAGCCCCGGGTACAACTGGCGCAGGACGCGGGAGACGCCCGCTGAATGGCCCCCGGTGCCGACGCTGCACACCAGCACGTCGATGTGCCCCAGCTCGGCGGCCAGTTCGAGGGCCAGACCGGTGTACGCGGTGGTGTTGTCGGGGTTGTTGTACTGGTCCGGGCACCAGGAGTCCGGACGCCGCCGCAGCAGCTCGGCGACCCGGTCGCGGCGGGCCTGCTGCCACCCGCCGGTGGGGTGCGGCTCGGCGACGACGTCCACCCGCGCCCCGTACGCGGTGAGCAGGCGGGTCATGGAGGGTTCCAGGCCGGGGTCGGTGACCAGGGTGACGGGATGTCCGTGCACCATGCCGGCCAGCGCGAGCCCGAGGCCCAGGGTGCCGCTGGTGGACTCGATGATCCTGGCCCGGGGCGCGAGGTCGCCCCGGGCGCGGGCCCGTTCGACCATGTGCAGGCCGGGGCGGTCCTTGATGCCGCCGGGGTTGAAGCCTTCGAGCTTCGCCCAGAACCCGCGATCCGTCCGGGACGTGGGGTCGCCGACGCGCAGCAGGGGAGTGTTGCCGACCAGCCCGGACAGGGAGGCGCGGCTGGGGGGTGTGAGGCCGGTGATGGGGGGATGCATCGTTTCCGCTCTCGGTCGATGGAACCGGGTGGTCGCACGTGCGGGTGTCGTCGGTCCTTCCCACGGACGAACGGTCCTTCGGGATCGGCCGGGGGTGGCGGAGCCCGTGTGGGAGGACCGGGTCGGGAACGCCGGCGGCCGCCGCCGACGGTCGGGCGCGGCGGGCGGCCCGCCGGCCGGAGGTGGCCGCCGGGGCGTGGGCGGGGCAGGGCATGGTGGTGCGGTCGGCGGATCGCCGGGACGCGCGGGCGCGGCCGTGCGGGCGGGGCGGCCGGGCGGGGTGTCTACACCCGCAGGACGGCCGAGGTGACGGGACGCGCAGGGCCGGCTCCGGCCGGCGCGATCCCGGCGCGGTGGTCCGGACGTCCGGCCCGTACGCACCCGGGGTCGGTGTGGGGTGCGGTGCTGAAGGCCTCCGACACGGCCGCCTGGTGCGGTGGCAGCGGCGCGCACTCGTGCGCCGGGTGCACGGGGCCGTGGCCCTCGGCGGGCGCGGCCGGCACGTCGGACGGCGCCGTGCGGGTGACGGCGTGGGTCACCGACGCGCCGGACGTGCCGGGGCCCGGGTGGACGGCTCCGTCCTGGGCGGCGGTGCCGTGCGCGCAGAACAGGCCCATCAACAGCATGGTCAGAGCGAGCAGGCGAAGCAGGCCCGCCGGACGGCGGGCCCGCGAGATGCCGTGCGAGCGGTCTGTGACCATGCCGCGATGCTAGCGCTCCCTTCCGTCCGACGGTGGATCTCGATTCGGACATGGGAAAACAGGCCTCGTGAGGGTGAAGGAACGTCAATTGCCGTTCCGATGCCGTTCCGATGCCGTTCCGAACAATTCGCGCCGCGCCGGTGGCGACCGGTACGCCGGTGGGTGTGACATCCGAACGTTAAATTCGTTCAGGAGAAAGTGCATTCCACGTCAAGGAAAGCTATTTCAAGACAGTGGATGATCATCCGTGGCTACGGTTCGACCGAGACCGGGCACGTGGGCGCCTGCCGGTCGGGCGCGGCACGCACCCGACCGGATCGAAGGAGGAGCCGCCGTGACCGCCCCCGGTGCGCAAGCGAACCGACTCAAACGCACCTTCGAGGCCCTGTCCGTCCGCAACTTCCGGCTCTTCGCCGGCGGCCAGCTGCTGTCCGTCACCTGCACCTGGATGATGATCGTCGCCCAGGACTGGCTCGTCCTGTCCCTGTCCGGGGACTCGGGAACGGCCCTGGGCCTGGTCACCGCCCTGCAGTTCACTCCCGTCCTGCTGCTGACCCTCACGGGCGGCCGGCTCGCCGACCGGTACGACAAGCGCGTGCTCCTCATCTGGGCGAACGCCGCCTCCGGCGTCCTCTCCCTGCTGTTCGCCCTCGCGGTCCTCCTCCCCGGCGCCGAACTGTGGCACGTCTACCTGTTCGCCCTGGGGCTCGGCACCGTCAACGCCGTCGAGGTGCCGACCCGGCTCTCGTTCATCAGCGAGATGGTCGGCGCGGAACTCCTGCCCAACGCCTCGGCCCTGAGCGCCGCCTACTTCAACGCGGCACGCGTCGTCGGACCCGCCCTCGCCGGCCTGCTCATCAGCGCCTTCGGCACCGGGCCCGTCATCGCGCTGAACGCCGTCAGCTACCTGGCCACCGTCCTCAGCCTGCTGGCCATGCGGCCCGCCGAACTCCGGCGCGACGGTGCCCCGCGACGGGGCGCCACCAAGGTCTCCCACGGACTGGCGTACGTCCGGGGCCGGCCGGACCTCATGCTGCCCATGGCGCTCGTCGGGGTCGTCGGCATGTTCGGCTTCAACTTCCAGCTCACCCTGCCGCTCCTGGCGAAAACCGTGTTCCACGCCGACTCGCGGGCGTTCGGGCTGCTCGCCAGCGCACTGGCGGCCGGCTCGCTCCTCGCGGCCTTCGTCACCACCGCCCGTCGGGGCCGGCCCTCCGCCACCCTGGTCGTCACGTCCGCCATCGCCTTCGGCCTGCTGGAGACCCTCACCGGGCTGGCCCCCACCTTCGCCACCGCCCTGGTCCTGCTGGCCGCCACCGGCTTCGCGTCGATAACCTTCGCCCAGGCGACGAACCACCGCATCCAACTCGGCAGCGACCCCGCCTTCCGGGGCCGCGTCATGGCCCTCTACGCCCTGATCATGCAGGGCACCACCCCCGTGGGGGCGCTCCTGCTGGGTTGGCTCGCCGAACACTGGGGAGCCCGCTCGGGCCTCTACGTCGGAGGGCTGGTCTCGCTGGCCGCGGCCCTCGTCGTGCTCGCCGTCCAACGGCGCGGGACCCGTACCGGCGCGCCGCCGGACGAGGACACCCGGCTGAACCGCCCGGAAGTCCCCGACCACCGCTGACCCGCGACGGGACGGCCGCGGGCCACCGGACGACGCGGACCCGACCGACAAGATCCGAAAGGTATGGCCTGGGGCCTGTCGTCGAACTCCCGTCCGCCTCGCGGTGTCCGGTGGTGGTCGTCGAGGTGGCGGCGGTCCCGACACCACGGCGTCAGCGAACACCTTGGATTTCACCGCGCCCCCCGCATCGATTCACCCGATTCACCCGGGCCGATGATCGGACTCATTGATCCGGAGCATTGCGGTCAAGCGAGCCGGGGGCAAGAAATCGCCCTTTCGTGTCAGGGGAATTGCGGGAACGTCAATGCGCGGTGAGGCGGAACTCCGGTGCCGGTATTCGTCATCCGCGTGCTGCCGGGCCGCCGTGGACCGCCTTCGCCGTCCACCACGGGACGCGGAGCGCCGAGCGCCGAGCGCCGGGCGTCGAGCGCCGGGCGTCGAGCGCCGGGCGTCGAGCGCCTACGGGGACGGTCGGACCGGGTCCTGTCGGTCGACCCGCTCGGACACCTGGTGCAACCGGAGCGCGAGTTGGAGCTCCAGGGCCCGGTCCGGCGACTGCCAGTCCGCTCCGAGCAACCGGCCGATGCGGTCCAGGCGCTGCACGACGGTGTTGACGTGGACGTGCAGGAGGTCCTTCGCCCGGGACTGGCTCATCCCCGCCGCGAAGTAGGTCCGCAAGGTGTGCACGAGATCGCTGCCGCGCCGCTCGTCGTACTCCAACAGGGGGCCGAGCGTGGTCCGTACGTAGGAGGGCAGGTCGGGGCCCTCGCCCAGGAGCACCCCCAGGAACCCGAGCCCGGCCAGCGTGCCGCCGTCCCCGGCGCGTCCCAGGGCCCGTAGCGCGGACAGACAGCGCAGGGCCTCCCCGTGCGCCGCCGGCAGCATGACGCAGTCGCCGTCCGTGCCCGCCGCCCCGACCGTGACCGGGCCTCCCACCGCCCGCCCGAGGGCCGCGGCGAGGGCCACGGCGTCGGGCCCGGGCGCGTCCGACGGGGCCAGGAGCACCGCGTGGTCGTGGTGGACGCCCGCCAACCCCCGCCGCGCACGCGCCTGGTGCGCCGCCGCGGCGAGCAGCCGCGGCCGGGGCGCGGCATCGCTGTGCAGGACGAACAGCGCCTGGGGCCGCGCCAGATCGACGCCCAGCCGGCGGGCCCGTACGGCCAGGCCCGCCGGATCCGCCGCGCTACCGAGCAGGTCGCCGAGGAGCTCGCCCCGTATCCGATCCTCCGTCTCGGCGACCGAACGACGTTGGAGCAGCAACAACGCCGCGACCGTGGCCGCACGTTCGAAGAGGCGGCGCCCCGCGGCGTCGAGTCCGGGGCGTCCGGTCAGGGTGACGCTGCCCAGGATCTCCGGACCGGCGAGCACCGCGCACACCCAGGTCCCGTCCAGCGGGACGGCCCGCCCGCCGGCCCGGGAGGCCGCCACGGCCTCGTCGGGCGCGGGCCGTGACCCGGTCCGGGACCGGGCCAGTTCCGTCCCGTCGGCGTCGTGGACGAGGGTGCCCCCGTCGAGGAGCGTCCCGATGGCCGCGGCCACCTCCGCGATGTCCCCGCCCCGCAGGACGAGCCCCGTGAGCCGGTCGTGGGCCTCCTCCGCGCGGCGCAGCGCGTCGCTGTTCTCCTGGATGGTGCGGGAGGCGACGCCCAGTTCGGACAGGGCCCGGCGGGTCTCCTCCAGGAGGCGGGCCCCGTCGATGGCTATCGCCGCGTGGTCGGCGAGCGAGGAGAGCAGCGCCACCTCCCGCGCGGAGAACTCGCGCGGGTTGCGGTCGGCGGCGAACAGGACGCCGATCACCTTCGCCCCGAGCCGCAGCGGCACCCCCAGGATGGCGTGCAGTTCCTCCTCGCCGACCGCCCTGTCGATCGGACCCGTGTGCCGGAACCGGGGGTCGCTCTGGTAGTCCCCGGTGGCGTACGGGCGGGCGGTCTGGGCGACGAGCCCGCCCAACCCCTCGCCCATGCCGAGCCGCAACTGTTGGAACGCGGCCGACACCGAACCGTCGGTGACCCGCATGAAGGTGTCGCCCGCGGCCTCGTCGTTCAGCGAGAGGTACGTGACGTCCGTGTGCAGGAGCTGCTTGGCACGGTGGGTGATCGCCCGCAGCACGGCGTCCAGGTCGCGCAGCGCCGCGAGGTCGCCCGCCGTGTCGAACAACGCCGTCAGCTCGGCCTCGCGGGTCCGGTGCTGGGCCAGCGTGCGGTGGACGTCCAGTGCCGCGCGCGTGGCGTCCTCCAGATCGGCCAGCTCCCCTGCGGGAGCGCCGGCGGCGCGGGCGTCCGCCAGCGGCCGGGCGAGGTCCTCGGCGGGAGCGCCGAGGGCCAGCAGCCCGAGCAGGTCCCGTACCCCTGCCCGGGTCCGCGGGCTGTCCGGGTTCGTCACGGGGCTGAGCTTACGGTCGGCGGCCGGTCAGCGGCCGACGGGGGCGGACTCCGAGTGGGCGGCCCCGACGGGGGCGCGGTCCGTGCCGGTGAGGCTGCGGCCCTTCGTCTCCCGCGCCAGCAGCACCGTCACCGTCGTGACCAGTGCCGCCGCGCAGAGGTAGAGGGAGACGGGGAAGGAGGACTCGTGGTCCCGCAGGAGTTCGACCGCGATGATCGGGGCCAGGGCGCCGCCGAGGATGGAGGCGAGCTGGGAGCCCATGGAGGCGCCGGAGTAGCGGACCCGGGTGTCGAACAGCTCCGAGATGAAGGCCGCCTGGGGGCCGTACATCGCCCCGTGCAACAGCAGTCCGGCCGTCACCGCGACCGCGATCATCGGGAACGACCTGGTGTCCAGCAGGGCGAAGAAGGCGAAGGCCCAGACCGCCATGCCGACCGACCCGACGAGCGTGACCGCCCGGCGGCCGATCCGGTCCGACAGGGCGCCCCACATCGGGATCGTCACGAAGTGCACGGCCGAACCGATCAGCACGGCGTTCAGCGCGTCGCTCTTGGGCAGTTGGAGGTGGACGGTGACGTACACCAGCAGGAAGGCCGTCAGGATGTAGTACGAGACGTTCTCCCCGAGCCGGGTCCCGATCGCCGTGAGGATGCCGCGCCGGCCGGTGCGCAGGACCTCGACGACCGGCGGTTTGCGCCGCTCGCCCGCCGCCTCCTCGGCCTCGGCCCGGGCCCGGGCCTCCAGGAAGGCGGGCGATTCCGACACCGACACCCGGATCCACAGCCCGATCACCACCAGCACCCCCGACAGCAGGAACGGCACCCGCCACCCCCAGGCGAGGAACGCCTCGTCGGACTGCACGGCCGCGAGGAGCGCGAGGACGCCCGTCGCGAGCAGGTTGCCGCCCGGGGCGCCGGCCTGCGGCCACGACGCCCAGAAGCCCCGGTTGCGGTCGTCGCCGTGCTCGGCGACGAGCAGCACGGCCCCGCCCCATTCGCCGCCCAGCGCGAAGCCCTGGACCAGCCGCAGCACGGTGAGCAGGATCGGCGCACCGACCCCGATGCTCGCGTGGGTGGGCAGCAGCCCCATGGCGAAGGTGGCGCCGCCCATCATCAGCAGGCTGAGCACCAGCAGCTTCTTGCGGCCCACCCGGTCGCCGTAGTGCCCGAAGACGATCCCGCCCAGGGGACGGGCGGCGAAGCCGACTGCGTAGGTGAGGAACGCGAGGAGGGTCCCGACCAGGGGGTCGCTGGTGGGGAAGAACAGGGTGTTGAAGACGAGGGCGGCGGCGGACCCGTAGAGGAAGAAGTCGTACCACTCGACGGTGGTCCCGACGAGGCTCGCGGCGACGATCCGCCGGATTCCGGCTGGCGCCTTCGGGTCGGTACCGGTGGAGGCCATGTGCACCACTTCCAGGGTGTCTGCGGGGACGGCGGGTGTGGCCACAACGTAGAAGTCCGCAGGTCGGCGGAATATGTGGCCAGTCATCACAATCAGCCCCAGCAGGGTGTGTCAGACCACCACTTGGTGCGAACCCATCCCCTCAGCCCCCTCTCGGCGAGGGTCGGTAAGCTCTGCCGGAATTGCAGAGTCACACCTGTTTTGGGGAGGTGGTGCTGGCTCCCGTGCTGGTTCGGTGCTGGTTACGCAGGGTTGACCACGAGCCGTTTGTGGTCGGGATGGTGCGAAGCGGACGCGCCAGAAACAAGCTTCGGTTTCATCTCTCAGGTCTGCTTCGTGCCGGCTTCGGCGGGTACCTCTTGGCGTCCAAACCCGACTAGGCCGTCTCTTCCGGATCTTGCTCCCCCAGCTACCGCTGGGAGGTGCCCCCGGACCCGCGCCGCCCGGCACCGCACCTCGCCGCCTTGGCGGGGCACCAAGTACGTCCAGTACGGCGGCGCCCCGCCAAGGCGCCGATGAACGGCACCTGGGGGATACGCGGGCTTGACCGACAAGATCCGAAAGAGGCGGCCTGACGCCACGGCCGCGAACGCGCTGATCAGTGCTCGGTTCTGCGAGTTCTCCTGGTGATCGCCGGGTTTGGAGCGGCCGCAGTCCAGGGCGTGGGTTCGATTCGCGGGAGTGGTCAACGGCAGGAGGCCGGCGCGGCCGGTGGCGGGTTCCTCGCTCGTCGACTGACGTTGTTGTCAGTGGCGCCTACTAGGCTTCGCGTATGGCCGCCAATCGCACCAAGGTGCCTCGTCCGTTAGCCCGGCAGCTCTTCGTCGAGACTGGTCACCGGTGCGCTATACCGACCTGTCGTGCGACTCCTCTGGAGATCGCGCACATCGTGCCCTGGCACCGCGTCCAGAGGCACGATTTCCACAACATGATCGTTCTGTGCCCGAACTGCCACACCCGCTTCGATCGCGGAGGCATCGACCGCCAGGCCATGTTCCGCTACAAGGAGCTGCTGCGGCTGCCGAACCCCAACCGCGTGGCGCCCGAGGATCCTTCTCCGAGAGCGGGTCTCATCCGGGCGTACCGGCTGTTCCAGAGCGACATGACCGGCTGGCACAAGGCCATCTCCGAGCTGGTCGCGGCAGTCAATTTCTCCTCCGGCGGCTTTCCGACCAGCAATCTGAAGCCGGTCCGCAGGGCGGCGTCCGTCGCCCGTGCCTCCGCCGACAAGCTGTGCGAGCTGGGCGGTGAGGGGGTCGCCTCGGCGGCCGACCGTGTCTTCGAGTGGTATCGAAGCTGGGCGAGCGAGGTGTTCGACCTGGAGCCTTCCGCCTTCAGAGTGACCGGAAGGGACGACTTCGAGGACTGGGCGGAGGAGCGGTTCCTGGCCTTCGTCGTGCTCCATGAGGAGCTCTGCGCGGTGCTGGACATGGGACCCACGGAGCTGGACTTCTTCGAGGCCGAGAGAGTCGAACGGGAGCTTCCCGATGTCCCCCTCGGCACCCGCGGCTTGTGTCGGACGGACGAGACGGATGAGTGACCGCCCGGGGTTGTTCCGGTACGGCCCGGGCTTAGGCCGTTTCCTTCGGATCACCTTGCTGACCAGATGAAGATGGCGGCGAGGTGGAGTCCGGCGAGGTAGATGGTGGCGGTCTTGTCGTATCTGGTGGCCAGGCCGCGCCACTGCTTGAGCTTGTTGGTGCACCGCTCGACGGTGTTCCGCTGCTTGTAGGCCTCGCGGTCGAAGGACAGCGGGCGGCCGCCGTGTCGGCCGAGGCGCTTGCGGTTCGCGGCCTGGTCGGCGGGCTGCGGGATCACCGCCCGGATCCCGCGCCGCCGCAGATGACGGCGGATCGCCCGGGATGAATAGGCCTTGTCGGCCAGGACCACGTCCGGCGTGGTCCTGGGGCGGCCGGTCCGTCGGGGTACTCGTAATTGGGCCATGACCTGGGGGAACGCGAGTGCGTCACCGGCCTGGCCGGGCGTGACGACGAATGCGAGTGGGCGGCAGCGGCTGTCCGCGGCGAGGTGGATCTTTGTGGTCAGTCCGCCGCGGGAGCGTCCGAGGTCATGGTCGGCGGGCGCGCCGGCCGGGGCCCCTTTTGGCGGGCTCCGGCCGTGTGCTGATGTGCTCGCACGATCGTGGAATCGACCGGGACAACCCAGTCCAGGTCGCCCTCGGCGTCGGCCTGCGCAAGGAGAGCGGTGAAGACCTTCGCCCACGTCCCGTCGGCCGCCCACATCCGCAGCCGGTTGTGGGCGCCCTTCCACGACCCGAAATGCTCGGGTAGATCCATCCACGGCGTCCCGGTGCGGTACTTGAACGCGATCGCGTCGATCACCTGCCGGTGATCCCGCCACCGCCCACCCCGCCGAGGCGCCCGATCCGGCAGCAACGGCTCGATGCGGGCCCACTGGGCATCAGTCAACGACACACATCAACCAACGATCCGATGATCCGAAAGACACGGCCTAGATGTATTGACCCGCAGGGTTGTTCACACGGCTGATGGGTGGGTTGCCGTCGAGTGCGGTGTGGCAGCGGTGATGGTTGTAGGTGTGGAGGAAGTCT